>JASHPF010000011.1 GCA_030038295.1 Streptosporangiaceae bacterium
TCGCTGCCAGCATGACCGGCCTGACCAAGCTCGCGATCAGCGGATTCGCCCCTGACGGCCGGCCGCCGGCGCTTGTCCTTGCCGCATTTGTCGTGGGCATGGTCTCGGTATTGCTCACGGGTCGCGCTCCGCCGCGGGCTGCAGAGTCGGCCGCGATCCGCGAGAAGGGGCCGGATGCCTCGCGCACAGCCGCCTGAGGGCAGAGACCCGTGCCGGCTCACGCATACAGCGCATCGATGTCGCTGGCGTACTTAGCCATGACGTAGTCGCGGCGGGTCTTGCCCGTGGGCGTGAGTTCAGCGCCCACCTCAAACTGGCCAGGCAGGATGCGGAACCGCTTGATCGTCTCGGGCCTCGACACCGTTGCGTTGGCGTCTCAACGGTCTCTGGCTTGGCGCGGTGGACGGCTTCGGCGATGCCTGCTGTGCCGGCGAAGACCGCGACGGCGCCGGAATCGCCGAGCTGCCAGCCGATCTGGTCCGCCGGCGAGGTCTCGTAGATGGGCACGGTCACTGCCCCGGCGGCCCAGATGGCAAAGTCGCAAACGGCCCAGTCGAGGCTTGTCGCCGCCATCAGGCCGACCCGTCACCGGGCCTGATGCCATTGGCCACCAGGCCCGCGGCTACCGCACCGACCCGGCGAGCGAGCTGCTCCGCGGTGACGGGCTGCCAGGCGCCATCGGCCTGCGTGGCGAGTACAGCACGCGCCGGGTCGCGACCAGCCCAGTCGAACACGTCGTCGCAGGCATTCGCGCCCATGAACCACCACCCTGTCCCGAACGATGCTGCCACCCCGCCGCAGTCGGCAAGTGGTCGCGCCTGCACGGCTTTGGCTTGCTCAGGGTGAGTCCTCGTGATGGACCACGCCGACCGGGGACGTCGCGGAACTGAGCACCGTCAGCCCTACCGAGCCGAGCGGCAAACCGTCGATTCCACCCCTGCCCCGTGCGCCGACGACGACCATCTGCGCCTGTGCGCCGGCCTCTCGCAGCGCGGCACGGGCCGAGCCCTGCGACACCTGGCGACGTACCAGGACGTCCGGGTGCTCTTCCTGCTGGCTCGCGATGAGGTTCTCGAAGTCCCCGCGAATCTGTCCCGCGGTACCGAACTGCGCTCGATCGTCGGCAAGCGCACACACCGCCAGCAGGTCGGCTTCGCGCAGAACTGCCTCCTCGAAGGCGAATGTCACGGCCGGGCCTGACTCAGGCGACCCATCGCTACCGACCACGACAGGCCGCGGAGCGGTGGGCACAGACCGCCAATCGCCACCCACCACGACGACGCGGCCGCGCGCGGCAGCTGCGACGCGGAGGCTAACGGACCCGACAGGGAGACCGGGAAGGCCGCCGCGCCCGCGGCACCCGACGACCAGCATGTCGGCATCCGCAGCCAGCCCGCACAGTTCGCCAGCCGGAGAACCAGCCGCCAGCAGCGGCCGTACCTCACCGTCACCCGCAAGGGCGGCCGCCAGCTTCACGCCAGGTGCGAGCGCTGCCTCGGCCGCTTGTCGCGATGAGCTGTCCTGGTCAGACGGCCCAGGACTGGAAGGGTACCCGGGAGCCTGAACGAGGCACACTGTCAGGACTGACTGCCGTGATCGCGCTTCTCTCGCTGCCCAGGCGATCGCCTGCTCAGCGCAGGCGGAACCGTCATAGCCGACGACAATCCCATTTTCGGTCATAGCACCCCCCGTGGCTCCCGTCCGACAGCGATCCGCTCGTGATGATGTGCGGTTCGGCCTGGTCAGCGGCCGCGCTGGCCGACAACAGAGTCTCGGATCACCACGACAGGACATGTCGCGTGGTGTAGGCAGTGCTGACCAGTCGAACCGAGTAGCGCCTCGACGAACCCACCATGGCCGCGGCTGCCGACCACCAGCAGGTCTGCGCCCGCTGATTCGTTCAGCAGCACCCTGGCAGCGTTGCCCTCGACAACCTTGTACTGGACCGGTGGTGGCTCGGTACTACCTGCCCGAACCTCGCTGATGGCGTCTCTCACTACCTTGGTCGCCAGTTCCGGGAAGTTCACCTCATCGAGGAACGGTGCCGGGTAGCCGTACGCGACCGGGATCTCCCAGGCTGTTACGGCCTCCACCACCGCGCCGGTCAGGTGCGCCTGCCCGAGCGCCCACCTGAGCGCGGCTTTCGACGATTCGGATCCGTCCACGCCCACGACGATCCGGTGGCTTAGCCCACCGCTGGCCTGGGTTGTCATAACCCGGTCTCCCTAGTGAGCGGCTCGGCCGGCTCGGCTTAGCGTCGTCTTGCTGGCCTGGGTGACCGAGATCAGAACGAGGCTGGCCGGTGCCGCACATGACCAGTTCGCCGCGAACGGACCCTGCGTGCTCGCCAGCGCAACCTGAACTTGCCCGGTTGAGTCTGACGTTACGCCTCGCAGTGGTCGCACCGCCGAGCTGGTAGCTCAAGAAATGGGAAGCACAAGAGAACCAGCTAAGAACGGGTGCGCCGCCAGGAACTTGAACCCCGAACCCGCGGATTAAGAGTGCGGTACCAAGAGCGCTGCGATCGCGCGCCTCGTCAGTCAGTTTGCGCCTGCGTCTCGGGATGCCCGGATCATTGAGGGGCGAGCTCACCGTAAAAGTAGGAGGCGGTAACGCCGCCATCCATCAGGAAGTCGCTGCCGGTGATGAAGGCAGCGTCTGGCCCTAGGAGGAGCGCGCCGATGGTGCCGACTTCGTCTGGGGTGCCGGCTCGCCTGACCGGGCACAGTTCGATCATGCGCCGGTAGCCCTCACCGCGGGGTCCGGTCAGCTCGTCTTTGGCGAGCGGGGTGATGATGATGCCAGGGCTGATCGTGTTCACCCGCGCACGTTTCTTGCCCCACCGAACGGCTTCGGCCATGACCCGTAGCGAGTTCCCGCGCTTTGCCAGCTGGTAGGCGTGCAGGGAGTCGGTCACGCGGTCGGGCTGGAGCATGGGCAGGCTCAGCAGCTCGTCGGCGGGCGTGGTAGCCAGAGCGGCGTCCTCGGCCGCGGACAGGGCACCCAGGCGGTGGCCAGATTGCGAGGCGATGACGACCGCGGCGGCGCCCGCGGCGATGACGTTCCCGAATTCCTCCAGCACGAGCGCGGTTCCGTAGAGGTCGACGGCGAGGATTGTCGCCGGGGACGCCTGACTGGGCGAGACCCCGGCGGCGTGGATAACTGCAGTGACGTCGCCGAGCCGCGCGGCTGTTTCGGCGAGCTGGTGCACCGATGCGCGCTGCGACACGTCGACGGTGGCCGTGCTCACGTCGAACCCTGCGTCGCTCATGACCTCCGCCGCTGCTTCGGCGTTGCCCTGGTGCAGGTCAGCCAGCAGCACTTTCCTGCCAGCGCTGATCCGCCGGGCTATTGCCTGACCGATGGATCCCGCTCCGATAACCACGGTGACTTCGCTCATCGTGCTCAACCTCGTTCACAAGTGCTCGTCTGCCTGCTGCTACGCGGGAGCGTGTTCCGGTGTCCGGCCTTCCGCCTCGCCGGAGTCCTATGGTGCCGCCCTGGTAGTCGTCCGGGGGTAGGCCACGCCAGTGCTCCTCGCCGTCGGCTGTGCCAGGCGGTGCGAGCTCCGGGACTGACAAGGTCGCCCGTGGCTGGCTTCGTCTTCGTGCGTTCGGATGGAGGGACTTGCGGCCCTGCCGCATGTCCGGCCGGGCCTGCGAGGTTGGACGCGTCCGGTCCGGCCGTGTTCGCGGAGGTGAGGCGGCGATGCATGTCATCTTCGATGACGCTCAGTTCGACTTCCAGACGTTGAGGCTGCTCGGCTCGGCAGCTTCGGGTGAGGCTGAGGTCGGCGAGGTTCTGTCTACCGCGTACCGAATCGGCGAGGGCGACTTCGAGGGCTGGACCGCCGAGTGGCTGAAGACCGCCAGGCGGGTGCACGCGATTGCCGGTCGAAGCCGGGAGCGCGGTCATAGGGTCAGCGCCCGGGAGGCCTACTTTCGCGCCTCGAACTACTACCGCGCCGCGGAGTTCTACCTGCACGGCGATCCGCGCGATCCTCGCATCGTCGACTTTTCCCGCAGCGCGCGGTCCTGCTTCGAGCAGGCGCTTTCCTTGAGCCCGCTGACCGCCGAGCGGGTGGCGATCCCGTACCAGGACACCGTGCTTCCCGGCTATTTCTACCGTGCAGAGGAGACCCGGTCGAGGGCTCCGACCCTTATCGTGCACACCGGATATGACGGCACCCAGGAGGAGCTCCGTGCCCACGCGATGGCCGCCACCGCCCGTGGCATCAACTGCCTCACCTTCGAGGGACCAGGCCAGGGTGCGGTAATCCGCGAGCAGGGCCTGGGCTTCCGGCCGGACTGGGAAGCGGTGGTCACGCCGGTCGTCGACTACGTGCTCGGCCTGCCGGCGGTCGACCCGGAACGCGTCGCCCTCCTGGGCATCAGCTTCGGCGGCTACCTGGCTCCGCGGGCCGCGGCGTTCGAGCACCGGCTCGCGGCATGCATTGCCAACGGGGGCGTCTTCGACTTCATGGCCCCCCGGTTGCCGAGCGGGATGTCGCGCCAAGCCGCCATCGACTGGGTGCGCGACGATCCGGGCGGAGCCAACGAGGTGATGCGATCACTGATGGACGCGAGCACGGACTCCAGATGGGGCATCGAGAACGGGATGTTCACGTTCCGGGCGTCGTCTCCAGCCGACTACTTCCTCAAGGCCCTCGACTACACGCTGGCGGGTGTCGCTGAGAAGATCACTTGCCCGACACTCGTGATCGACTCCGAGGGTGACCGGTGGTACCCAGGGCAGGCAAGGCAGCTGTTCGACGCGCTCACGTGCGAGAAGACCTTCCTGAATTTCACGGCCGAGGAAGGTGCCGAGGACCATTGCCAGGTCGGATCTCCGTCTTTGTCCACGCAGCGCATCTTCGACTGGCTCGAGGAGGCGCTCAGCCATGGTGAGTCCGCCACGGCCGAGCGCCTTCCGGACTAGCGGGCTGGGCATGAGGAATAGCGAAAAACCAGCCCAGCACGGGTGCGCCGCCAGGGACTTGAACCCCGAACCCGCGGATTAAGAGGCCGGAATCCGCTGTCCACCAGCGTCCACAACCGTCAAATCGGCGCAGGTCATATCGCTGTTAGACGTCAGTGAGCCGGCGATCACGTCGCCGAACTGGCCGGGGACGCGGTCCTCAAGGTGCTGCTTTCGCCGCCATGCTTCCCAGCGCTGCTGGCCGATGGCGCCGTATCCGTCCAGGGTGCTGCTGAGCGACGTGAGCCGGGTGCCGCGGTGCTGTGCTACCTCGCGGATGGATGCAGAGAGTTCGATGCCGTCAACCGGGTGTCGCCTAGTGAGTGTGTACATGTCGGCGAAGTCGCGCCACCGGATACTCGCGGTGCCGCGGGCGATCGCGGTGACGATCTTCTCTGCGTGAACCATGGATAGCGGGTATCCACGTACCGCGATTGTCCCGCTTGCCGCTCGATCGGGCATGTGACGGGCACGCGCGGCATCGGGTGAGCCTGGAGGCTGCGCCTGCTGCGTTCCCGCGGGTTCGGGAGTATGATGCTAGTGTGAGTAGCACTAAAGTCATCAACCGGGTCGACCCGCGAAGCGCGGTCCCGCTACATGAGCAGGTGGCGGCGGCGCTGCGCCGAGCGATCGGTGACGGTGAGGCCGGTCCGGGCGAGCGGCTTCCCCCGGCCCGGGACCTGGCGGCTGTGCTGGGCGTCAACGCCAACACCGTGTTCCGGGCGCTGAGGGCGCTTCGTGACGAGGGGCTGGTTGAGTTCCGCCGCGGCCGCGGCGTGACCGTGACCGGCCAGGGCCCGCAGCGCAGCGTCATCGTGGCCAGGGCGCGCGAGCTGGTGCTACTGGCCCGGCGCTGCGGCTACCAGCCGGAGGAGCTGGCGAAGATCATCGAGCAGGTGGGCTAGGAGCGGACATGATGACCATCGGCGCCACCCGGCTTCCCAATGCGGATGAGGATGCGCAGGCCGTCATAAGGCAGGCGCGACGGCGTCATCGCCGGCGCCAGCTCGCCACCGGCGTTATCGCTGTGCTCGCTATAGGCGGCGCGCTGGGCGGGTACGCCGCTGCCACCGGGACCGGCCACCGCGGGGCGGCCCGCGTGGCCAGCCGCTCAGGTCACCGCTCACCGCCCGGCCCGGCAGGCCTGGGCATCGGCGCCACCGTGCTGCTCTGGCCGGTCGGCCATCCCGGCTTCGGGCCGGGGTTCGGCCCGCCCGCCTACCTGGTCAAAGTGGACACCGGCCGCCTTGCCCTGCGGCAGGTTCCGGGGATCGCCCCCGGTGATTTTTCTCCGTACCTGATCGCTGTTGGCCGGCAGCTGGTCTATGTCGGCCAGGACGGCACGACGGCGATCGCCGCCGACTTGACGGGCAGGCCGCGGCTGCTGGGGGCCACGGAGTTTTTCGCGCCCTCGGCGGAACCGGGCCACGTGTGGCTCAGCTACCAGCGGAAGACGGCCGAGGTCGTCCGATCGGTACCGGTCACTGGCGGTCGGCCGGGGCCCGCGGTCACGCTCCCAGGGAACACCTGGCTGGTACGGGGAACCGAGCGCGGCCTGCTGCTAGAAGGCCCCCCGGACGGCACCCTGCAACTGTGGGCTCCCGGTCATGCGCCCAGGCCGCTGCCGTACTCAGCGAACTGGAACGACGTGTTCGCGGCCGACGCGCGCATCGTCGCCTACGGCACCGGCTGCAGCTACCACGAGGAAATCGACGCCTGCTCGGAGCTTAGAGTCTTCGATGTTGTCACCGGAGGGCTCGAATCATTCCCCGCGCCGCCGGGCACCGCCGGTTGGGTGCGCAGCGGCGTCCACGCCATCGGCATGGACAACGCCATCTCGCCTCGTGACACGATGATCGCCGCCGAAGCGCTCACCTCTCCCCGCCGCGGCCAGGCGCGCCTGTTCGTGCTGCCCCTGGGCGCCCGTCACCAGGAGCCCGCGGCAGTCCCGTCCTCGGTTGCGGTCACGACCGGGGTGATCACCCCTATGACCACCTGGTCTGCGGACGGGTCGTGGCTGTTTTACCAGGGCCTAGGCGGCCACTTGTGGGATTATCAGGCAGCCACCGGCCGTACCCGCGCATCCGATATCCCGTGCTGCCAGTACTTCGCCATGGCCGCCGTTCCCAGCCCGCCTTAACCTTCAATCCACCGGCTGAATACTCGTGACCAGTAGCCGGAAGTGCACCGTCGGTCCACGGTCCGGTCTTGGTAAGTGGCGCAGCCCTGAAAGGACGGGGCTCCCACCGGCACCACGGTTATCAAGATTGCCGGTCCCGAAAATGCCACCTCGATCTGGCCGCCTACGGCTCAGACCGCGCGGTCGATCACGAGTTCTGGCTCGCGCCCCAGTCGGCCACGCTCTAGCTGCGCGCGGACAAGCCCTGTGATCTGCGTGCGGGCGAACCGGACGATGACAAGCTGAGGAAGACGACGCAGCTTTTCACCGTGCAGGCGATGTTGCCCCAGATCCGGCGCCCAGGCCCAGCAGCAGCGCCTGGCGCCAGTTCCGCGACCCGGCCAGGGCGTCCCGGCACGCAGAGCCGCTAGGCCCTAGGACAAGGAACCGATCCCGGCCGGCCCTCCCTGCCCGGCTACGCACCAAGCAGGGCGCACTGCAGTCCCGCCCCGGATGACCTGATCGCCGGTGCTACAGTGCAGGCGATGTTCACCGTGGTCATCCGGCAGAACCAGGCGGCCGGGTCGCCGGTGACGGCCGCGACCCTGCACGGATCCGCGCGACGCCGCGGACCACGCTGAAAGCCGCGGTCCGCCGTGGCCTGATCGCTGGCAGCCCGGCCAGCCGGGCCGAGCTGCCACGGACACGGCGTCCCCGCGCGGTGGTGTGGACGCCGGAGCGGGGCGAGCACTGGCAGCGAACCGGCGAGCATCCTGCCGTGGCGGTGTGGACGGCGGAGCAGACCGCGCGGTTCCTGCACTCCATCAGCGGCCACCGGCTGTATGCCTGCTTTCACCTGATCGCGCTGCGCCCTGCGCCGCGGCGAGGCGGCCGGGCTGCGCTGGCGGGACGTCGACCACGCGCCAGATCCGCCCCATCAGCTGGTGGCCGATTCGCACTACCGGTTCCGGCGTGACAGGGCTCACCGATGTTTCGGTTCTGCGCCCGGTCCGCGACAATCTTGCGGAGCGCCTGTGGCCATGCTGAACGACGTTGTGCGCTCGATGCCGAGGAAGCGCCGTGACGGAGCATGATGAAGCCGAGTTTTATATGGCGATCATGGAGCTGGCCCTGGTCTCGGCCTGCGGTCCGGCCAGCGGTTGACAGCTCGACCGGACACAGCTGTGCCGGTCACCGCCAGCCGCTGCGGAACCGTCTCAGGTCAGGCGGGCGACTGCTTCCTCAGGATTCTCGACGGTGACAACGATCCGGTCATATACCTGGTCGGCCAGGTCGAGGACGAGAGCCGACCGACGGCCGTGGCAGACGGCGAAGGTGACCACCTCGCCGTCTCGCCAGGTGCCCACCATGATCACGCCCGGCCATCCCGTGCCGGGCATCTTGAGGCCATGGACCTCCTCCAGCCCGTCCGGCGCCACCCACGCGCGCACCACGGCTGCCCGCGGGACCGTGACATTCCCGTGCAGCGCCTCGAGTCTCTCGGCCGCCGACAGGGAAACGGTGACCTCTTGATCGTCAATCACCAAGCTCGCCATATGACCTCATTCTCCACCTAGCTGCAGACGGCATCGCCCCACGCTCATGGCTCCCTTCTATGACGCGGTTTGTCAAGGGGCCGTCCGGCAGGCTTGCAAGGGTGCGACGGCGCTTGCCCGTGTCAACGTCGTTCGTCCGGCGGGGCGCTCCACGTTGACACCTCCGGCGCGCCTCGATCGCCACTGGCATCAGGTTGGCGCAGGTTGGTGATGTGATGAGCGTTGCCAGGCCCGCGGCGATGTTGGCTCGATCACCGGATACCCATCGGGCTTGGTTTCGCGCTGCTGGCAGCGCTGCTCGCCCTTAGCTTCGCAGGTACGTCCAGCACCCGCTCACCGGCGGCCAGCAGCCGCTGCGCCAGCGGACGACCGATCCCCAGATGCGGTCCGGCCATTGCCGCGCGCACCGCATCAGCAGCCGGTAACCCGTCGTGGAGCGGCGCAACCAGTTCTTTGAGACGACCTTCATGCCTGGCCGTGACGTCGCGTCCGCGGCTGACTTCAACGCCCAGTTCAGTGAGTGGCTTGCCGTTGCCAACGGGAGGGTCGTGCGCACGATCAGGACCCGCCCGGTTGATGTGATCGACGTCGACCGTGCCCGAATGCTGCCGCTGCCGCCAGTCGCACCCCAGGTCGGCTGGTCGAACAGGGTCGGGCTGGGGCGCGATTATTACGTGCGCGTTGACGCATCAATGTAGCCAGGGCCAGTGACAATGGGTGATGACACCACGCCGCCACCGATGAGAAGCTGCCACGATGACGAACGCCGCGCGCGTCGCACTGATCACGGGCGCCTCTGCGGGCCTCGGCCGCGCCTGCGCTGACCGGCTCGCCGACGCTGGATGGACAGTCGTCGGGGCTAGCAGACGCGGAACGGGCGGCCCTGGCTGGACCGGCATGGTGATGGACGTCGACAGCGACACGTCGGTGCAGGCGGGCGTGGCCAGCGTGATTACCGGCAGTGGCCGCCTGGACGCTGTAGTCGCGGCCGCGGGCTGGGGAATCGCGGGCGCGGTCGAGGACACCAGTGTCGACGAAGCCAAAGCGCAGTTCGAGACGAACTTCTGGGGCTGCGTGCGCGTGGTGCGGGCAGTACTTCCGCAGATGCGCGCTCAGCGAAGCGGACGGATAGTTCTCATCAGCTCCATTGGCGGCGTCATCGGCATTCCCTTCCAGGCGTTCTACAGCGCGAGCAAGTTCGCGCTCGAGGGATACGCCGAGGCGCTGGCGTATGAGGTGGCGCCGTTCGGCATCGATCTCACGCTCGTGCAGCCGGGCAACTTCAAGACGGAGTTCACTGCCAGGCGCACGGTCGTGGCCGGAGCGAACGGCAGTGACTACGCGCCGGCGATGGGAAAGGCCGTCGCCGCGATGGAGCGCGACGAGCGCAACGGCGCCCCGCCCGCCGACGTCGCCGCCACGGTCGCGCGGCTGCTCGGCGACCGACGGCCGCCGCGCCGGGTGTCGGTAGGCAAGACCAGCGAGCGCATTGGCATCATGGCCAAGCGGCTGCTGCCGTTCCGGATCTTTGAGTCCGCCGCCAAGAGCAGTCTCGGCGTCGGCTGAGCGAGGATCGATGGGCAGGCTTTCGGTCGGCAGATCGTCGCTCGGCTCGGAACTAGCGAGGATCCTTCACTAGCAGGCCCATCTGCCCGCCTCCGTCGTGGTCCTGCTCAGCGTTGTGGCGTTACGGCACCGGCCGCACCGCCATCCTCGGCGGCCAGAGACTCGGATCTGTGACTGTCGCGATTGTCGGGCGGACCGGCGTGCAATGTCCTGGCGGCCGTAACGCCCGCCGTGGCGTGCCGTCGCGCGTCAGCGGGCGGGCTGGAGGGGGCCGACGATCACGGTCCCTTACCAAGATCATGGCAAACGAGCAAATATCGAAAACATGCGCGCGCACGCGATGCCGGAAGATCGCCCGGTCACGGAGAACGCCCAGGTCAAATGCCATAAACGACGGGTGCGCCGCCAGGGACTTGAACCCCGAACCCGCGGATTAAGAGGACGGAATCCGCTGTCCGCCGACGTCCACTGTGGTACGTCAGTGCATCTCAGCGCAGTGGCGTACGCCGGTGGACGGGGCAGGACAAGGGTGAACTGCAACCAGAATTGCAACCGGCCTGATGAGGACGCCGCGTTCCGCACCGCGCCATGACGTGGGCTATGCGGCTCCCGGTCGCGGCTCGTCTGCCACAGAAACCAGATCCGCCGATCGGTGCTGCTGACGGTTCGTCGCGGATCATCGGCCAGGACACACCGATCCGGCCCATCTGTGCGCTGACATCGTCCGCATCTGGCTCCTCTCTGACTGGAGTTCGCGCAGACTTGGCCGCTCACCGTACCGGCGGCTAGTTGGTTCCGCGTGTCTTCCATTCCCGGTAGCGGTCTGGGCAGCAGGTGCTGCAAGGCCGGTAGCCCGCGGCGATCGCAGCAGCTTCGTCGGCGAAGAACACGCGGCTACGCATGTAGCCGCCGCGAGCGACGGCGCGCAGCGCAGCAGGACAGTCGAGGCGGCCGTAGATCCGGGTGCCGCGGTGACCGCCCCACTGTCCCTTGCTGGGGGACTGAAAGGGCTTGCGGTCGGCGCCGAGCAGCGTGTAGGTCCTCAGGCTGCTCACGCCGCGTCGTGGAAGACCAGCGCCAGCGTAAGCCGCTGGCCGGACCGGATCGCGGACACGCCATGCCGTACCGGGGCTGCTGACCATCCCCGGGCCGAGCGGACCGGCCGGTCACGGGTCGTGAAGAGGTAGCCGTGCCCGTGCGGAAGCAATGTCGCGGTGCCCCGGGACTGCGCGCGGGGGCGCTGCTCGAGGAGCAGGAACTCTCCTCCGGTGTGGTCGACACCCGGTTCGCTCAAGTTGATCACGACCTGCAGGGGGAAGACGAGCTCTCCGTAGAGGTCGCGGTGTAGCGCGTTCCAGTCACCCTGGATATAGCGCAGCAGGATCGCCGTCGGCTTGGGCTGCCCGGCGTCGTGGCACATGCGCAGCCATTCGTCCAGTGTGTCCGGCCACGGAGCGGGGCGGCCGAGCTTCGCGTGCCAGTCGCGGGCGATCGGCAGCAGCCGGGGGTACAGTGCCTGCTTGAGCCGTTCCACCGGCTCGGGGTACGGGACCCTGAAGTAGCGGTACTCGCCCTCCCCGAAACGGTGCCGACCCATGTTGACCGTTGCGCGGAAGTACTGGCCGTCCTCGTACAGGGATCGGATACGGGCCGTCTCGGCGCCCGTGAGCAATTGCGGCAGCAGGGCGCCTCCGTACTCGTTCACCTCGGCCGTTACGGCATCCCAGTCGCCGGAGTCGACCCGGTGCTGCCACGGATCGGTGACCCGTCTGCTCCGCGGCGTGCGTATGGGAATACTCACGCTGCTGCCTCCAGGTTCAGAAGCGTGATCTTGGCGTCGGGCCCGCCTACGTAGTGGCCGGGCGTGCCGTCACTCGGGAGCACTCGGTGACAGGGCACGATCACGGGCAGCGGGTTCGTAGCGCAGGCCGTGCCGACCGCCCTAACCGCCGTCGGGCGGCCGACAAGTTCAGCGACCTGCCGGTAGCTCCGAGTTTGCCCGTAGCCGATCGATGGCAACTGTTGCTGCACCAGCAACCGGAAGCCCTTGGACAGCGACAGGTCAAGCGGGAGGTCGAATACTTGGCGCCGCCCGGCGAAGTACTCCTCCAGTTCCCGCGCCGCCGCATCCAGCCGACTCGGGGCCCGCAGCACGCGAGGGCTCAGCCTGCCGGCCAGGGTCTCCAGTACGCGATCGTGATCCTCGATGTCGTAGGCGAGCCGGACGACCCCGCGCGGCGTGGCCGCGAGCAGCAGCGGGCCGACCGGGGAATCGACTGTCCGGTACGCAACGTCGAGCAACCCCTCCTGCTCGGCGGCTTGCTCGAGGCGGCGGTGCAGCCGCGCCAGCGCGTCGGGCTCGGCTGGCGTCGTGAAAAGGTCTTCGTGGTCGTTCATGATCAGGCTCCGCCCTGGTAACTCGTCCGCAGGTTCCTGATGCCGTCCGCCGCGGCCCTGCGTGCCGCCTCGGTGGTGCCGCCGAGGATCTGAGCGATCTCGGCGTAAGGCAGGTCGGCGACATAGTGGTAGGCCACCGCCTGCCGTTGCTTGTCAGGCAACTGCCGGATCGCCTGCCACAGCCCGGCGTCGTCCGTGCCAGGGACACCAAGACCGGTCGGCTGCTCGGGGAGCTCTCCCACCGGGACCGGGTGCCGTTTCCGGGCGCGCAGCACGTCGATCGCCTTGCGGTGCGCGATCGTGACCAGCCACGCTTCGACGTTCGCGGTCTCCGGCAGGCCCGGGTAGGCGCGGATCGCCGCCA
>JASHPF010000078.1 GCA_030038295.1 Streptosporangiaceae bacterium
CGGCTGGTGCCGCCGACGGCCGATCTCGTTAGTGCTGGTGTCCGTGCCCGTGGGCGTTGGCCGCCGGCTCCTCCGGCTCCGGCTTGTCGCTGACCAGCACCTCGGTGGTCAGCAGCATGCCGGCGATGGAAGCCGCGTTCTGCACGGCCGACCGGGTCACCTTCACCGGGTCAATGACGCCCTGCGCCATCAGGTCACCGAACTCGTCGGTCACGGCGTTGTAGCCGTGCCCGACGGGCAGCTCAGCGATCCGGGCCACGACGACGCCGCCCTCGGCGCCGGCGTTCTCGGCGATCCACCGGGCCGGCGCAGACAGCGCGCGCCGAACGATCTGCACGCCGGTGAGCTCGTCACCCGTCTTGCCCAGGTCGCCGAGCCTGGAAGCCGCGTGGACCAGCGCGCTGCCACCGCCGGGGATGATGCCCTCCTCGATAGCGGCCCTGGTGGCCGAGATGGCGTCTTCGAGCCGGTGCTTCTTCTCCTTGAGCTCGACCTCGGTGGCGGCGCCCGCGCGCAGCACGGCGACGCCGCCGGCCAGCTTGGCGACCCGCTCCTGCAGCTTCTCCCGGTCCCAGTCCGAGTCGGTGTTCTCGATCTCGACTCGGAGCTGGCGAATCCGGTCGTCAACCTCCGACTGCGCCCCGGCGCCGTCGATGAGCGTCGTGGTGTCCTTGGTCACCACGATCCGGCGGGCCTGGCCGAGCACGTCCAGGCCGGCCAGCTCCAGCTTGATGCCGACCTCTTCGCTGACGACCTGCCCGCCGGTCAGGATGGCCATGTCGGCCAGCATCGCCTTGCGCCGGTCGCCAAAGCCGGGTGCCTTCACCGCGGCAACGTTCAGCAGGCCGCGGATCTTGTTGACCACGAGGGTGGACAGCGCCTCGCCCTCGACGTCCTCCGCGATGACCAGCAGCGGCTTCTTCGTCTGGGCGATCTTCTCCAGCAGCGGCAGGAACTCCTGCATGGAGGAGATCTTGCCGCCGCTCAGCAGCACGTAGGCGTCTTCCAGCACCGCCTCCATGCGCTCGGCGTCGGTGATGAAGTACGCCGAGATGTAGCCCTTGTCGAACTGCATCCCCTCGGTGAACTCCAGCTCGATCCCCATCGTCGGGGCTTCCTCGACGGTGATGACGCCGTCCTTGCCGACCTTGTCGAACGCCTCGGCGATGACCTCGCCGATCTTGGAGTCCTGGGCGGAGATGGTCGCCACGTTGGCGATCTCGGTGCGCTCCTCGACGTCACGGGCCACCGAGCCGAGCGCCTCAGCCACCGCGGCGGCCGCGGCGTCGATGCCCCGCTTGAGCTCCATGGGATTGGCGCCCGCGGCGACGCTCCGCAGGCCCTCGGCCACCATGGCCTGGGCCAGCACGGTCGCGGTCGTGGTGCCGTCACCGGCGACATCGTTGGTCTTGGTGGCGACCTCCTTGGCGAGCTGCGCGCCCAGGTTCTCGGTCGGGTCTTCCAGCTCGATCTCGCGCGCCACCGTCACGCCGTCGTTGGTGATGGTGGGCGCGCCCCACTTCTTGTCTATGACGACGTTGCGGCCCTTCGGGCCGAGCGTCACCTTCACGGTGTCCGCGAGGCGGTTCACGCCGCGCTCCAGCGCGCGCCGGGCGTCCTCGTCGAACTCAAGGCTCTTGGCCATGTGCTTACCTCAGTGTCTTGTGTGCGGTGCGGAGTGTGTTGGAGTGCCGATACCCCGGCAGATCACGCCACCGCCCCGGACCAGCCCGCGAACCGCGGAGTTCTGCTCCGCGTGCCGCGAGCCGAGCCGGGGCGGTGCCGGGCGGTGTGCACCAGCCCGACGCGGGCGAAGCCCGCGCGCGAGATCCGCTCGCTTACTTCACGATGACGGCGAGCACGTCACGGGCGGAGAGCACCAGGTACTCCTCGCCGTGGTACTTCACCTCGGTGCCGCCGTACTTGCTGTACAGCACGACATCGCCGACGTTGACGTCCATCGGGACGCGCTTGGTACCGGCGTCGTCGAACCTGCCGGGGCCGACCGCAAGGACCTCGCCCTCCTGGGGCTTCTCCTTGGCAGTGTCGGGGATGACGAGCCCGGACGCAGTGGTCTGCTCGGCCTCGAGCGGGCGCACCACGATCCGGTCTTCGAGCGGCTTCAGAACAACCTTGGTGGCGGTCGTCACGATCTGACCTCCCCCTCCGGAAAGGGCTAGCTGACTAGAGAGTCGACCATGTCGGCCTGCCGTCGCGGGAGCCAGACCAACCTTGTCGCGTTAGCACTCTACCGTAGTGAGTGCCAGCTACGCACCCTAGCCCGCTATCGTCCGCACGTCAAAGCGGGGGCGCCCGCGCCGCCTCGGCAGGGTCCACGGCGGGCCGCTGACCAGGCCGGAAGGGGCCCCGGCGACGGAACCAGCGGGATACGTCAGGCGGCGACGACCTGCGTCACGGGCAGCGAGGAGTCCGCGGCGAAGTCGAGCGCCGACGGCGCCACGCCGCGGGCGACCAGCTCGGCGCCGAGCGCCGCCACCATCGCGCCATTGTCGGTGCACAGACCCGGACGCGGCACCCGGAGCTGTACCCCCGCGGCCGCGCACCGGTCCGCGGCCAGCGCGCGCAGCCGCGAGTTGGCCGCAACCCCGCCGCCGATCACCAGGTGGTCCACGCCATTCGCCCGGCAGGCGGCCACCGCCTTCCGGGTCAGCACGTCCGCGACGGCTTCCTGGAACGACGCGGCCACGTCGGCCACGGGGACCGGCTCACCGGTCGCCTCGCGCGCCTCCACCCACCTGGCCACCGCGGTCTTCAGGCCAGAGAACGAGAAGTCGCTGGTGCCGTCCGCGTACTTGCCGCGGGGGAAGGCGATGTGGTCTCTGTCGCCGGCCGCCGCCGCCCGGTCGATGTGCGGACCGCCGGGGAACGGCAGGCCCAGCACCCTGGCCACCTTGTCGAACGCCTCGCCGGCCGCGTCGTCGATGGTGGCGCCGAGCGGGACCACATCCTCGGCCAGATCCGGCACGAGCAGCAACGAGGAATGTCCACCCGACACCAGCAGCGCGATCGCGGGGGCGGGCAGCGGCCCGTGCTCCAGCTGGTCGACAGCCACGTGCGCCGCGAGGTGGTTGACGCCATAGAGCGGCTTGCCCGTGCCGAGCGCGTAGGCCTTCGCCGCGCACACGCCGACCAGCAGCGCCCCGGCAAGCCCGGGTCCCGCGGTCACGGCGATCGCGTCCACGTCGGCGAGCCGGACGCCCGCCTGGCTCAGCGCCCGGTCCACGGTGGGCACCATGGCCTCCAGGTGAGCCCGACTGGCCACCTCAGGCACCACGCCGCCGAACCGGGCGTGCTCGTCGACGCTGGAGGCGACGGCGTCGGCCAGCAGCTCCTGCCCGCGCACGAGCCCGACCCCCGTCTCGTCGCACGACGTCTCGATGCCGAGCACCAGCGGGGCCGTCACGCGCCCGCCTCCCCGCTGCCGTCGCCGTCGCCGTGACCAGGGCCCGTCGGAGCCGGACCGGTGAGCGGTCGGCGCATCACGATGGCGTCGGTGCCCGACGGCTGGTAATAGCCGCGGCGGATGCCGACATCCGCAAAGCCCCACCAGCGGTAGAGGCGCTGTGCCCGCGCGTTATCGGCCCTGACCTCCAGGAACACCTCGGTGCAGCCGCGCTCCGCGGCCTCGGCGAGCAGCTGCCGGAGCAGCGCGGAGCCTACGCCCCGCCCCCACCGCGCGGCATCGACGGCGATCGTCAGCACGTCTGCCTGCCCGCCAGCGGCCAGCAGCCCGGCGTACCCGACGATCTCCCCGTCGTCCTCGGCGACCAGGTACCGCCGGGTCGCTGGCTGCTGGCCCAGCTCACCGACCAGCATCTGCCGCGACCACGCCTCCTCGCCGAACAGCGCCAGCTCCAGCCTCAGCACGGTGTCCAGGTCGCCAGTCGTCATCGTGCGGAGCCGCAGGCCGGTCACGGTGTCACCCGCTTCGGCGGGCCTGGCTCCCTGGCGTCCGGCCTGCGCAGGTACAGCGGCTCCGCCAGGCGGGGTGGCAGCCCCGCGGACATCCGGTCCACGGCGAGGCAGGCGAGCTGCGCGGCGGCCGGGTAACGCGGCGCGAGTGCCCGGCTGCCGAGCTCCGGGTACAGCACGGCGCCTTCCCCCGCCACCGGCAGGCCCGCCGGTACGTCCGGCGGCCGGCTCACGTACGGCCCCGCGCTGCGCTCGCCATCCGGCGTGTAGACCGCCCAGTACACCTCGCGGCGCCGCGCGTCGGTCGCGACCAGGAACTCCGAGCCCGCCGCGCCCGCCGTCGCCTGGGCGGCGATCACGTCCAGCGAGCAGATGCCGTCCGTCCTGATGTCCAGCGCGCTGCCGAGAACCCGCGCCGTCACGACGCCCGCGCGCAGCCCGGTGTAAGGGCCAGGCCCGACCCCGACGGCGATGGCGGTCAGGTCGGCGCGCTCGGCACCCGCCTTGCGCAGCACCTGATCGATGAACACCGCGAGCACCTCGCCGTGCCGGCGCGCGTCAACCGTGCTCAGCTCGGCGACGACGGCGGACCCGTCGTGCAGGGCAACGGTCACCGCCGGGGTCGCGGTGTCCAGGGCGAGCAGCAGCACGATTGCCCAGCCTAGTGACGAGGTAGCCATGGTCGGACCGCCCCACCCGGACAGGGTGGCCGCGCGCCCCGGATCGCGAGCTGGCCCCGTCGCCGCAGGCCGCCAGCACGCTGCCGGGCGGTCAGGCGGTCGGCTGGGTGAGCACCTTGGCCAGCACGTTCCTGGCCGCGGCGATCGCTCCGGCCTCCAGGGTCGCGACCGGGGCCGGGCTGAAGCCAGGCGACTGCTGGGTGGACAGCTCCACGGTGATCAGCACGTTGCGCTCGAGCACGAGCACGGTGACGACATCGCTGGTGATATTGCCGGCCGTCTCGCGCTGGTAAGCCATGAAGGCCTGCTGGCCCAGCTTCGCCAGCGGCGTGATCTGCGCCGGCGACAGCGGGGACTTCTTCGGCGGCGCCGCGAGCGTCGACTTGGTCAGGGTGAGGTTGTCGCTGGCATTGTCTGAGGCGCTGCCGTTTCCGCTGGCCGCGGCGAACGGCTGGTAGGCCTGCGCGCCGACCTCCAGCAGCAAGAAGATGGGCTTGGCGTCGATGGTGAAGCTGCACTGGCTCTGCGTCGACAGCGAGAACTGGTTGGTCATCGTGCGACCCTTGCCAGGCAGGTACTGCGCCAGCACCGCCGCGCTCACGCTGGTGCACGCGTTCGGCACGGTGGTGAACTCACCCGGCTGCAGCGTCGTCACGTATGGCTGGCGCTCCGGGGTACTGCGCGTCGCGAACACCGCGATCACCGCACCGATGACACAGACCGCGATGGCGAGTCCGCACAGCCGGTACACGCGCCGGCGCGACTTGCGCAGCCGGGTGGCCGCAGCCCGGCCATAGCGGCGGTTGGCCGCGCGCGCGCCCGTCGGCTCCGGCCTGGCGTCGCCGGCGCCGGCGGCCACCCCGGCCTCGCCGGCCGGCCCGCCCGCGTGCGGGTCTGCCGGTCGGCCAGACCGAACCCGATACGAACTCGGCCCGGCCCACGACGGCAGGTCCGCGCCGGTGTCTTCCGGACCGAAGGCATCGCGCTGCCAGCCTGGCTGCTCGGGCCCTCGCGACCGGTCCGGTCCGCCGCGTCCGCGATGGTCACCCTCGGCCCGCCGGGTCAAACGGCCGGGCGGCGAGCCCTGCTGGGTCACGGCATGCCTCCTGGAGGGACTGGCTGAGTGTCCCGCAGTTTAGTTGCGCGGCGTGTGGCGTGCAGGACAATCCGGACCGCGACACCAGCGACCTGCGACGATAGGGGAACGGAGCCGACCGGCCCGCGGGTCGTCCGTCCGGCAGCAGCCGCGGAACCGCGGGTCGCTAGCGGCTGGCCGCGGCTCCGGTGGCCGCGCGCCGCGCCGCCGCGATGGCCTCGGGCTGCTGCCAGCGCTCGCCCCAGCCACGGACGCGCACGGTCCGCTGGCCCGCAGCGGCGTCGGCGGCCTCCGTCGGCCCGGCTTCGGCCTCGATGGTGACCGCGAGGACGCTGTCAGCGAGGTCCTCGACCAGCCCGGTGCCCCACTCGACCACGGTCACCGCGGTCGCCAGATCGGCGTCAAGATCGAGATCGTCCACCTCGGCCCGGCTGCCGAGTCGGTAGGCGTCGGCGTGCACAAGGTCCGGCCCGTCACCGAGGCTCCGGTGCACTCGGGCGATGACAAACGTCGGCGACGTCACGCGTCCGCGCACGCCGAGGCCGGCGCCGATGCCCTGCGCCAGGGTCGTCTTTCCGGCGCCGAGAGACCCGGACAGCACGACCAGGTCGCCGGCGCGGAGCAGGCCAGACAGCCGTTCCCCGAGGTCGCGCATCTGCACCGCCGTCGCCACGGTGACCTGCACGTCGAGCACGGCGGAGGGTTCATCCGGAGCAGCCACCATTACCGCACTGCCTTGACCAGCTCCGTGATCTCCTGCGTGATCACCTCGGGCCGTTCCAGGATGATGGCGTGGCCGGCTTCCGGTACCTCGACCAGCTCGGCACCGGGGATGTATGCGGCAAGCGCCTCAGCCTGCGCCGCAGGAACGACCCGGTCCTCCGCGCCGGTGATCAAGACCACCGGAACCTGGCCGAGGGTGCCCAGCGCATCCCGCTTGTCGTGCCCGAGCAGCGCCAGGTAAAAGGCGGCGATCACCTCGATCGGGGTCGCCCGGATCACCCGCTCGAGGAAGTCCACCACCGTCGGGCTGACCTGGTCGTCACCGAACGCTATGAACCTGGTGCTGAGAAACGCCAGGTCGCCGCCTGCGGCCCGGATCCGCTCGGCCAGCGCCGCGCGCCTGGTGCCGACCGTGCCGCGGAGCAGGGCCGGCCCGAGCCAGCGGGCGGCCGGCCGCATCGGGCCCGGCAGCCAGGCCGTCGCGTCGACCTCGTGCCCGGCGGTCGAGATCAGCACCACGCCCGCGACCTTGCTGCCGAACAGCTCGGGCTGCTGGTCGGCCAGGGCCATGATCGTCATGCCCCCCATGGAGTGCCCGACCAGCACGACACGCTGGTCGGCCGGCACCGTAGCGGCCAGCACGGCCGCCAGGTCGGCGCCGAGCTGGTCGATGCTCACGTGGCTGAGATCGCCGATCCCGGACCGGCCGTGACCGCGCTGATCCCATCGCACCAGCCGGAAGTCGTCGCGCAGACTCAGCCACTGGTAGTGCCACACGTCCTGGTTCAGGCAGAAGCCGTGGCAGAAAACCACAGCCAGCGGCGCGTCGTCGGGTCCGGCAACCGCGGCGCTCAGCACCACCCCGTCGGCGGTGCGCACCTCGACTGGCGTGCCCGGCACCTGGCCGAAGGGCTCGCCGGCGGCCGGGTCGGGGCGCAGCCGGATCCGGCCGACCGCGATCTTCTCCGCAGCGATCACGCCGCCGACCCCCGCGGCCGCGACCGCGGTGGCGATGCC
>JASHPF010000079.1 GCA_030038295.1 Streptosporangiaceae bacterium
TGGCTGGGCTGCAGGCGCGCGGGCTGGTCGAGCGCCAGCCGGACCCGGCCGACGGCAGGCGGGCGGTGATCTCGGTGACCGAGGCGGGCCGGGGAGTGCTCAGGGACCGGCGCAACGCGCACACCGAGCTGCTGGCCCGTGCGCTCGCCGACGGGTTCACGCCCGCCGAGCTTGGCGTGCTCGCCGCCGCCGCGCCACTGCTCGAGCGGCTGGCCGAGCGGCTGTGAGCCGGGACGGCGAGGAGCAACGTCCCCGTCCGGCTCTGCCGACGGGTTCGGGCCGGAACGAGGTGACCGGCGACGCGGCGCGGACGGCTGACCGGTATCGGTGGGTCGCCCTGTCCAACACGACCGCGGCCGTCTTCATGTCGGCGCTCGACGGGTCGATCGTCATCATCGCGCTGCCGGCCATCTTCCGCGGCATCCACCTGGACCCGCTGTCCGCCGGGAACATCTTCTACCTGCTATGGATGATCATGGGCTACCGGCTGGTGCAAGCGGTGCTGGTGGTCACCCTCGGCCGGCTCGGCGACATGTACGGCCGGGTCAGGATCTACAACGCCGGCTTCGCCGTCTTCACTGCGGCATCGATACTGCTGTCATTCGACCCGTTCCTCGGCGCGGGCGCCGCGCTGTGGCTGATCGGGTGGCGGGTGCTCCAGGCCTTCGGCGGCTCCATGCTGACGGCGAACTCGGCAGCCATCCTGACCGACGCGTTCCCGGTGGACCGGCGCGGCTTTGCGCTCGGCATCAACCAGGTCGCCGCCATCGCCGGGCAGTTCATCGGCCTGGTCGCGGGCGGTGTTCTCGCCGCGCTTGACTGGCGCGCGGTGTTCTGGGTCAACGTGCCCGTCGGCATCTACGGCACCGTGTGGGCCTACCTGAAGCTTCGCGAGACCGGTGAGCGGCACCGCGCCCGGATCGACTGGTGGGGAAACATCACGTTCGCCGCCGGCCTCGGCGCCGTCCTCGTCGCGCTGACCGACGGCATCCAGCCGTACGGCCACCACACCATGGGCTGGACGAATCCGGCCGTCTACGGGCTGCTGGTCGGGGGCGTCCTGCTGCTGGCGGCGTTCGTGCTGATCGAGTCCAGGGTCACCGACCCCATGTTCCAGCTCAGTCTGTTCCGGATCCGCGCGTTCACGGCGGGGAACGTGGCCGGCCTGACGGTCGCCATCGCGCGCGGCGGGCTGCAGTTCATGCTGATCATCTGGCTGCAGGGCATCTGGCTCCCGCTGCACGGCTACAGCTACGCCGACACCCCGTTCTGGGCGGGCGTCTTCCTGCTGCCCCTCACCGCGGGCCTCCTGGTCGCGGGGCCGGTTTCCGGAGCGCTGTCCGACCGGTTCGGTGCTCGCGGCTTCGCCACCACGGGAATGGTGGTCTTCGGCGCCAGCTTCGTCGGGATGCTGCTGCTCCCGGTCGACTTCTCCTACTGGGCCTTCGCGCTGCTCTCGCTTGCGAACGGCATCGGCGGCGGCATGTTCGCCGCGCCGAACTCGGCCTCGATCATGAGCAGCGTCCCGGCCAGGCATCGCGGCGCGGCATCGGGCATGCGCTCGACCTATCAGAACTCCGGCACCGCCCTGTCGATCGGCGTGTTCTTCTCGCTGATGATCGCCGGCCTCGCGGGCACCCTGCCGCAGACGCTGACCCGCGGCCTGACGCTGCACGGCGTCCCGGCGGCGGTCGCGCACCAGATCGGCAGCCTCCCGCCCGTGTCCTCGCTGTTCGCCGCCGTGCTGGGGGTTAACCCGGTGCAGCACCTGCTCGCTGCGCGCGGCGTGCTGTCGTCCCTGCCGGCCGCCGGCCGGAGCGTCCTCACCGGCCGGGTCTTCTTCCCCGAGCTGATCTCCGGGCCGTTCCATCACGGGCTGATCGTGGTGTTCTCGGTCGCGACCGGTCTGGCCGCCATCGCGGCCGTGGCGTCGGCGCTGCGCGGTGGCCGGTATGTCCACCCCGACAACAGCCCGGCCTGGCAAGACGAGTCGATAACCCGGATCCCGTAGCTACGGGCGTCGTTGACACCATCGCGCCCGTTGTCGGCCTGGTCCTCAGTCGGGCAGGATCGCCAGCTCCATGCGACGCAGCCGGTCCTGGTCGGCGATCACCTCGATCGCGGTAATCTTCTTCGCCTCGCTGACCGCGAAGAGCAGCACGAGCTGGAGCCGGCCGGCCGGGGCGTAGACGATGCCGACGCTCCCGTCCAGCAGCGCGAGCTGCGAGTGCTCAGCCCGTACGGACGAGGCGACGGCACCCCTGGCTACTTTGTCCAGGCCCTGGAGCACCACGGGCCGGCCCGAGGGCGCGACGAAGGCGTCGCCGGTCAGCGTCACATCGGCGTCCAGCAGCGCGACGAGAGCCGAGAAGTCGCCCTCGCGGGTCGCGGCGAGGAACGCGGCAGCGACCTCCCGCTGGCGCGCAAAGTCGTCGGCACGATCGGGGCTTGGCGCGCCCCGGATCCGCCGCCGGGCCCGGCTCGCGAGCTGCCGCGTCGCTTCCGTCGAGCGCCCGAGGATGCCCGCCACCTCGGCGAACGGGATCGCGAACAGGTCGTGCAGCACGAACGCGAGCCGTTCGGCCGGGGTGAGCGTATCGAGCACGACCAGCAGGGCCACGCCGACCGAGTCCGCGAGCACCGCCTCGTCCTCCGGGTCGCTCGCGCTGCTGCCCGACCCGACAGCGCCGGGCGCCGCGGCTGCCCCTTCCGCCGCCGACCAGGCGTCGCCGACCAGCGTTTCCCTCCGCCGTGCCCTGAGCATGTTCAGCGAGATCCTGGCGACGACGGTCGTCAGCCACCCGCCCAGATTCTCGACGCCACTGGCGTCGGTGCTGGTGAGCCGCACCCAGGTGTCCTGCACGGCGTCGTCGGCGTCGGTCACCGAGCCCAGCAGCCGGTACGCCACCGCGCGCAGGTGGCCGCGATGCTGCTCAAAGGCGGCCACGAGCCACTCGTTGCTGGCCATCTCACCCGCTTCCCTATTCCGGATGTCACCACCCTGACACCCGGCGGCGCTTCTGTGTGACGGCCGGCCCGCCGGTGCGGGGCCACTAGCCGGTCGATGTCGGTGGCCGGGTCTACCGTGGGCGCAGCACCCTCCGGGCACGAGCGAAGGAGAGACCATGGCCACACTGGCGGACCGGCCCAACACCGCGCTGCTCGTCGTCGACGTCCAGAACGGCGTCGTCGCGGGCGCGTACGACCGGGACGCGGTCGTCGCCAACATCGGCAGCCTGGTCGAGCGCGCCCGCCAGGAACGGGTGCCGGTGGTCTGGGTGCAGCACTCGGACGAGCAGCTCGCCAGGGGCAGCGACGACTGGGGCATCGTCCCTGAACTGTCGCCGGCCGAGGCCGAGCCGCTGGTTGAGAAGAACTATGGCGACTCCTTCGAGGACACGCCGCTCGAGAGCGTGCTGTCGGGTCTTCGGGTCGGGAGCCTCGTCGTCGTCGGAGCGCAGACCGACGCGTGTATCCGCTCGACACTGCACGGCGCGCTCGTCCGCGGGTATGACGCTGTCCTGGTCAGCGACGCGCACACGACAGAAGACCAGAGCGAGTGGGGCGCGCCGCCGCCTGAGCAGGTCATTGCTCACACCAACCTGTACTGGAAGTATCAGACCGCGCCTGGCCGGACCGCGGGGACGGTCGAGACCGCGGCCGTCGACTTCCGCGCCCAGCCTCAGTAGGCGCGGGCGAAGATCACCCGCTTGCCGTAAGCGGACGGCTTACCGCAGCGGACGCACGGACCCTGCTCGGGGTCGCCCCCGAGCGGGATGCACCGCGGAGTGGCGGTGGTTTCCGCCTTGATCTCGTCTTCACACTCCGGCTCGCCACATTGCAGTGCCAGCGCCCAGCCAACCGCTACCGCAGCGACGAACTCCGGCCAGGAGTCGACCACAGCCGTGTGGTCGTCGCGGAACTCAGTTGCCCGCCGCGTCAGCATCGCCTGTAGGGCGGCCAGCTCGGTAGCAAGCAACTCTGGCGCCGCGCCGAGCGGGATGGCCTCCTTGGCGGCGACCGGCTGCGGATAGCTCAGGCGGCGGGACATCAACGCCGTACCAGCGGCGAGATCACGCGGACCGAGCTCGAGCCGGATCGGTACGCCGCGCATCTCCCAGTCGTTGAACTTGAAACCCGGCGACACCTGCGGCCGGGCGTCTACGTGCGTCCGGATGCCCGCATGCCGCAGCGTGGCGGCCAGTTCGGTGGCCGCGGACGCCGTGGCCTCGGCCTGCTCCCCGCGCCCGATTGGCACGATCACCACCTGATACGGAGCCAGCGTCGGCGGCAGCACGAGGCCCTTGTCGTCACCGTGGGTCATGATCAGGCCGCCGATCATCCGCGTGCTCATGCCCCACGACGTCGTGTGGCATAGCTCGGCCGTGCCGTCCTCGCCGGTGTAGGTGATCCCGAATACCGCCGCGAAGTTCGTGCCCATGAAGTGCGAGGTGCCGGCCTGCAGGGCGCGGCCGTCTCGCATCATGGCCTCGATGGTGAACGTGCGCTCGGCACCGGCGAACCGCTCTCGCGGCGTCTTCTCGCCCGGCACGGATGCCATGGCGGCGGTCTCGACCGCGGTGTCCTGATAGAAGTCGAGCGCCAGCATCGTCTCGGCGATCGCGTCGGCCGGGGTGGCGTGCGCCGTGTGCCCTTCCTGCCAGAGGAACTCGCTGGTACGCAGGAACATCCGAGGTCGCATCTCCCAGCGGAGCACGTTGGCCCACTGGTTCAGCAGCAACGGCAGGTCTCGGTGCGAGCTAATCCACTTGGCCATCATCTCGCCGATGATCGTTTCCGATGTCGGCCTGATGACCAGTGGCTCCTCCAGTTCTTTGCCGCCCGCGTGGGTGACGGTGAATAGCTCCGGCGCGAACCCCTCCACGTGCTCGGCCTCGCGCTGCATGTAGCTCTGGGGGATGAGCAGCGGGAAGTAGGCGTTCTGGTGGCCGGTCACCTTGATCCGCGCGTCCAGGTCCGCCTGCAGCAGCTCCCAGATCCGGTACCCGTACGGCCTGATGACCATGCTGCCGCGCACCGGTCCCCGGTCCACCAGCTCGGCGCGGAAGACCACGTCGTTGTACCACGCCGAGAAGTCCTCGCTCTGCGGGGTAACGCTGCGCTCGTCACGGGCCACGATCTTCAGGTTACCGACTCGCTCACCTGCCATCCCAGCTCGCCCAGCGGGCTGGACCGCGGGAGTGGCGTCGGTGTGATCCAGCCCTGCACAATCGGCACGTTGGACCTAAAATTTGCTGGTAGCACGCCCGCGTTCCGGAGGTCCCGCCATGAGCACTGCAGCCAGGACCGCGCCCGCCCAGGACACCACGGAGATCGAGGAGGCGGGTCACGTCGACGTCCTCATCGTCGGGGCCGGGGTCTCCGGCATCGGCGCGGCGCGCCACCTCCAGGATCAGTTCCCGGGCCGGACGTTCGTCATCCTCGACGCCCAGGACAACAGGGGCGGGACGTGGTGGACCCACCGGTATCCCGGGGTGCGGTCTGACAGCGACCTGTTCACCTACGGCTACCGCTTCAAGCCGTGGCGCGGGCCGTCGATCGCTGCCGGCGACGAGATCCTCGCCTACCTCGACGAGGTCCTTGACGAAAACGACCTCCGCCAGCACATCCGCTACCAGCACCGGGTCATGGCGGCCAGCTGGTCCACCGAGGACCGCAGGTGGTCAGTCGACGTGACCCGTGCCGACACCGGGCAACAGGTGCGGTTCACCACCGGCTTCCTGTGGATGTGCCAGGGGTACTTCAACCACGAGAAGCCCTACGAGCCCCGGTGGGAGGGCATGGACCGGTTCGCGGGCCTGATCGTGCACCCCCAGCGCTGGCCCGAGGACCTCGACGTCTCGGGCAAGCGCATCGTGGTGATCGGCTCCGGCGCCACGGCCGCCACGCTCATCCCGGCGATCGCCGGGAAGGCGGAGCACGTGACGATGCTGCAGCGTTCGCCCTCCTACTGGTTCGCCCCGCCCACCACGCACGAACTCGCGGTGACGCTGCGCTCGCTGGACATCCCCGAGGAGTGGACGTACGAAATCCTGCGCCGCCAGTACATCCAGCTCACCGACTGGCTGGCCCGGACCGCCCAGGAGGCACCCGGCGACCTGCACACCTTCCTCATCGAGTCCATGCGCCCGTTGCTGCCAGAAGGCGTCGACATCGAGAAGCACTTCACCCCCCGCTATCGTCCGTGGCAGCAGCGCATCGCCATCGTTCCGGACGGCGACCTGTTCGCCGTGCTGCGCGAAGGAAAGGCCTCGATCGTCACCGACACCATCGAGTCGTTCACCGAGCACGGCATCAAGGTGAGCTCCGGGGAGGAGATCCCCGCTGACATCGTCGTCAGCGCCACCGGCTTCACCATGTCGGTCCTCGGCGACGTGGCGTTCACCGTCGACGGCGAGCCGGTCGATCTCACCGAGCGCGTGACCTGGCGCGGCATCATGATCAGCGGCGTGCCTAACATGGCCTACATCTTCGGCTATTTCCGGCACAGCTGGACTCTGCGCGTAGACCTGGTCAGCGATCTGGTATGCCGACTGCTGGCGCACATGCAGGACAGGGGCGCCACGATGGTGGTCCCGACGCTGCGGCCCCAGGACCAGGACATGGAGCTGCGGCCGTGGTGCGACCCCGAGAACTTCAACCCCGGTTATGTCATGCGATCGCAGCACATCCTGTTCAAGCAGGGCGACCGCGAGCCGTGGACGCATCTGCTGGAGCACGAGCAGGAGCGCGAAATATTGCCCAAGGCGGACCTTGAGGACGGGACGCTCGTCTACCGCTGACCCGGAACGCGCCCGGCCGGATTTGGCCGGCCGAGAGAGGCGCGCTGGGTGTCGAGGAAGGCTTGTTCGACCGGGTTCGCGGTAAGGGCGCGGGCGGTGGCGTAGGCGGCTGCGGCTTCGGTGCTGCGGCCAAGGCGGCGGAGCAGGTCGGCGCGGGTCGCGTGAAACAAGTAGTAGCTGTCCAGGCCGGATGAATGCAGGTCGTCCACTGCGACGAGACCGGCCGCGGGGCCGCGGACTTCGGCCAGCGCGACTGCCCGGTTGAGTGCGACGACCGGAGTCGGCGTCAGCGCGTGGAGCTGGTCGTAGAGCGTCAGGATGGCGTGCCAGTCGGTGCTGTCGAAGCTGGGCGCGACGCAATGGACAGCGTTGATAGCGGCCTGGATCTGGTAGGGGCCGGGGCGGCCACGCTGGACGCACGCCCGGACGATGGCCTGGCCTTCGGCGACCAGGCTCCGGTCCCAGAGCCGCCGGTTCTGGTCGGCCAGGCGGACCAGCGAGCCGTCGGCGGTGACGCGCGCGGCGCTGCGGGCGTGCAGCAGCAAGAGCAGCGCGAGCAGCCCCTGCGCCTCCGGCTCGTCGGGCATCAGCTCGGCGAGCACGCGGGCGAGCCGGATTGCCTCGGCGCACAGATCAAGCCTCATGAGTGAGTCGGCAGTCGCTGCGTAGCCTTCGTTGAAGATCAGGTAGACGACGGCGAGGACGGGCTTGAGGCGGGCAGGAAGCTCGGCTTCCGCAGGCACTCGGTAGGGGACGCGCGTGTTCCTGATCTTGCGCTTAGCCCGGACGATCCGCTGGGCCATGGTTGCCTCAGGGACGAGGAACGCGCGCGCGATCTCTGGCGTCTCGAGCCCGCCGAGCAGCCGCAGGGTCAGCGCGATCTGGGCAGGCTGGTTCAGCGCCGGATGACAGCAGGTGAAGATCAGGCGCAGCCGGTCATCCGGCACGGTCTCCTCCTCCGGAGCCACGGCACTGTCCCCGGCGGCCCGAGCGGCGGCACCGTACAGGAGATGCGCCTGCGCGTGCCGCTCGTCACGGATCGACTCGCGGCGCAGCCTGTCGATGGCTCGATTGCGGGCGGTCGTGACGATCCAGGCACCGGGATTGGGCGGCTGGCCGTCCGACGGCCACCTGGCGACCGCCGCGGTGAACGCCTCCTGAACCGCCTCCTCGGCGGCGTCGATATCGCCGAGGAAGCGGATCAGGGTGGCGACGCAGCGACCGTACTCACGACGGAAGACAGCCTCGACAGTCACCGCGCCAGGGTTCACGGCCGCTGCACTGATGATGTGCTCACTGCGCGTCCGAGGCAGCTTCCAGGGCATCATCGAGGTCCCCGTCGAAGAACGGGC
>JASHPF010000080.1 GCA_030038295.1 Streptosporangiaceae bacterium
TCATCGTCGGCATGTTCATCCTCACCTGGACAGCGGCCATCCTCATCTGGCACTTCGGCCACATCGAAGAGAAGTGGTCCGCCCGTCTTCAGCCCACCAGCGCCGCCCAGCCAGGCGCCGGCGGCAGGGCCTAGCGGCGGATCCGGCTGGGTTATCCGACAGGTCTCCGGGCCGCTAGGGGCCAGCACTTGCGTGACTACTGCAGTTGCAGTGTCTTCGTCTAGTGTGGGTGTCATGACCGGACCTGGTTCGGAGGTCCTGCCCGCGGACGGCCCGACAGTGGAGAACGTGCTGGCCCTGCTGCGCGAGCACGGCGGCCGGACGACGTCGGCCAAGAGGCTGCTGGTCGAGGTCCTGATGGCGAGCGGGGGTCACCGGAGCGCGGAGCAGCTGGCTGGGCAGGTGCACAGCCGGGCTCCGGACGTGCACCTGACGACGATTTACCGGAACCTGGACGAGCTGGAGCGGCTCGGCGTTGTCGCGCGGACGTATGCCGGGCATGGCCCGGCGACCTACCATCTGTCGACGGCGCCACACGGGCATCTGGTCTGTGACGCGTGCGGGCTGATCGCCGAGGTGCCCGCTGCTGTGTTCGGGGGGCTAGTCGGTGCCGTCCGGGAGCAGTATGGCTTCACGGTGAGCCCGGAGCATCTGGCGCTGGCGGGACGCTGCGTGAGCTGCATCAGGGAAGAAGCGGAGGGCGGCTAACCGTCGGCAGTGAGTGCCCGCTGGACGTGGCCGCCGGGGATCTCGTGAAGCAGCCCGTGACCTTCGTCAGGGCTTGAGCCAGGTCTATAATTGCAAAGATCTTGCAGGTACATATAGTGCGCAGCCGCCTGGGCTGCGGTCGCGGACAAGGAGCAGCGCATGGCCGTGTACACCCTTCCGGACCTGCCTTATGACTACAGCGCTCTGGAGCCGGCGATGACCGGCGAGATCATGCAACTGCACCACGACAAGCACCACGCTGCCTATGTCAAGGGCGCCAACGACACTCTGGAGCAGCTCGCGGAGGCCGGGGAGTCGGCCAGCCCGACCGCTACCGTGGGCCTGGAGAAGACGCTGGCGTTCAACCTGTCCGGGCACGTACTGCACTCGATCTTCTGGCAGAACCTCTCACCCGACGGCGGCGACCGGCCGGACGGCGAGCTAGCCGCGGCGATCAGCGAGTACTTCGGCTCTTTCGAGGCTTTCAGCAAGCGGCTGTCAACCGCCACGACCGGCGTGCAGGGCTCGGGCTGGGGCGTACTGGGCTATGAGCCGTTGTCCGGGCGACTGATCATCGAGCAGCTGTATGACCACCACGGCAATGTCGGCGTGGGCTCGACTCCGCTGCTCGTCTTCGACGCCTGGGAGCATGCCTACTACCTGCAATACCGCAACGTCCGGCCCGACTACGTCGCCAGACTGTGGGACCTGGTGAACTGGCCTGACGTCGCCCGCCGGTTCGCAGACGCCCGAGCCGGGACACCATCGCTGCCCAACAGGTGATGGACACCCCCGCCGCGTCGTTCCTGGCGGCGGCGCAGACCGCACAAGTCGGCGCAGGGATCATCGCCGCGCGCTCGCGCGGCGACCTGGCCAGCGCTGACGCGCTGCTTGAGGGCCTGGATGATCGCGCCAGAGCGGCCGGTTTCCTGCTACTGGCCGACCTCGCCGTGGCGTTGCTCGCCGCAGCAGAGCAGCGGCCTGTCCACGAGGTCGCCGCCGACCTCAGCCTCCAGATCGCCAACTGGGCGCCAGGGACCCTCGCGGACGACCTATGACGGGCATCCGGCTGGCCGCTCAGACCGACATTCCCGAACTGGTCAGGCTGCGGGCCCTGCTGTTCGCTGACCTGGAAACGACCTGGGGGCCCTTGCCGTCCGACAGCACGTGGCGGCAGGCCTGCGCCGCTGCACTGGCGAAAGAACTCGCCGAAGACGCGATGCGCGTGGTGGTTATCGATGCCGAGAACGGCGGCCTGGCCTGCTGTGCTATGGCTGCCATCGACCACCGGCTGCCCAGTCCGGCCAACCCGAGCGGGCGGATCGGCCACGTCTTCGGGGTTGTGACCGACCCGCTGTACCGGCGGCGGGGCCACGCGGACGCTGCGCTGCGAGCCCTCCTCGACTGGTTCGACGAGCAAGGACTCACCACGGTGGACCTGAACGCGAGCCCGGTCGGCGATCGGGTCTACCGGAGCCTCGGATTTACCGACCATCCCGATGCCGCCCTTCGCAGAACGAGACCGGCGTGACCCTGCGGTCCTCTCATGCGAGAGCGCGGCCGATGGCCACAGGACAGATTGACTACCAGGGCTGCGGCGCGGCAGACATCAGGCGATTCGGCAGATGCGCCCGGCCGGGATCGCGGCCGCGCGGTCGGGATGCAGAATGCCTGAGAGCGCCTCCACGCCGTCGACAACGCGCGGTCCGGGTCGTACGACGAGGCCGTTGGCGTCGATCGCCCAAATCGGCGTGCCTGGCAGCTGACGGGTTACCGCCTCGGCCTGTTCAGCCGCGTCGCTGAGGCCGAAGCCACACGGCGCCACCACGACCACGTCCGGGCGTGCCGCCGCGATGTTGTCCCAGCTGGTCTCTGACGAGCGGCCGGACGGGTCCGCGGCGACCGGCCGGCCGCCAGCGGCAGTGACGAGGTCGGGGACCCAGTGACCGGCGGTGAAGGGCGGGTCGACCCACTCCACGACGGCCACGGCGGGACGAGGGTACGCGGCGACACGATCTCTGACGGCTGCGAGCCGCTGCTGAAGACCCGTCACCAGGTAGTCGGCTTGCTGCTGCGTGCCGGTGTACTCGCCGACGGTCAGGATCGTCTGCAGCACGTCGGCGAGACTGTGCGGATCCAGGGTGATGACGTGAGCTGTACAGCCGAGGTACTCCAGCGCTTCCGCGACGTGGCCCGCCGGAAGCGCGCAGACCCGGCACAGATCCTGGGTGAGAATCAGGTCCGGGGCCAGCGCGGCGAGAGCGCCGTCGTCGAGCGTGTAGAGATCGTGACCAGCGGCAACCTGATCGCGGACGTAAGCGTCGATCGCGGCCGGACTCATACCCGAGGTGTCCCGCCCGCCTACGACCACCGTCTTGTCGCGGCGAGCAGCGGCGGGCTCGTCGCACTCGAACGTCACGCCGACCAGCTGGTCTTCCAGGCCGAGGGCGTACACGATCTCGGTCGCTGACGGCAGCAGGGACACGACCCGCACGAAACCTCAGACTACTAGCCGCACCGTTCACCTCGGTCTGAGCCAAGCGCGCGCCAAGTTGGCACCATGACTTGCATCAGCAGACTTGACTTGGTGCCAATGGTGTGCCAAAGTTGTGCCATGGATCTGACGCCGTACGTATCCAGGCTCAGCGCCGAACTGGCGGTGGCCGCGGAAGCCGGTGGCGAGGACGCCCGGGCGCTCGCCGAGCGCCTCACCGCGCCGCTCGACTCGGCCGTGCGGCTCACGCTGCTGGAAGCCTTGTCCGTCGCGGCCGACGAGATCACCAGAGACCTCGCGCCCGGCTCGGTGGAACTGCGCCTTCGCGGCCGTGAACCCAGCTTCATCGTCACTCCGCCGCCCGCCGAGGAGTCCTTCGCCGAGTCCGCGCCCGGCCCCGTTGCCTCGCCCGCTGTCGAGGCGGACGACGGCGCGATGGCCCGGATCAACGTGCGCCTGCCCGAACAGTTGAAGGTGCGCATCGAGGAAGCCGCGGCGAAGGAGAAGATTTCCGCGAACGTCTGGCTCGTGCGTGCCGCCGCGGCCGTTCTGGACAGCGCTGGTACCGGCCCGCCGGCCAAGCGGGCGCGTGTCGGTGGCCAGCAGTTCACCGGCTGGGTCCGCTGAGCTAGCCGCACACGCCCTGGATCAGCCAACCCAGCCGCACCGTCAAAGAAACGCTGAAGGGGAAGAGCCATGCCTACGTTTGAAACACCGCAGCCGATCGCCATCAGCGTCGACCTGTTCCTCGGCCACGTGGAGATCATCGCCTCGGACCGAGCGGACACCGTTGTCGAGATCCGGCCCTCCGATGCGGCCAAGAAGGACGACGTCCGCGCCGCCCAGGAGACCGAGGTTGATTACGCCGCCGGGAACCTGACCGTGAAGGGGCCGCGCGGGTGGAAGATGTACGCCCCGCCCAGGGCGTGGCGCAATCCGTCGATCGACGTGACCATCGAGGCGCCCGCCGGCTCCCGGCTGCGCGGCACCTCCCAGATGTGCCGGTTCCTGGTCACCGGTGAGCTCGGCGAGTGCGAGCTGAAGACCTCCATCGGCGACCTGCAACTAGAGGAGGCCGGCCCGCTGGAGTTGCATACCTCCGGCAACATCACGGTCGACCGGGTGGTGAGCAGGGCGAACATCTCCACCTGCACCGGCATCGTGCGCATCCGCCAGATCAACGGCAGCGCGGTCGTCAAAAACTCCAACGGCGACAGCGCGATCCGCGAGGTCGCCGGCGACCTCCAGGTGAACGCCGCCAACGGCAACATCACCGTCGAGCGCCTGCGCGGTTCGGTGACGGCGAAGACCGCCAACGGCAACATCCGCGTCGGCGACGCGTCGCTGGGCACCGTGCAGCTGGAGACGTCGGCGGGTGAGCTAGAAGTCGGTATCCACCCGGGCAACGCCGCCTACCTGGACGTGAACGCCAAGAACGGCATCTTGCACAACCTGATGGACGCCGCCGACGAGCCGGCGCAGGGCGAGGAAACCGTGCACGTGTACGCGCGCACCTTGTTCGGCAACATCATCGTCCGGCACGCCACCGTCGGCTGAGATAGGCAGCTCCGCCAGCACGAACAGCCCATCCGCGTCGCTCGCCAACCGGGCAGGCCGCGCGGTGACGCGCG
>JASHPF010000081.1 GCA_030038295.1 Streptosporangiaceae bacterium
ACGATCGGCGCGGCCACGTCCCCGCGCCGCACCAGCTCGTTGAACCGCAGGCCGGCCACGTGCCGCTCGCCGTAGCCCAGCCAGCAGATCCGCGCGGGCAGCCCCTGGAAGTGGACCTTCTCCCCCGCCATCCGGATCCACCTGGCGAGGGACTCGTTGCCGGGAAACAGGTCAAGGATCGCCGCGTCGGTCACGGCGATGTCCTTGGGGTCGCCGGACAGCGCGGCCCACCGGAACGGGCCCTTCCCCTCGCAGAACAGCGGCCGGATGTAGGCCGGCACGAAACCGGGAAACGCGAAGGCCCGCTGGTAGCCAGCCAGCTCCGCCTCGCCGCGGATCGAGTTGCCGTAGTCGAAGACCTCCGCGCCCGCGTCCTGGAAGCCCACCATCGCCGCCACGTGCTCGGCCATCGACTCCCGCGCCCTCGTGGTGAACCCGGCGGGGTCTTCGGCCCGCAGGGCCGCCATGTCCTCGAACGCCACGCCCTTCGGCAGGTAGGTGAGCGGGTCGTGGGCCGACGTCTGGTCGGTTACGACGCTGATCGGCGGGGCCATCCGCAGCAGCTGCGGCACCAGGTCGGCAGCGTTCCCGAGCAGCCCGATGGACAGCGGCCGGCTCGCCCGCGACGCCGCGACCGCGCGAGCGACCGCGTCGTCCACGTCATCGGCCTGCTCATCGAGATAGCCGTGCTCGATGCGGCGAGTGATCCGGGACGGGTCGCAGTCGATGCAGATGACGACGCCGCCGTTCATCGTCACCGCGAGCGGCTGGGCACCACCCATCCCGCCGAGGCCGGCGGTCAGCGTGATCGTGCCGGCCAGCGAGCCGCCGAACCGCTTGGTCGCCACGGCCGCGAACGTCTCGTACGTCCCCTGCAGGATGCCCTGGGTGCCGATGTAGATCCACGATCCGGCGGTCATCTGGCCGAACATGGTCAGTCCGAGCGCCTCGAGCCGCCGGAACTCCTCCCAGGTCGCCCACTGCGGTACGAGGTTCGAGTTGGCGATCAGCACCCGCGGTGCCCATTCGTGCGTGCGAAAGACGCCGACCGGCTTGCCCGACTGGACCAGCAGCGTCTCGTCGCCGGCCAGGTCGCGCAGCGACGCGACGATCGCGTCGAACGCCGGCCAGCTGCGGGCGGCCCGGCCCGAGCCGCCGTACACGATCAGCTGATCGGGATGCTCGGCGACCTCGGGGTCGAGGTTGTTCATCAGCATCCGGAGCGCGGCTTCCTGCGGCCAGCCGTGGCAGCTGAGCGTCGTACCGCGGGGCGCGCGGACTGGCCTCGCGCCGGCCAGCCCTGACTGCGTTGTCATGGCCTCATCATCTACCGCGGCGAGCGCGGCTGACGAGGGCGGGTGCGCGCGTGCGCCGCCGACGAGCTGGCAGCGGGGCTAGCTCGTGGCGAGGCCGGCTTGGACGGTGGCGATCACGCCAGGCATCGCCGACCGCACCAGCGCGAGTACGCGCTCGTAGTCCTCCGGCCCGCCGGTCACCGGATCGGGCACGTCCCAGCCGCCCGAGGCGGCCGTATCGAAGCTGCCGAGCAGCCGGACCCTGGCCGCCGTCCGCGGGTCAGGCGCGGCGTGGCGGAGCACCCAGACGTGCATGCTGTCCAGCCCGATCACCAGGTCGAAGCCGGTCAGCATCGGCGGCTGGAACTGCCGGGTCTGGTGCCCGGACGGGTAGCCGTGGCGACGCAGCACATCCTGGGCGCGCGGGTCGGCGGATTCTCCCTCGGCCTGCACGCGCAGCCCCGCGCTCGCCACTTCCCCGGCCAGTCCCGCATCGGCCAGCTCGCGGCGCAGCACGTGCGCAGCGATCACCGAGCGACAGGTATTGCCGGTGCACACGAACAGCACGCGGTAACGGTCGCGCACGCCCTCACCTCCCGGGCGGGATCATGCCGCCGCGTCCGCTGTGCCGCGAGGGCACCCGCGCTGCCGGTGGACCACAGCCTGGGTGCCCTCGCGAGCCGCGTCGGCGCTGTCAGTGCGGCAGGCCCGCCGCCAGGAGCCAGCCCGTCGCGACCGCCTGGTAGCTGTCGTGGTTGACGATGACAGCGGTGTCGAGCTGCAGCAGCGCGGCGGTGTTCAGCTTGGCCGAGATCGCGTTCAGCGTGTCCACGATGGTCGTGGTCATGGCCGGCTTGTAGACCAGCGGCGTCACGTTCTGCGCGGCGAAGTTGAACTTCGGGTCCGCCAGCGTCACGAAGTGGTCGGTGGCGATCTGCGGTGTGGTCGTGAACACGTCCGCGGCCTGCACCGTCCCGTCCTGCAGCGCCTTGATCGTGATCGGCCCGGACTCGTCGAGCGCGTCGAAGCTCTTGAACGTCAGGCCGTAGTTCTTCTTGAGCCCGGCGAGGCCGTCGGACCGCGTGGCGAACTCCGGCGGACCGCCGAAGATCATCGTGCTCGCGTACGGCGCGAGCGCGGCGATCGACGACTTGCTGGTCAGGTGGTGCGCAGTGGCGAACGACTGGCTGACGGTGACCGAGTCACTGTCCAGCGCCGTCGAGGAGTTCAGGATCTCGAGAGTGTGCGGCAGCTTGGCCGTGAGCGCCGCGTTCACCTCCGCCGTGGTGGCGGCCGTGCTCGACGGGTCAACCTCGACGGTCAGCAGGGTGCCGTTGTACTCGGGGATGATGTCCACGGCGCCCTTCTCGATCTCCGGGTAGTAGACCTCGCGCGCGCCGATGTTGAACTTGTCGGTGACCTTGACGCCCTTGGCCTTGAGCGCGATCGAGTAGATCTCCGCGAGCAGCTCGTTCTCCGGGAAGTTCGCCGACCCGATGACGACCGTGCCCTTGCCTGAGGCGGGGGCGAGCGGACTCGACGACGTGGTGCTCGAGCTGCTGCACGCGGCCAGCACGAGGGACGCCGTCGCGGCGATGGCGACGATCGCCCCGCTGCGGAGCGTCGGGCTGCGTCTGAACATGGTAGGTATTTCCTTCCATCGCGAGTGGACTGTTGTTCCTAACGAGAACTCCGTGCCTGCAGCCGCAGGCCCTTCGGTACCACGAACCGGCGCAGGCCGGTGAACAGCGCCTGGATAAGGAGCGCGAGCACGACGATCACGGCGGCACCGCCGGCGACCTCGCCGTAGTCATTCGACGCCAGGCCGTCGATGATGTAGCGGCCGAGGCCGCCCACGCCTATCTCCGCCGCGATGGTGGCCGTGGCCACCACGAAGATCGCCGCCGTGCGCAGCCCCAGCATGATGAGCGGGGTCGCGACCGGCACCTCGACCTTCCGCAGCAGCTGCCACCCCGTCATGCCCATGCCGCGCGCGGCATCCTTCAGCTCCGGGTCTACCCCGACGACGCCCTCGTACGTGTTGACCAGGATCGGCGGGATGGCCAGCACCACGAGCGGAATGAGCCAGGCGAGCACGCCCAGGCCTACCAGCACGACGACGAGGATCAGCAGCCCGAGCGTGGGGATGGCCCGCCAGATATTGGCGACGTTGACGGCGACAAAGCCGCCGCGGCGGTGGTGGCCGATGAGCAGGCCGACCGGCACGGCGATCAGCGCGGCAATCAGCAGCGACAGGCCGCTGTAGTAGAGATGCTGCAGGATCCGGATCGGGATGCCATCCGAGCCCTGCCACTGCTGCGGCGACCTGAGCCAGTCCCAGGCGAAGGTCAGGAAGCTCATGGCGCGCCGATCGCCAGTGGCGGCCCGGCCGCCAGCGGGCCGGGTGCGATGGCGCGGCCGCGGGCCCAGGGGGTCAGCACCGTCCGGGCGGCGACGAGGATCACGTCGCACACCAGCGCCAGCAGCAGGGTCAGCGCCAGGCCGACGTAGATCTCGGTCGGGAAGTCCCGCTGCAGCCCGTCGATGAAGAAATAGCCCAGGCTGCTGACCCCGATGAGCTGGCCGAGGCTAGCGAGGCTGATGCTCGACACCACGGCGATTCGCAGCCCGGCGATCACCACCGGCACCGCCAGGGGCAGTTCGACCTGGACCAGCCGGCGCAGCTGACCGAAGCCCATCGCCGTCGCCGCCTGCCGGACCGGTTCCTGCACGCTGCGCAGGCCGTCGACCACGTTCGGCAGCAGCACGCACAGCGAGAAGAGCGTCAGCGGGATGATGACCGTGAGATTGCCGAGGCCGGTGTAGTCGATCAGCACCACGAACAGCGCCAGCGAGGGCAGCGCGTAGAGCGCGCTGGCCACCGACAGCACCGGCGGGTACAGCCAGCGCTTGGCGACGCACGCGATGCCGACCGGCAGGGAGATCACCAGCCCGATCAGCGGCGGCACGAGCCCGAGCAGCAGATTGTCCAGCGTGTACGGCCAGATGATCGACCAGTTCTGCGGGATCCAGGACCACTGCATGTCAGCGTGCCTCGCCCGCGGTCTGCCTGACCATCTCGGCGCCGGCTTCCGCGGCGTCCTCGGCGGCCCTGATCGCGTCTCGCAGCCGTTCGTAGCTGGTCGTGCCGATAGCCCGCCCGCTCGCGTCCACCCCCACGGCGCGCTCGGTGCGGGAGAGGATCGTCGCGTCCAGCGCGGCCCGCAGCGAGTCGGTGTCGGGCCGGAACGTGTGCCCGACGGGCGCGAGCTGCGCGTCCGCCAGCGCGGCCGCCGGCGAGCCCGCCTTCAGGTCGGCCACCGCCGCCCAGCCCAGCGGCCGACCGTCGGCGCCGGCGACGAGCAGCCACGGCTCGCCCGCCCGATGCCCGGCAGTGATCGCGTCGGCGAACGTCGTCGCGGCCGTAAGGACGGTGTCGGTGGCGAGATCGAGACCGGCAGCGGGGAAGAAGGACAGCCGGCGGATGCCCCGGTCGAAGCCGACGAAGTCGCGCACGTAGTCGTCGGCGGGCGCGCCGAGGAGCCGCTCGGGCGTGTCTACCTGAGCCAGGTGCCCGCCGGGCCGGAAGACCGCGACCAGATCACCGACCTTGATGGCTTCCTCCACGTCGTGGGTGACCAGCACGACCGTCTTGTGCAGCTCCGCCTGCAGCCGGATGAGCTCATCCTGCAGTGCAGCTCTGACAATGGGGTCGACGGCACTGAACGGCTCGTCCATCAGCAGCACCGGGGGATCGGCCGCGAGCGCCCTGGCGACGCCGACCCGCTGCTGCTGGCCGCCCGATAGCTGGTAGGGGTACCGCCTGGCCAGCGCGGCCGGGTCGAGGCCGACCAGGTCCATCAGCTCGCGCGCCCGCGCCCTGGCGCTGGCCTTCTTCCAGCCGATCAGCAGCGGCACGGTCGCGATGTTGTCCTCGACCGTCCGGTGCGGGAACAGACCGGTCTGCTGAATGACGTAGCCGATACCGCGGCGCAGCTTCGACGGATCAGAGTCGGCGACGTTTCTGCCATCGATCAGCACGCGGCCCGCCGTCGGCTCGACGAGCCGGTTAATCATCCGCAGGGTCGTCGTCTTGCCGCAGCCGCTAGGCCCCACCAGCACCATCACCCTGCCGTCGGGGACATCCAGGTCCAGCGAGTCGACCGCGACGGTGCCGTCCGGATACCGCTTGGTCACGGCCTCGAAGGTGATCAACGGCGCTCGGCCTCTCGGTGTGGGGAACGCGCGGCCAGATGTGCACCGCTCGCCGGTGCGCCAGCGCGGGCGGTCCGGCCGGAAACGCCGGCCGGACCGAAGGCGCGCTCAATGCCTCAGGGATTGCCAGCCTAAACCGCGACCGCTCGTCCGCGGCGATCTGACACCAGGCTGTGACCTCCCTGCGGGCCGGTGCAAGTCGGCGGGACCGTGAGACTACCCTAGTCATCTGGTCAGTATACTAGGGATAATGCCGGCAGTGCCGCCGTGACACCCAAGCACGGCCGGCCGCGGACGTGAGGGCGCGCAACGGCAGGAGGCACCCGTGACCATCGCTGCGACAACGCCAGGCCCGGCGGGCCGGCCGGCCCACGCCGGGATGTCAGGCCAGCCAGGCACGCGGCCGGGTTCGGGTCTCGGTCCGGCGCGTCAGCAGGCGATTCACGACGCGGTCTGCCAGCTGGTCCCGACGGCCGCCCGGCTCACGGCGAGCGAGCTGCGATCGGTCACCGCGGCGCTGGCCGTGCGTCGCGAGCTGTGGGCCGACCTCGTGGTGCGCGATCCCGAGGTGCGCTGGTACCTGCCGCTGCACCGGTCGCGGTCGTATGACGTCTGGCTGCTCGCCTGGGAGCGTGGCCAGGACACCGACTGGCACGACCACGGTGGCTCGTCCGGTTCGCTCGCGGTCGCGGAAGGCAGCCTGCTCGAGTACTACCGCGCGCCGAGCGGCCGGCTCAGTCACCGCCGGCTGGGCCAGGGTCAGGCCGTCGCCTTCGGACCTGGCCACGTGCATAACGTCGGCCACGGCGGCACCGGATCGGCCACGAGCATCCATGCCTACTCGCCGCCGCTGGTCGCGATGACCTACTACGCCGCCACCGACTGGGGCCTGGTGGCGAGGGAAACGGTCGCCATCGACGGGCCCGACGGCTCGGGCGGCATCGACCGGCTACTGGCCGACGCGCGCAGCGGGCTGCGCCGGCTGCGGCCCGACGCAGCCCTGGCCGCGCTGACCCACGGTGCCGCCCTGGTCGACATCCGGCCGCTCGAGCAGCGGACTGCCGAGGGCGAAGTGCCAGGGGCGATCATCATCGGGCGCAACGTGCTCGAGTGGCGCCTCGATCCGCGCAGCGACGCACGGATCGCGGCGCTGGCCAGGCCCGACGTGACGATCATCGTGATGTGCTCGGAAGGGTACGCGTCGTCGCTGGCCGCGGCCTCGCTGCGGCGAATCGGGCTGGACGCGACGGACCTGGACGGCGGCTTCCAGGCGTGGCAGGCGGCCGGGCTGCCGACCCGGCCGGCCCGCTCACCCGGCTAGCGGCCGCCAGGGCAACTCCGGGCCTGGCGACCGCCTCGCCGGGCCCGGCGGCCGCGCGGCGCGATCGCTGGCTGCGATAATGGAAGCCGCAGGGCCGAGATCTCGACGTGGACCCAGCGGCCAGATCGGCCGCGAGGGACGCACGTCCGCAGCAGCACACGAGCCCGTTCCCTATCCTGGTGCAGCTGCGCCGTGCGGCACGGATCCGACGAACAGGACTAGGCACTCTGTTATGGCAGCGAGCGACCCGGAGCCCCGGACGGAACGCCGGGCCATCGGCCGGCCGGCGCGCGGTCGGCGTGGGCTGACTGCCGCCGAGCAGCACGGCGCGATCGGCCACCAGCACCGCGACGTGTCCGGCGGCTGGCTGCGGCCGTCGGTGTTCGGAGCCATGGACGGCCTGGTGACCAACGTGTCGCTGATCTCCGGCGTCGGCGGCGGCGGGTTGTCCCAGCACACCATCGTCCTGACCGGCCTGGCCGGGCTCGCGGCCGGCGCGTTCTCGATGGCGGCCGGCGAGTTCGTCTCCGTCTCCTCGCAGAACGAGCTCGTCGGGTCCGAGGTCGCCAAGGAGCGGCACGAGCTCGAGCACAACCCGGTCGGTGAGCAGGCCGAGCTGGCCGCGACGTACCGGATGCGCGGGGTGGACCCGGCGCTGGCTGAGGAGGTTGCCAGGCAGATCTCGGAGCGGCCGGACGACGCGCTGCGGGTGCACGTGCGCGAGGAACTCGGCATCGACCCGCACGAGCTGCCGTCGCCGGTGACCGCCGCCGGTGCCTCGCTGCTGACGTTCGCGGTCGGCGCGCTCATCCCGCTGCTGCCGTACCTGCTCGGCTTTGACGTGCTCGCGGCCTCGGTCATCGTGGCCGCCGTCGCCGCGTTCGCCGGCGGGGGACTGGTGGCCAGGATCACGGCGCGGCCGTTCTGGCGGGGCGCGCTGCGCCAGCTCGCGCTCGCGGCCGTCGCCGCCGGGCTGACCTACGGGATCGGCACGCTCGTCGGCCGCGGCTAGCTGGCTGCGGCCGGGGCTGACCGACCGGTGGCCCGGGCCTAACCGGAGGCCGCGGCGCGCTACCAGGCGTCCGCGAACTCCTCGCTCGCGTGCGCGCCGGCCGCTAGCAGCCGCAGGTCTGCCTCGACCATCATCGTGACCAGCTCGTCGAACCCGATCTTGGGCTCCCAGCCGAGCTCGTCGCGAGCCTTGCTGGAGTCGGCACACAACCGGTCCACCTCGGCCGGCCGGATGAACGCCGCGTCGGTCACCACGTGGTCCCGCCAGTTGAGCCCCGCGGTGCGGAACGCGGCATCGACCAGCTCCTCCACCGTGTGCGTCACGCCGGTGCCGATGACGTAGTCGGCCGGCTCGTCCTGGGTCAGCATCAGCTGCATGGCGCGTACGTAGTCGCCCGCGAAGCCCCAGTCGCGGCTCGCGGTCAGGTTGCCGAGCCGAAGCTGGCGTTCGTAGCCGAGCTTGATCTTCGCGACGCCGAGCGAGACCTTGCGGGTCACGAACTCCGTGCCGCGACGTGGCGACTCGTGGTTGAACATGATCCCGGACACGGCGTACATGCCGTAAGACTCGCGGTAGTTCTGCGTCAGGAAGTGGCCGTATACCTTCGCCACGCCGTACGGGCTGCGCGGATGGAACGGTGTCTCCTCCGTCTGCGGCGACTCGCGCACCATCCCGAACATCTCCGACGTGGACGCCTGGTAGAACCGGATCTGACCCCGGCCAGGGCTGCGCGAGGCGCTGATCCCGCTGCAGACCCGGATGGCCTCGAGTACCCGCAGCACGCCGAGACCGGTGACCTCGCCGGTGAGCTCGGCCTGCTGCCAGGACATCGGCACGTACGAGATCGCCGCGAGGTTGTACACCTCGTCGGGCTGCACGCGCTCCACCGCGGAGATGAGGCTGCCCTGGTCGAGCAGATCGCCGCGGATCAGCCGGACGTCGCCGCGCAGCTGACGCAGATGCCGGACCGGCGGGTTCGCCTGGCCGCGTACCAGGCCCCACACCTCGTACCCGAGGTCGACCAGGTGCTCGGCGAGATAAGAGCCGTCCTGCCCGGTGATACCCGTGATCAGCGCGCGTCGAGTCAGCGGAGCCTCCGTCGTTTCTCCTACGTCGCGGCAGCTTACAGACACGCGTCCGGGCGGGACAGACCGGCTTGCGAGTGGGGTTAGCGGAAACGCGAGTGACTCGCTTGGTATGGTGCGCAGCATTGGTTCACGCGGGTCGTCCGTCGTCGGGCCGCCAGTGGCGAACGAGGAGGCGCGAACTGCGTGAGCACCGCAGCGGCCGGCGAGTGGCAGCCAGGGCCCGGGCGAGCAGCGCGGACCGACGCTCCCCTGCGGGTCTGCCTGCTGTCCTACCGGAGCAAGCCGCACTGTGGTGGCCAGGGCATCTTCCTGCGGCATATCTCGCGTGAGCTCGCCGCGCTCGGTCATCACGTCGAGGTGTACTCGGGGCAGCCGTATCCCGAGCTGGAGCCCGGCCCCCGGCTCATCGAGCTGCCGAGCCTGGACCTGTACCGCGACGACGACCCGTTCCGCACCCCGCACCTGCGCGAGTTCCGCGACTGGATCGACGTGCTCGAGGTCGCAGGCATGTGGACCGCCTACTTCCCCGAGCCGCTCACCTTCAGCCTGCGCGCGCTGCGAGCCCTGCGGACACGAGTCGACGACTTCGACGTCGTGCACGACAACCAGGTGCTGGCGTACGGCAATCTGGGCATTGCCCGGCTCGGGCTGCCGGTCGTCACGAGCATCCACCACCCGATCAGCGTCGACCGGCGGATCGAGCTGGCGGCCGCGCGCGGCCTGCGCAAGATCCCCAAGTGGCGCTGGTACTCCTTTGTCCGGATGCAGGCCAGGGTCGCCCGGCGGATCGGACCGGTGATGACCGGCTCGGAGTCCTCGAGGGCCGACATCCTGCGCGACTTCAAGGTGCCGCCGGACAACGTCCGGGTCGTCCCGCTCGGCGTCGACACCCGGCTGTTCCGCCCGCGCCCCGGCAGCCCGCGCGTGCCTGG
>JASHPF010000082.1 GCA_030038295.1 Streptosporangiaceae bacterium
CCGGTTCTGAGCAAGGCCGAGGACACGGGTCGCGTGGCTACCTGATCGGCCGATCAACCCAGCGGTGGGACGGCCGCATCGTGTCGATCGGGGATTCAGCCTCTAGCGGCGCAGGCGATGGTCCGCCGCCAGGCCAGCAGACCGTTACCAGGAAGGCGCCGCTCTGCCGCCACCAGCCAGGAAAGACGGCGCCCTCGTTGGTACGAACCTCCAGCTGGGACCACGTGCGCTGCGCCGGATTCAGCTCCGCCAACGCTACCTCGACCGAGCGGGTGTCCCGGCGGAGGCCGGTGCCCAGGACCTTGAGCGCGCTTTCCTTGGCCGACCAGATCAGATTGGCCGCCTTGTGCCGGTCCAGGCCGGCGGCACCGACCAGTCGGCGCTCGGCGTCAGTCAGATAATCGCGGACGAAGGCGTCGCTGCGCGGCTCGACGAGCTCGACGTCGCATCCGACCGGGGTGGTGTCGGCTGTTACCAGGCATATCGAGCACCCCGCGCGATCAGAGAGCGACACGCTATGCCCAGCGAGTCGGTCGTCGATGTGCAGCTGCGGCGCACCGCTTGGTGCCGTGCGGCCCTCGATCCGGGCGAGATTCGCCGAATCATCGGGCCACCCGAGAACTTTCGCCACCGTTAGCTTGAGCGTCCATCGGCTCAGCAGAAAGTCGGTGCGCCGTTTGGCAAACCGGAGCCCTTCAGCCCGGCTCCGCTCAGCCGCAGTGAGCCATTCCCCAGGGGCCGGCAGGTCGTCCTCGCCTCGTGCGAGCCACCACGTGGCCAAGCCGGTGGTCGTCATTGTCGTGGCAGCTTCCCGCATCATCCGCTGGATCTCCTGCGTAGCAGCGGAGCTGATGAATCTGGTTGAGGCGTGGAAAGGCGGCCTGAGGCCACCTTCCCTGCCATTGTGCCATCGACCATGGCGTGCTCCCGGAACGCCGGATCGTAGTGGATGGCCTGCCTGACGTCGCCATGTCAGCACTAACTCAGCCCGCGCTTCGGCTGCAGGCTGTGGCCTGATGCCCGTCACCTGCCGGGCCCGCTCACAGACCTCACCTCGTGTTGAGCGGGTAACGCGCCGGCGGCCCGCGGCTTCAGGTGCTGCTATCGCTGTCGACAGTATTGCCTGCAAGGGATGGTAAAGCGGCGCCTTCAGGTTCGCGTGGCTCGTCACGGACGGTCGATGGAAGCCGAGGTGCGCGCGATCCTCGCCGAAGTAGTTCGCGAGCCCGCGGACTCCGCCGGACTATTCACGATGCTCCTCGACCGGTTCGGCGCGCTCGGCGGAGTCGATCTGGACCTGCCCTAGCGCGAGGAGCTGGCGTGCGCTGCGTAATTCTCCGCGCGATCATCCTCGACACAAACGTGGTTTCCGAGCTGATGCGATCGAACCAGCTCCCGGTGACCTGGGCCCGATGGATCCGGAAGGCTACTTCTCGATAGTCGACCGGAAGAAGGACATGATCATCCGCGGTGGACCCAACGTCTATCCGCGTGAAGTCGAGGAAGTTCTCTACGAGCACCCGGCAGTCGCGGAGGCCACCGTAAATCGGCGTCCCTGATCCGATGCTTGGTGAGGAAGTAGCCGCGGTCGTAACGCTCAAGCCAGGCACGTCCTGGATCGTCCGCCGGGACGTACGCGAGCCGACGAGCTGACACGAGCCACCCACAGGCAAACACTAGGTGCTGGTCACCTGACGTGATGGCGCACGTTCTCGGCCTTCGACGGGCCTGGCTCGACCGGCGTGATCCACGGACCAGGGATCGATGGATCGATGATGCCATGCTCCAGCCACGTGTAACGACCCGCGAGCACCTGGCGCGCCAGAGCTGAGTCGGCGTTGTCGGTGTTATTCCACAGCTCGTCAAATAGCCCTTCGATGCGAAGCCGCGCCTGCGTGCAGAACAGTTCGGCTAGCTCCCGAGACGTCTTGCCGCCATCAGTTCCGGCACCAGAGGTCGCATCCATCTGTGCGCGAACGCATGCGGCGCTCATGGCGTACAGCTCGGCCCCAATGTCCACGACCCGGCCGAGGAAGCTCTGCTTGCGCTCGAGTCGACCCTGCCAGCGGGCCATCCCGTAGAACGTTACGCGGGCCAGCTTCCGGCTAGCGCGTTCCACATAACGCAGGTGCACCGCCAGGCGGTCAAACTCCCGGTAAGCGCCCGGCCGCTGGCCCTCGCCCGTCACCAGGGTCGGCAGCCACCGAGCGTAAAACCCGCCGGCATGGGCAGCCGCCCGGGCGCGCCGCGCTGCCGGAAGCTTCGCATCGATCAGGTCACCGGCCGCGGACAGGTGCGCGTCCACGGCTTCCCTGGCGATGAACAGTCGCATGATCTCAGACGACCCCTCGAAGATCCTGTTGATGCGCAGGTCCCGGAGGATCTGCTCAGCGGGTACGCCTCGCTCGCCCCGCGCTGCCAGTGACGCCGCCGTCTCGTATCCGCGACCACCGCGAATCTGCACCAGGTCGTCCGCCATAGCGCTGGCCATCTCTGAGCACCACAACTTAGCCAGTGCCGCCTCAATGCGGATGTCGTTACGTTCATCGTCGGCCAGTTGGCTGGACAGCTCAACGACCGCCTCCACGGCATAGGTGGTCGCTGCCATGAACGCGATCTTCTTGGCGACGGCCTCATGCTGGCCGATGGGCCGACCCCACTGGACGCGCTCGCCCGACCATTCTCGTGAGATCTTCAGCGCAAGCTTGCCAGCCGCAGCGCAGGTGGCAGGAAGCGACAGGCGGCCGGTATTCAGCGTAGTCAGGGCGATCTTCAGGCCCTGACCCTCCTCTCCGATGCGGCCTGAGGCCGGCACGTGGACCTCATGGAAACGCGTCACGCCATTTTCGAGGCCGCGTAGGCCCATGAACGCGTTCCGGCGCTCCACGGTGATACCCGGCGAGTCACCCTCGACCACGAACGCGGTAATCCCGCCGCGGTGCCCGTCACCGCTGGGCACCCTGGCCATGACCACGAGCAGGTCGGCGATCACGCCGTTGGTCGTCCAGAGCTTCACCCCGTCCAGCACGTATTCGCTACCGTCCGCCGACGGCGTCGCGACCGTGCCGAGGCGGGCCGGATCTGAGCCCACGTCGGGCTCGGTCAGCAGGAACGCGCTGATCTCGCCGCGCGCGCACCGTGGCAGGTAGCGCCGCTTCTGTTCATCGCTGCCGAACAGTGCTAGCGGCTGCGGGACGCCTATCGACTGATGGGCGGACAGCAGCGCGGCCACGGCTGGGCACGCCGACGCCGCAATGACCAGCGCGCGGCCGTAATAGAGGTGGGTTAGCCCCAGCCCGCCATACTCTGGCGCAATCGTCATCCCGAATGCTCCGATGGCAGCGAGCCCCTTGATCACCTCGTCCGGGATCCGGGCATCCCGCTCGATCGCGGCCGCGTCCACTGATTCTTCGCAGAACGTCCGTAGGCGGGCGCAGAATTCCTCGCCGCGGCGGACGGCCTCCTCGCTGGAGCGCGGATGCGGGTGGATCAGGTCCAGCCGGAAGTCGCCGAGGAAAAGCTGTCTGGCGAAGCTCGGCCGCTGCCACCCGGATTCTCGTGCCTGTTCAGCGGTCTGGCGTGCCTCGTGCTCGCTGACCTGGCGGACCGATTCTGCCTGACTAGTGTCGATTGCGGCCATTGTCTATTCCCATTCGTGGTGCTACACCTTAATACTGCCCAGTTCTACTCGCTGGTAACAGCCCAGATGCGCCGGGCTGGCGCCATCTGGACTAGGTCGCCGTCCCCAGCCGGTCCGGCCGGTACTGCTCGCCCTCGTCACCTGGGCGGACTCCGGACAAGGCTAAGGCTCCGCCGTGCTGTGCCGTGAGCCTGGCAACATCCGAGAATCTGCCAGCGCGGCTTGCGCCGGCAAGACCCGCCTCGCGGACGACCTTTCCGCGCTTTCGCTAGCCGAAGAGCATCGCCTGGACTTGGATCCCGCCGATGCGGACCTCGCCGACCTCGCGCAGCAGGCCGCCAGCAAGCCGGGGCTCCAATTCAGCGACAACGATGGCACGCTGCGCGTCGACTCGGGCCGCGACCGCGCCTGCCTGATGCGTCAGGATGCCCCGAGGAGGTAGCTCAGCAGGTCGACTGTGCTGGCCAGATGCCGGTCATCAAGGTAGTTCGCAAGCACGCGGCGATGCGCGGCGTGGCCGAGTTCGTGGGCCAGATCGGGCTCCCGAAACAGCCGTCGCAACGATTTCGCGAACGCGCCCAGGTCCGTCGGATCTTCGATCAGCAGCCCGTCCTGGCCGTCTGTGATCTGGTCCTGGATACCGCCGACAGCGGTGCCGATTACCGGCCTCCGCTTCCACATCGCCTCGGTGACGGTCAGGCCGAAACCCTCTGCCAGGCTCTTCTGCGTGACGACATCCGCATATCCTTGCACTGCGTTGATGATCGTCGCGTTCTTCAGCAGGTCGTCCATGGGAACGCTAACCAGCGAGATCCGGTTGCGAGCAGCGGTTGGCAGAAGTTGCCAGTCTGCCAGGCACTCGTCGAGCACCTTGGCGCCTTCCGGATCGTCCGGGACACCGCCGACGGCGGGCCCGGCCAGCATGAGATGGACGTCCGCAGGAAGGTTCGCGTCAGCAAACCCACGCATGACGCCGGGCATGTCCTTCAGCCGGTCCCAGCGGCTTACCTGCACGACGAGCCGCGCGGCCGGCGTGGGTGGCGGGGCGCCTTGGACAACTGGCGATATCGGCCCCCCGTTTATCGTCAGCAGGCCTGCCTCGCCAAGCACCCGGATGCGTTCGCTCGTCGTCATCAGCCGGTTCTTCGCGTCCAGGGGATCGATAGACGGCGGTATGACCCGGATCCTGCCGACCGGTGCCCACTCTGGCGCGTGCTGCGGGCGCGAGAACACGAGCGCGTCGGCGTCCTGCATGTACCGCCGCAGGAACTCCCATCCGCTGACTGACTGCTCGTTCGGTGTGTCCCGGCCGATATGCGAGCGCCAGGCGACCCGCACGCCCGCCCGCCTGAGCGGCTCGACCAAGCCCGCCGTCTGCGGATCGTGCAGCATCACCAGGTCGTCCGGCCGGACCTGAAATAGCAGGTCGGCTGCGTTGCCCTTCAGCGTGCGCCAGTAGGCCGCGTGCGCCGAGGCGCCAAGCTCGCCCGGATCGCCGAAGCCATGGATGGCGTTGTGGAGGCGCTTAGTTACCGCGAAGAAGTCCGCGTTGCCGTCGAGCACGAGCCATCTGGCGTCGACACCGGCGTCCAGGAAATAGCCGAGCAGCGTCTGCAGGATCTCCGCCACACCGCCGCCTGTCGCCGTCGCATTGATGTTCCAGATCACGCGCCCCGCCAGGGTCTTGCGAGCCCTAGTCACGGCTGCCGCGCACGCTGCCCACTGATCGGCTGTGAGGACTGATGCCAGCGCAGCGAGCGATCGCCGCGTTAATTCCACCTCGCGCACCGGCAAATCCTTTCCCTGCCACGCCCGACAATCGACGATGGATCCGCTGCGGACGCCAGCACAAGCCGGCCGCCGCCAGTCTGCGAGCACGAGCATCGATTTGGCGTTCGGTGGGTCGAGGTTACGAAGAACCGCGATGACGAGTAGGCCACAGCACGAGCCTGCGCGGCCGAGCCAACCGCAGGCTTGGCCAGCGGGTCCGCCACGAGTTCGCCACCTCACCGCGCTCGAGGACGACATGGTCGATCGAGCGCTCGGTGAGGCGGCGGCTCATGGCCAAGCCGGCGTGCCCGGCACCGATGACGACTGTTGTGGCCTGCATCACGCGTACGTCCGGGCCGTGGCTGTCAGGCCAGCTCGACCAGCACTCTGGTCGGGTTGGTCACGATATCGAAGACCGCCGAGCGCTTCTGGGACTGCGCGATCAGCGCCTGGATGTCTCGCGGGAGGCGTCGGCGTCGATGGCGAACCGGACAGTGACGGCCTCGAAGCCGTTGCGGACGCTCGGATCGGCGCCGAGGATGCCCAGGACGTCCATCTCGCCTTCGATCGTGGCGGAGACCGAACGCAGCTGGATGCCCCGGTGCTGGGCGACCGCGGCGACCCCCGCGGTCAGGCAACCGACGAGGCCGACCAGGACGATCTCCACCGGGGTAGCCCCGTTGTCCTCAGACGCGAAGCACTCCGGGTGGTCGACGTCGAACTCGTAGGTGCTGCGGTGCTGTTGCTGGGCGCCGAGGCCGGTGAAGCCGCTGACGGTTGAGTGGCTATGGGTGCCGTTGCGCCAGGTGCAGCTGGCCCGCCAGGTGAACTGGGCCGCTTCCGGGGCGGCGGACAGCGCCTCGCGGGCCCCAAGCAGCGCGGCGACGTTGACGCCGTTGTCGACGGGACTGTCGGTAATGGTCATGGCATCTCCTATGTTGTGATGGACCGCAGGGCTCTTTAGCCCTGACGGCGGCTGGGGCCGAGGACGACGGGCAGTGCGGCGAGACCGCGCAGGACGAGGCCGTCGCCATGAGTCCAGGCGAGGGCGTCACGATCGATGCCGAGTCGCAGGCACGGGTAGCGGCTGAGTAGCTCTTCGAACGCGACACGGGCTTCGAGCCGGGCAAGCGGCGCCCCCAGGCAGTAGTGGATCCCGTGGCCGAAACCGAGGTTCGAGCCGTTGCTGCGGGCGAGGTCGAGTACTTCTGGCGCCGGGAAGCGAACCGGATCGCGGTTGGCCGAGCCGAGGCATACCAGCACCTGTTCGCGGCCGGGAATCTCCACGCCATCGACAGTCACCGGCTTGGTGGTCACCCGGAACGTGGCATGCGGGACCGGGGCAGTGAACCGGATTAGCTCGTCGATCGCAGCGGGAAGCTGCCCGAGATCGGCCAGCAGCGCCTCGAGCTGGGCAGGGTGATCAAACAGGGCTACCAGCCCGTTGCCGATCAGGCTGGCCGTGGTGTCGTGGCCGGCGACTGCGAGCTGGAACAGGCTCGAGAGCAGCTCCTGGGTGGTGAGCCCGTCGTCTTCGGCGGCAACCAGGACGCTGACGAGGTCGTCGGCCGGCCTGTGCCGCTTCCTCTCGACCAGTTCGCGCAGGTACCCCACGATGCCGTCCGATGCCTCAACGGCCTCCGGTGGCGGATCACCGGCCCACCCGGTCAGCAGTACCTGGAACCAGGCGTGCAGGCGCGGACGGTCGGGTGCGGGGACGCCCATCAGCTCGCCGATCACCCGGAAGGGCAGGGGCTGCGCATATCCCTGAACGAGGTCGACGGTGGCATCGGGGCCAGCGGCGTCCAGTTCGTCGAGGAGGCAGCTGGCGATCGCTCGGATGGCCGGCTCGAGCGCGGCGATCCGGGGCGGCGCGAAGGCGCGGGACACTAGCCGCCTCAGCCGGGTGTGGTCAGGAGGGTCGACGTTGAGCATGTGCCGGGAGAACTCCGGGCCGGGCAGACCCTCGGCCACCACGTCGCCGGCCTCGGCCAGGGCGGCGAGCATGTCCTTGGAGATGCGAGGGTCGTTGAGCACCTGCCGGGCGGCGTCATACCCGAGGACGATCCAGGCTGGGTGACCGTCGGCGAGGCGAGCCTTCTGCACCGGGCACCTGGCCCGGGCTTCGGCGAAGTGACCGAACGGGTCGTCGCGGATCGC
>JASHPF010000083.1 GCA_030038295.1 Streptosporangiaceae bacterium
CCCCCCGTGCCCGCCGGACGACGGCCACGCCGCCGGCGGGCGACCCAGACCCCGACCGGGCCGCGAATCGCAGGGCCAGCGCCTCCGCGGCGCCGCTCTCCACGGCGAGCCGGAAGGTCAGCGCGTCGGTGAGCTTGTCCCCGTCCTGCCGGGCCAGCCGGGCCAGCTCGGCCGAGTTCGGAGCGGGCCGGTCGTACGTCACGAACGTGCCGCCGAACCGGCCGCGCCGCGAGCAGACATAGCCAGCCTCGTGCAGCTCGTGGATCGCCTCCCGCAGCGTCAGCCTGCTGACGCCGAGCTGGGCGGCCAGTTCCCGCTCGGCGGGAAACCGCTCGCCATGGCCGACCAGGCCGAGCTTGATGACGGTGAGCATGCGCTCCACCGTCTCCTCGAAGGCGTTGCCCTCGCGTACCGGACGCAGCACGCCGGTGAGGTCGACCGTAGGCGCCGTCATCGGCGAGTCACCTCCACGGCGGCGAGCAATCTCGCCAGGGGCCTTGACAAGGAACCGCTCCTGCTCATCAATGGTCTGTTAACAGACCATTTAAAGCTCCTGCTCACGGGCCTGTAAAGCCCCGGAACACCCGTATTTCCGCCCGTTACCCCCCTCTGTTAGGAGCGTGTCGTGTCAGTCGATGAAACCGCGCTGACCAGCGATGAGGAGATCCTCCATCGCCTGGGCTACGCGCAAGAGCTGCGCCGGCGGATGTCGGGCTTCTCGAACTTTGCGGTCTCGTTCACCATCATCTCGATCCTGTCCGGCTGTCTCACCCTCTACGGCTACGGCATGGGCACCGGCGGCCCCGCGATCATCGTCTGGGGCTGGCCGATCGTCGGCATCTTCACCCTGCTGGTGGGCCTGTCGATGGCTGAGGTCTGCTCCAGCTTCCCGACCGCGGGCGGCCTGTACTACTGGTCGGCCAAGCTGGCCAAGCGCAACGGCCCCCTGGCGTCCTGGTTCACCGGCTGGTTCAACTTCCTGGGCCAGGTCGCGATCACCGCGGGCATCGACTTCGGCGCCGCGTTTTTCATCAACGCCTTCCTGAGTCTGCAATGGGGGGTCAGCACCGCACACTGGGTCACCATCGTGATCTTCGCTTGCGTGCTGCTCGTGCACGGGATGCTGAACCAGTTCGGCATCCGCCTGGTCGCGCTGCTCAACGACGTCAGCGTCTGGTGGCACATCACGGGCGTGCTGATCATCGTGAGCGTGCTGACCTTCGTGCCAAGCCACCACGCATCGGCCAGCTACGTGTTCACCTCCACGTTCAACGACACCGGCTGGCACAGCATCTTCTACGTGCTGCTACTCGGCCTGCTGCTCGCGCAGTACACCTTCACCGGATATGACGCCTCCGCGCACATGACCGAGGAGACGCACGGCGCCAACCGCAGCGGTCCGCGCGGCATCGTGATGTCGATTCTCGTCTCGCTGTTCGCCGGCTGGCTCCTGCTGATCGGCATCACGTTCGCGATCAGCAAGAGCCAGTACTCGGCCGACCTGGGCGCGCTCGTGCCACCGGCCCAGATCTTCGCCAACGCGATCGGCGTGACCGGCGCCAAGCTGCTGCTCCTGGTGGCCATCGGCGCCCAGCTCTTCTGCGGGATGTCGTCGGTCACCGCCAACTCGCGGATGATCTACGCCTTCTCCAGGGACGGCGCGCTGCCGGGCTCGGCCATCTGGCACCGGGTGAACAAGCGGACCAGGACGCCGACCAACGCGATCTGGCTGGCGGCGGTCGGCGCGCTCATCCTCGGCCTGCCCTACCTGTGGAACGACGCCGCCTACGCCGCCGTCACCTCGATCGCCACCATCGGCCTCTACATCGCCTACGTCGCGCCCACGTACCTGCGGTTGCGGCAGGGCCAGGCGTTCGCGCGTGGTCCGTGGCACCTCGGCCGCTGGAGCTACCCCGTCGGCATCATCGCCTGCATCTGGGTGGTCTTCATCACCATCCTGTTCATGTTGCCCACGGCCAGCCCGATCAGCTGGTCGGACTTCAACTACACGGTCGTCGCGGTACTCGTGGTGATCGGCTTCGCCGGCATCTACTGGCTCGCGTCCGCGCGCAAGTGGTTCACCGGGCCCAAGGTCCAGGGCACCCCGGAGGAACTGGCGGCCATCGAGCGCGAGCTGTCGGCCTGAGTCATGACTGACCAGCACGCTGGCGCGGCTCGGCCAGGGCTACTCACCCTGGACGAGCTGCGCCAGCTCGTCGTCACCGGGCTCATCGACACGGTCGTGCTCGCGCTCACCGACATGCAGGGCCGGCTGCAGGGCAAACGGCTGTCGGCCGAGTTCTTCCTCGAAGAAGTGGCGCATGAGTTCTCCGAGGGCTGCAACTACCTGCTCGCCGTCGACGTGGACATGAACACGGTCGGCGGCTACCAGATCTCCTCCTGGGAGCGTGGCTATGGCGACTTCGTGCTCCGGCCCGACCTCGCCACGCTGCGCCGGGTGCCCTGGCATCCCGCCACCGCCCTTGTCCTCGCCGACCTGTACTGGCTGGACGGCGTCCCGGTGGTCGAGTCGCCCCGGCAGATCCTGCAGCGCCAGGTGGCCAGGCTGGCCGAGCGCGGCCTGGTGGCGCTGGCCGGCACCGAGCTGGAGTTCATCGTCTTCGCTGACTCCTACGAGCAGGCGGCGGCGCAGAACTACCAGGACCTGCACCCCGCCAACGGCTACAACGTGGACTACTCGATCCTCGGCACGTCGCGGATCGAGCCGCTGCTGCGCCGGCTGCGCACTGGCATGGCCGGCGCGGGCTTGTACGTGGAGTCGGCGAAGGGCGAGTGCAACCTAGGCCAGCACGAGATCGCCTTCCGCTACGCCGAGGCGGTCACGACCTGTGACAACCACTCGATCTACAAGACCGGCGCGAAGGAGATCGCTGCCCAGGACGGCATGAGCATCACGTTCATGGCCAAGCCGAACGCGCGCGAGGGCAACTCCTGCCACATCCACCTCAGCCTCCGCGGCACCGATGGCACGCCGGTGCTGGCCGGGGACAGCCAGCACGGGCTCTCCCGGCTCGGCGAGCACTACGTGGCCGGCCAGCTGGCCGCGCTGCGGGAGCTGACGCTGTGCTACGCACCGAACATCAATTCCTACAAGCGCTACGTGCCGGGCAGCTTCGCGCCGACGTCGGTCCGGTGGGGCGTGGACAACCGGACCTGCGCGCTGCGACTGGTCGGGCACGGCTACTCGCTGCGGGCCGAAAACCGCACGCCGGGCGGGGACGTGAACCCCTACCTCGCGGTGGCCGCGATGATCGCGGCCGGGCTGCACGGCATCGACAACGAGCTGCCGCTCGAGCCTGCCTTTCCCGGCAACGCCTACGCGGACGACGGCCCGAAGGTACCGCACACGCTGCGGGACGCGCTCGAGCTGTGGCAGGGCAGCCAGCTCGCGGCCACCGCGTTCGGCAAGGACGTCGTCGACCACTACGCCAATTACGCACGCGTGGAGCTGGCTGCCTATGATGCCGCGGTGACCGATTGGGAGCTGCGCCGCGGGTTCGAGCGGCTGTGACCGGCATGCCAACCCACACCGTCATCAACCCCGCGACCGAGCAGCCGGTCCGGCAGGTCGAGCAGACGACTGTCGAGCAAGTGGATGAGGCAATCCAGCGGGCAGTGCGGGCGCAGCAGCACTGGCGCGAGGTCGCCCCTGCGGACCGCGCGCGGCTGCTGCGCCGCTTCGCCGAGCTGGTCGACGCCTGCGTCGAGGAGCTGGCGGCCCTGGAGACGGCAAACTCCGGCCACCCGGTCGGTGCCGCGCGGTGGGAGGCCGGCCAGGTTCGCGACGTCCTCATGTACTACTCGGCCGCGCCGGAGCGGATGACCGGGAGGCAGATCCCGGTGCCAGGCGGCCTCGATGTGACCTTTAAGGAGCCGGTCGGCGTCGTCGGACTGATCGTGCCGTGGAACTTCCCGATGCCGATCCTGTCCTGGGGCATGGCGCCGGCCATCGCTGCCGGATGCACCGTCGTCGCCAAGCCGGCGGAACTGACCCCGCTCACCGCCATGCGGATCGGCGAGCTGGCGCTCGACGCCGGGCTGCCGGAGGGCGTGTTCCAGGTGCTGCCCGGCAAGGGGTCGGTGGTCGGCCAGCGCCTGGTCGAGCACCCGGCGGTCCGCAAGATCGTGTTCACCGGCTCCACGGAGGTGGGTACGCAGATCATGGCCGGCTGCGCGCGCACGGTGAAGCGCCTGACCCTCGAGCTCGGCGGCAAGAGCGCGAACATCGTCTTCGCCGACGCCGACCTCGACAAGGCCGCGGCTACGGCGCCGTACGCGGTGTTCGACAACGCCGGCCAGGACTGCTGCGCTCGGTCCAGGATCCTGGTCGAGGCCAGCGTCCTCGACGAGTTCATGGCCCGGCTCGAACCCGCTGTCCAGCGTGTCCAGGTCGGCGACCCGAGCGACGCCGGCACCGAGATGGGCCCGCTGATCTCGGCCGCGCACCGGGCGCACGTGGCCAGCTACGTGCCCGACGGCGCGCCGGTCGCGGTGCGCGGCACCGTCCCGGCCGGGGCCGGCTTCTGGTACCCGCCGACGGTCCTGGCCCCGGTGCCGGCCGACTCCCCCGCCTACACCGAGGAGATCTTCGGCCCGGTGGTCACGGTCACACCGTTCGCCGACGAGGCCGACGCCATCGCCAAGGCGAACGACACGCCCTACGGATTGTCCGGCTCGATCTGGACCAGCAACGTCGGCCGCGCGATCCGGGTCGCGCGCGGCGTGGAGACGGGCAACCTTTCGGTCAACTCGCATTCCTCGGTCCGCTACTGGACGCCGTTCGGCGGCTTCAAGCAGTCCGGCCTCGGCCGCGAGCTCGGGCCGGACGCGACGGACGCGTTCACCGACGTCAAGAACGTCTTCATCGCCACCGATTAAGGGAACGAGGTCGTTTCGTAATGCAGCGCCTGGACGATCGGGTCGTCGTGGTAACCGGAGCCGGCAGCGGCCTCGGGCTCGCCAGCGCGCGCCGGATGGCCGCGGAAGGCGCCCGGATCGTGGCGGTCGATATCGACGAGGCGGCCGGCGCTACGGCCGCAAAGGAAACCGGCGGCGAGTTCGTGGCGGCCGACGTGGCCGATGAGGACCAGGTCCGCGCGCTGTTCGATGGCGTGGCTGACCGGTACGGCCGGATCGACGTGGCGTTCAACAACGCGGGCATCTCCCCGCCCGAAGACGACTCGATCCTGACCACCGGGCTCGAGGCCTGGCGCCGCGTGCAGGAGGTCAACCTGACCTCGGTGTACCTGTGCTGCAAGTACGTGCTGCCGCACATGCGCGCGGCACGCCGAGGCTCCATCATCAACACCGCGTCGTTCGTGGCGATCCTGGGCGCGGCGACCTCGCAGATCTCCTACACCGCGTCCAA
>JASHPF010000084.1 GCA_030038295.1 Streptosporangiaceae bacterium
GTGATCGAGCCGCCGTGCTCGATGCACAGGTCGAGGATCATGCCGGACAGCTGCTCGGCCCGCTCCTGCTCACCTGGCCGGCGGTCGTCGAACAGCACGAGTGGGTGCAGGTTGCCGTCCCCCGCGTGGAACACGTTGGCGACCCGTATGCCGGTCTCCGCCGACAGGGCGCTGATCCGGTCGAGCACGCTCTCCAGCGCCGTCCGCGGCACGACGCCGTCCTGCACGATGTAGGCCGGGCTGATCCGGCCGACCGCGGCGAAGGCCGACTTGCGACCGGTCCAGATGGCGGCCCGCTCGGCCGCGTCCTGCGCCGCCCTGATCTCGTAAGCGCCCTCCGCCGTGCAGATCTCGCGGACCGCCGCCGTCTGCGCCTCGACGTCGCCGGCCGGGCCGTCCAGCTCGACGATGAGGACCGCGCCCGCGCCCTCGGGATACCGGCAGTTCACCGCGGCCTCGGCCGCCTCGATCGCCAGCGCGTCCATCATCTCGATCGCGCCGGGCAGGATGCCTGACCCGATGATCGCCGATACCGCGGCGCCGCCCCCGCCCATGGTCGTGAACGCGGCGAGCAGCGTGGTGACCGCTTCCGGGATCGGGGTGAGCTTGACGATGATCTTGGTAACGATGCCGAGCGTGCCTTCCGAACCCGTGAACGCGCCGACGAGGTCGTAGCCGGGGGCCGCGCCGGTGCCGTCGCCCAGCCAGGTGAGCTCGCCGTCCGGGGTTACCACCTGCAGGCCGGTCACGTGGTGCACGGTGAAGCCGTGCTTGAGGCAGTGCGCTCCGCCGGAGTTCTCGGCGACGTTGCCGCCCACCGAGCAGACGACCTGACTCGACGGGTCCGGCGCGTAGAACAACCCGAAGGGCTCCGCCGCCTTGCTGACCGACAGGTTCGTGACGCCGGGCTCCACAATCGCACGCCGGCTCGCCGGGTCGACCGCGATGATGCTGCGCATCTTCGACGTCACGATCAGCACGCCGTCCGTGCGGGGGAGGGCGCCCCCAGACAGCCCGGTGCCGCTGCCACGGGCGACGAACGGGACTCCGCGGGCGGCGCACTGGCGCACGATCGCCGCTACCTGCTCGGCAGTCTGCGGCAGTACCACCAGGCCGGGGGTGCTCCGGTGCGCGGTCAGCCCGTCGCACTCGTAGGTGCGCAGCTGCTGCGGGTCGGTAATGACGTTGTCGGCGCCACAGATCTCGGACATCGTGGTCGCCAGCGCGGCGTCCACGGGGCCAGCCTGGCTGCCCGGCGGGGCCGACGCCGACTGCTTGCCGGTGATCGCGTCGCTGGTGATCGCGCCGCTGGTGATCGCGCCGTCGTCAGCGTCCATGGGTCCAGCATCTCGCGGCGGCCGCGGCACAGCCAACTGTCTCACATTATGGATATGTAGTATCAATATATGGACATTAGCGCGGGGCGCGACGTGGGCAATGGCGCGGGGCGCGACGTGGGCGACGGCGCGGGGGGCGACGTGGGCAGCGGCGCAGAGCACGGCGCCACTGCCGGGGGCCCGGGCCGAGGCGGCGCGCCCGGCGGCGCGAAGGACGGGGCCGCCGACGGTGGGCTCGCGGCTGCCCCGGCCCGTCGGCGGTGGCTGATCCTGGTGATCGGACTGGTCGCGATGACGGCTGGCTGCACGTTCCAGTACGGGCTGGCTTACCTGATCCCGGCGCTGCGACAGCAGGGGTTCACGCTGGAACTGGCCAGCACGCTCGTCGCGTGCCCGACCATCGGGCTGCTGCTCACGCTCATCGCCTGGGGCGCCGCGGCGGACCGGTTCGGCGAGCGTGTGGTGCTCGCGACGGGGCTGGGGCTGGCCGGTGTCGTCCTGCTGATCGGCGCGTCGGTGCACGGGGCGGCCGGCCTCGGCTTGTGCCTGGCGGTCGGGGGCGCGGCGGGCGGCTCGGTGTTCGCCGCGAGCGGCAGGCTGATCCTGGGCTGGTTCGCGCGCCACGAGCGCGGCCTTGCGATGGGCATCAGGCAGAGCGCGCAGCCGCTCGGCGTCGCGCTGGCGGCGGCCACGCTGCCCGCGCTCAGCGACGGGGGAACCGCCGTGCCGTTGCTGTTCCTCGGCGGGTTCTGCCTGGTGGCGGCCGTGCTCGTGGTTGCGCTCGTCCGCGATCCGCCCCGGCCGCGCCCGACGGCACCGGCGGCTGCCGCCCCTGGGCAAGGGAGCCGTCCGGCCGCAGTCGCGGGTGCGGACACGATCCGCCTGGCCGACCACCGTCGTGAACAGGGCATCGCACCTAGAAGCCGGCGCGCGTCGCCCTACCGGCAGCCGGTGCTGTGGCGGATCCACGCTGCCAGCGCGCTGCTGGTCGTCCCGCAGTTCACCGTGGCGACGTTTGCGCTGGTATTCCTCGTCGACGCGCGCGGCTGGACAGCGCTGGCGGCTGGTCGGCTGCTGGCGGTCGCTCAGCTCGGTGGTGCGGCAAGCCGGCTCGGCGCAGGCTACTGGTCGGACCGGGCCGGCAGCCGAATGCGCCCGATGCGGGTTCTCGCGGTCAGCACCGCCGTCGGCATGGCCGCGCTCGCCGCGGCCGCGGCGGTCGGTACGCCGGCCGCCGTGCCGATCCTGGTGGCCTGCGGCATCGTGGCCGTCAGCACCAACGGCCTCGCCTTCACCGCGGTCGCCGAGTACGCGGGCTCGGCCTGGGCGGGCCGCGCGCTCGGCATCCAGAACACCGGCCAGAACGCGCTCGCCGCAGCCACGCCGCCGGTCCTGGCGCTGGCGATCGGCTCGATCGGATTCGGTGCCTCGTTCGCGGCCGTGGCCGCGTTCCCGGTCGCCGCCGCGGTGCTGGTGCCGGTCGGGGCCGAAGCCCGGCGAGCCGGCGACACACACCCGGCGGCCGGCCAGCGCGGCCGGCGCAAGGCGGCCGAGACCACACCGTGAGAACGCGGCTTGACTCTTCCGTCGCGTCAGCTGGTTGAGTGGTGGCCGTGTACGGAATCGGCCTGGTGGCGCGCATGGCGCAGGTCTCGGTACGCACGCTGCGGCATTACGACAGCCTTGGTCTGCTCACGCCGAGTCGGGTCGATCCGGTCACCGGGTACCGGTACTACGCACCCGACCAGATCCTCCGCCTGCACCGGATCCTGGTCCTGCGCGACCTCGGCGTGCCGCTCGGTCGGATCGCCGGGCTGCTTGACGACGACGTCACGGTGGAGCAGCTGCGCGGGATTCTCCGACTGCGCCAGGCCGAAGCGCGCACCCGGCTGGCAGCGCAGACCGAGCAGCTCAGGCGGGTTGAGGTCCGCCTGGCGCAACTCGAGGAGTCATCGGTGGCCGATTATGACGTGATCGTGAAGAGGCTCGAGCCCGTGCGTGTCCTGGCGCTCAGTGCGGATCTGGTGAGCTATGACCAGATCGGCGCGGCGTGTGACCGTATGTACCCGCGGCTCCACGCCGCGCTGGCCGAACGCGGCGTCCCGTTCGACGGCCTGTCCCTCGCCCTGTATGAGGACACGGGCGACGAGACCCGGCCACTGCGGATCACGACCGCCCTGCGTATCCCGGCCGGCGTGAGCGTCGACGGCGAGGGGCTGACCACTCTCGATCTGCCCGTGGTCGAGCGGGCGGCGACAACGGTCGTGCGTGGCGACCCGGCCCAGTTCGCCAGCGCATTCCGGGCGCTGCACGAATGGGTCGACCAGACCGGCGCCCGGGCAACGGCGTTCGAGCGGGAGCTGTACCTCGACTGTGACGGCCCGCGCGACACCTGGGTAACCGAGCTGCAGGTGCTGATGGAGCCAGCGCCGGTGGGCGGCCAGACGGGCTAGCCGCCGGCGCGTCGGCAGGCCTGGCGCGCTACGGCATGCGCTCGTACGCGGGGAGAGTCAGGAACTCCGCGTAGTCGTCCGCGAGCGCGACCTCGGTGAACAGCGACCTCGCCTGATCGAACCGGGCCGCGTCGTAGGCCGGGCCGAGCTGCGCATAGATGCTGGCTAGTTCCTCATCGATGATCTGCTCGACCAGTTCCCTGGTCACCGTCGGCCCCTCGGCGAGCGCGATGCCGTTGTGCAGCCACTGCCAGACCTGTGACCTGGCAATCTCGGCGGTCGCCGCGTCCTCCATCAGGTTGAAGATCGCCACGGCGCCGTTCCCGGCCAGCCAGCTGGCCAGATACTGGAGCCCGACGCTGACGTCGTTGCGCAGCCCGGCCTCGGTGATCTCGCCCGGCGTCTTGCTGATCGCGAGCAGCTCGGCGGCGGTGACGTGCACGTCCGGGCGCTGCTTGCCGAGCTGGTTCGGGTTGTCGCCGAGCACGCCGTCAAACACTTCCTGGCAGATCGGCACCAGGTCGGGGTGGGCGACCCAGGAGCCGTCGAAGCCGTCGCGGGACTCGCGGGTCTTGTCATCGCGGACCTTGGCCAGTGCCACGGCGTTGACCGCCTCGTCGCGGCGGCTCGGGATGAACGCCGCCATGCCGCCCATGGCGTGCGCGCCGCGCGCGTGGCACGTCTTCACCAGCAGCTCGGTGTAGGCGCGCATGAACGGGGCGGTCATGGTCACCGCGTTCCGGTCTGGCAGGACGAAATCTCGTCCCCGGGTCCGGAACTTCTTGATGATGCTGAACTGATAGTCCCATCGCCCTGCGTTGAGCCCGGCGCTGTGGTCTCGCAGCTCGTAGAGGATCTCGTCCATCTCGAACGCGGCCGGGATGGTCTCGATCAGCACCGTCGCGCGGATCGTCCCCCGCGGGATGCCGAGCGCGTCCTGCGCGAGGACGAACGCGTCATTCCACAGCCTGGCTTCCAGGTGGCTTTCCGTCTTGGCCAGGTAGAAGTACGGGCCTTTGCCCTTGTCGAGCTGCCGCTGGGCGCAGTGCAGGAAGTACAGGGCGAAATCCACGAGGCTGCCGGAGGCACGCTCCCCGTCGATGAGCAGGTGCTTTTCTGGCAGGTGCCAGCCGCGCGGTCGCACCACGATCGTGGCCAGCTCGTCGTCCGGCCGCAGCTGGTAGGCCTTGCCGTCCTCGCTGGTGAAGTCGATCGTCCGGTCCAGCGCGTCCCTGAGGTTGAGCTGGCCGTTGATCATGTTCTCCCAGAGCGGCGTGTTGGCGTCCTCGAAGTCGGCCAGCCAGACCTTCGCTCCCGAGTTCAGCGCGTTGATCGTCATCTTCTTGTCGGTCGGGCCCGTGATCTCGACCCTGCGGTCTAGGAGGCCGGGCGCGGGCGGCGCAACCCGCCACGAAGAGTCCGCGCGGATCGCGGCGGTCTCAGGCAGGAAGTCCAGCATGGCGCCCGCCGACAGCTGCTCCTGCCGACTGGCGCGGGCCGCCAGCAGCTCGCGCCGCCGCGCGCCGAGTTCGCGGTGCAGGGTCGCGACCAGGCTCAGCGCGTCCGGGGTGAGGATCTCGTCGAACCGGTCGCCGGACGGGCCGGCAATCTCCACGCCGCTCATGTCGCACGCTCCTCTGTGCCCGGCCGCTGCGGCCGCCTTTTCGGTACCGACTTCTCGCCAGACGCTAACTCATGCTCCGCCAGCGCACACCCTGGCGGGCGGTCCCACCCCCTGGTGCGCCCGGCCGCAGCCGGTCCGCAGCAGCCTGCCAGGGGCCGGCCGGGCACATCTGCGGCACGCCAGATGTTATTGAGGTGTGCGGGTTTGGCTTCCGTGCGACGATCGGGGCGTGCCTGCACTGCCGGGCGCGACGCCATACGTGGCGACCCGGTCGATGGCAAAACGACATAATCGAGCGAATTCCGGACCGTCTGGGCTGGCCTCGTTGCCACGAGCAGCCCAGCCTCGGGCCGGCAGAGGTGGAATGACAGCACTATCAGACGAGCATCCAGAGCGCGGCGAGCACGAGGATGCGCGCACGGGCCTGCAGCCTGATGCGGACGTGGCGGATGGCCAGCTTGATCTTGAGGATCGGCACGCGCTGCGCCGAGTGGCCGGCCTGTCGACCGAGCTTGAGGACATCAGTGAGGTCGAGTACCGCGCGCTTCGGCTGGAGCGGGTCGTCCTCATGGGGGTCTGGACCGAGGGCACGCTGGAGACGGCGGAGAACTCGCTCCGGGAGCTGTCCCGGCTCGCCGAGACGGCAGGATCCCAGGTGCTGGACGCCCTCGCGCAGCGCCGCGGCCGCCCGGACGCCGCGACCTACGTCGGCGCGGGCAAGGCCAGGGAACTGGCCGAGATCGTCGCGGCGCTCGGCGCCGACACGGTGATCTGTGACGGCGAGCTCACGCCCGGGCAGCTGCGCAGCCTGGAAAGCACGGTCAAGGTCAAGGTTGTCGACCGGACCGCGCTGATCCTCGACATCTTCGCCCAGCACGCCCGCAGCAAGGAGGGCAAGGCCCAGGTCGAGCTCGCCCAGCTGCAGTACCTGCTGCCGCGGCTGCGCGGCTGGGGCGACTCGCTGTCCCGGCAGGCCGGCGGCCGTGTCGGCGGCAGCGGCGGCATCGGCACCCGCGGACCCGGCGAGACCAAGATCGAGACAGACCGGCGCCGGATCCGGGCCAGGATCTCCCGGCTGCGCCGGGAGATCGGCGAGATGTCGGTCGGTCGCGACGTGCAGCGTGGCCAGCGCCGCCGCCACTCGGTGCCGTCAGTTGCCATCGCCGGGTACACCAACGCCGGCAAGTCCAGCCTGCTCAACCGGCTGACCGGAGCGCAGGTACTGGTCGACGACTCGCTGTTCGCCACGCTGGACCCCGCGGTCCGCCGGGCCAGGACACCATCCGGCTGGCCATACACGCTGACCGACACGGTTGGCTTCGTCCGGCACCTGCCGCACCAGCTGGTCGACGCGTTCCGGTCCACGCTGGAAGAGGTGGCCGACGCCGACCTGATCCTGCACGTCGTGGACGGCTCGGACGCAGATCCGCGATCGCAGCTGGCGGCCGTGCGCGAGGTGCTCGCCGAGATCGGTGCCGGGGACGTGCCGGAGCTCGTCGTGATCAACAAGTCGGACAGCGCCGACCCGATCGAGGTGGAGGGCCTACGGCTGACCGAGCCGCAGTCGGTCGTGGTGTCGGCGCGGACCGGTGACGGTGTCGACACGCTGCTCGCCGAGGTCGAGCGGCTGCTGCCGCGGCAGTTTCGCGAGGTGAGCGTCGTCATCCCGTACAGCCGGGGCGATCTGCTGTCCCGGGCGCACGACGAGGGCGAGGTGCTCGCCGTCGCGCACAGCGGGAACGGGACCGAGCTGACGGCGCGGGTGCCGCCCGGACTCGCGGCCGAGCTGGACCGGTTCGTTCCCGCGCCTATGCCGCATTAAAGCGTGGCGCAGCCGTGCGCTGTATCGCAGAATTCGGCGCGCTGCATTTGCACGCTGCACGTGCACACGGAATGTGCGGCCCCCAATCAAAGGCCGCCCGACCGGCACGGTCACGGCGACCCTAGGTCTCCTGCCAGGTAGAACGCCAGACGGCGCGATCGCGCAGCCGACGCAAGCCGGGCTGGCGCAGCGGCACGCGATTGCGTCGGCGTGCCGCCGCGGTGACGGGACCGGCGCGACCAATAAGATAACCCGCGCGCGGCGTAAGTCAGTCGGTCGCGAAAGCTCTTTACATTCTTTCGGTTTCTGCCATACGGTGACTCAACCGATATGTTGTCTCATCGGCAACGTGTCAGCTTTCTGTGCCATGCCAAGCCGGTCCGTGCCCGGCACCGGCAGTGGCGGAACCCACCTTGGTGGCACCCGAAGCTCACGGCCGTGGGGGGACGATCGGCATGGGACGGCGGATGGAAACTAACTCATGCATACAGCCCTGGCGTAGGTTGCCGGGCTGTATCGAAGTGGCGAGCTGGGCCGTGCTGGGGGGCTTGGCCGGATGACACTGCGACTGCTGACCAACATTGGTCGGCTCTGGACCGGGTCGGAGATCTGGACCAACGCGGCGATCTTGCTGCAGGGTGACCGCATCGCCTGGGTCGGCCCGTCCGCTGAGCTGCCTGCGAGCGTGCCCGGCGTCGTCCACAACATCGTCGACGTGCATCACGTCGAGAACCTGGGCGGCGCGCTGGTCACGCCGGGCCTCATCGACTCGCACACTCATCCGGTGTACGCCGGCAACCGGTGGGCCGAGCTCGCGATGCGCTCCGGCGGCTCCTCGGCGGCGGAAATCGCCTCGGCAGGCGGCGGTATCGCGTCGACCGTCACGATCACGCGCGGCACCGACCCCTGGACCCTGTGCAACGGCGTCCGCGACCGGCTCCGGGCCTGGCTGCAGAGCGGTACGACCACGGTCGAGGCCAAGACCGGTTACCACCTCACGAGGGACGGCGAGCTGGCTGATGTCCGGCTGCTGCGCTCGCTCGAGCGGGAGCCCGGCATGCCGCGCGTGCACGCCACCTTCCTCGCAGCGAACGCGGTGCCGCCGGAATACTTCGGTCGGCGCGCCGACTACGTCGACGCGGTGAGCGTGTGGTGCGCGGACGCCGCGACGGCGGGCGCGGACAGCATCGACGCCTACTGCGACGAGGGCAGGTTCACCACGCGCGAGGCCAGCTGGGTGCTGGCGGCCGGCCGCGCCGCCGGGCTGAAGCCGCGCCTGCACGCCTGTGGCGACGGGCGGACCGGCGCAGCGCAGCTCGCGGCCGAACTCGGCTGTGCCTCGGCCGATCTGCTGCTGGGTGCCGGCCACGACGACGTGCTGGCCCTGGCGAAGAGCAATGTCGTGGCCGTGTTGTGCCCGGCGACCGTCGCCGACTCGCGCCGCCAGCCGCCCGCGCGTGCGCTGCTCGACAGCGGCGTCCCCATCGCGCTTGGCTCGGATCACTCGCCGGGCGGGAACGGCATCACCTCGATGCCGCTGATCATCAGCCTCGCCATCGCCAACTATGGGCTCAGCGTCGCTGAGGCGCTGCGCGCGGCCACCGTCGGCGGGGCGCAGGCGCTGCGCGCCAACGACCGGGGCTCGATCGCGCCTGGCCGGCTGGCCGACGTGGTGGCCTGGGATGTCGACCACGAGGGCGCGTTCGCGTGGTCGTACGGTCTGAAGCCGGCTCGGATCTGGCGGGGCGGCGAGCCGGTCAGCGGCTGAACCGGCCGCTGGCTCCTCTCGCGCTGGCTCGGCTATTACTCGGTTCGTGGCATGCTGCCTGCATGGCGAGAGGCGCGCGGGACGAGCGCGATCCGGCCGGGCAGGCCGCCGGCGTGCGGGTGACCGTGATCGTCGGCGACGAGGAACTGCTGATCGAGCGGGCGGTCGCGGCCGCGGTCGCGACGGCGCTGGCGGCAGCCGGGGCTCCCGATGCGGCGGGGGGCGATCTCGGCTGCGCGCCCGCCGACGTGCACGATGTGCCGGCCGCCGGTCTGACCGCGGGGGAGCTGGCTACCCTCACGATGCCGTCGCTGTTCGGCGGCGCGGGCGTCGTCGTCGTCCGGTCCGCGGAAGACGCCACGGCGAGCCTCGCGGCCGAACTCACGACGCTCGCAGGGTCACCGGTAGCAGATCTGTCGCTCGTCGTCACCCACTCCGGCGGCGCGAAGAACAGGGCGCTCGTTGCCGACCTCGTGGCCGCGGGTGCGCGGCGAGTCGACTGCCCCAGCATCAGGCGGTTCGGTGACCGGATGGACTTCCTCCGCGCGGAGTTCCGGACCGCGGGCCGGAAGGCTGACGACGGCGGCCTGCGCGCGCTGCTCGACTCGGTCGGCACCGATCTGCGTGACCTGGCCGCTGCCTGCAGCCAGCTGGCCGCGGACACGACGGGCGTGATCAATCAGGCCGCGGTGGCGCGCTACTACCGCGGCCGGGCCGAGGCGACCGGGTTCTCCGTCGCCGACAAGGCCTGCGAGGGCAATCTGGCCGAGGCGCTCGCGCAGCTCCGCTGGGCGCTGGCGACCGGGACCTCGCCGGTGCTCATCACGAGCGCGCTGGCATCCGGGCTGCGCACGCTGGCGCTGGTCGGCTCCGTCGGCCGCGGGCTCAACCCGAACGCGCTAGCGGCGGACCTGGGCATGCCGCCATGGAAGATCGACAAGGCGCGCCAGCAGCTTCGTGGCTGGACCGCCGAGGGGCTGGCCAGGGCACACGCCGCGGTCGCCGAGGCCGATGTCCAGGTCAAGGGTGAGGGAACCAGTGCCGCCTACGCGCTGGAGCGCGCGATCAGCGCGATCGTGGCCGCGCGCGCACCGTGACCAGACTCGCCGCCAGCGGAAAGCCGGCGGGGGCGGCACGGGCCGGTCACGCCTTGCCCGGATACGTCACAGCCGGGGAACTCGTGCCGTCTGGCGGCCGCCTCCGCGCCACCGCGCTCAGCGTCGTCACGTCGATGGTCTGCGTGACCGGGACCGCCTCGGCGAGGCGGCGGTCGTGCGTCACGAGGATCAGCGCGCGCGAATAGCCCGCCAGCGCCAGCTCGAGCTGCTCGATTGCCTCGATGTCGAGGTGATTGGTCGGCTCGTCGAGCACCAGCATGTTGACGCCGCGCGCTTGCAGCACCGCCAGGCCCGCCCGGGTTCGCTCGCCGGGCGACAGGGCCAGCGACGGCCGCAGCGCTGCGTCCCCGCGCAGCCGGAACTTGGCCAGCAGGGTTCGGGCCTGTTCCTCGGTCAGGCCTGCGGCCGAACGGACCACCTCCGCAACCGGCGCGTCCGTTACGAACAGCCGGCGGGTCTGGTCAAGCTCCCCGAATACGGTGCTCGGGCCCGCGTACCGGCGCCCGGCAGCCAGCGGAGCCCTGCCCAGCAGCGCGTCCACCAAGGTGGTCTTGCCCGACCCGTTCGGGCCTCGCAGGCGGATCCGGTCGGCGGGCCCTATCGTCAGACTTACCGGTCCGAGCGTCACGTCACCGCGGCTGACCACGGCGTCGGTCAGTGACACCGCCACGTCGCCTGCCCGACTCGCCTCGCCAATCGCCAGCCGGAGCTCCCAGGGCTCGCGGACCTCCTCGGGTGCGTCGGCGTCCAGCCGTGCGATCGCCCGCTCAGTCCTGGCGGCCCTGGCGCCGGTGTTCTGCGCTCCCGAGATCTTCGCAGCCCTGATGTTTTTATCTGGATCATCCTGATAGCGAGGATTGGCCGCCCGCTGCGCCCCGGAGCGTGCCCACTGCCGCTGCCGCCGCGCCGCCTCGGTCAGCTTGTCCCGCTCGGCCTCATACGCCGAGTAGGCGGCGACCGCGCGCCGCCTGGCCGAGTCTCGCTCCGCGACGAACGCATCCCAGCCGCCCGCGAATAGCGAGCCGTGCCGGGTGAATTCGTCGAGTTCCAGGATGCGGCTTGCGACGGCGCTGAGCAGCGCCCGGTCGTGGCTGACCAGCGCGAGCCCGGCCCTGGTCCCCCGCAGGTGCGCCTCGAGGAGCGCCAGGCCCGTGTCGTCGAGGTCGTTGGTCGGCTCGTCGAGCAGCAGGATGTCGGGCTGGGCCAGCAGCACGGTGGCGAGACCGAGCCGGGCACGCTGTCCGCCCGACAGCTCGGCTGCGTTCCGGTCCAGCAGAGTGTCGGCCAGGCCGAGCCGGGCGGTGACGTCCGCCGTGCGCTCCGGCAGGTCTGGGCCGCCCAGTGCCAGCCAGCGCTGCAACGCGACGTCGTAGGCGTCATCGACGCCCGATCCGCCGCGAGCCAGCGCCTCGGCTGCGGCGTCGAGGGCGGCGTTCGCCGCCGTCACCTGGGTGCGCCTGGCGAGGTGGGCGGCCAGCGACTCGCCGGGCCTGATGTCGGGCTCTTGAGCGAGCCTGAGCACCGAGGTTGTCGCCGGAGCCCGAGTCACGGTGCCGCTGTCCGGCTCCAGGTCGCCCGCCAGGACGCTGAGCAGGGTGGACTTGCCGACCCCGTTGGGGGCGACGATGCCGATCCGGTCTCCGTCGCCGATGCTGAGGCTGACCTGATCCAGCACGACGAGATCGCCGAAGGACACGCTGACGTTGGACGCGATCAGCCTGGACATCAAGCTCTCCCAGATCGCGGTCCGCCTCGGGCGGCCGCGCTATGCCCAGGTGACACGCAGGGGGGCGCGGCTCAAGCCGTAACCGGCGAGCCAGCCGCCCGGCGACCCCCGCGGCCGGATCGCCGAGGGGTGCTGCGCGAGCCTAGGCGCTCTTGGTGAGCTGCCCCGCACGCCTGGCGATCGCCGACTTGCGGTTGGCAGCCTGGTTCTTGTGGATGACGCCCTTGCTCACGGCCTTGTCCAGCTTGGCGGACGCGGCTCGCATCGCGGCGGCCGCGCCGTCGGCGTTGCCAGCGTTGGCAGCCTCGCGGAACTTGCGCACGGACGTCCTCAGCTCGGACTTGACCGCCTTGTTGCGCATCCGAGCCTTCTCGTTCTGCTTGTTGCGCTTGATCTGGGACTTGATGTTTGCCACGCGACATGCCTCGCTAGGTCTGGGTCTTGGTGGTCTGACGGGCCGGCGCGGGCGGAGGGCGCGAAGGAACGGC
>JASHPF010000085.1 GCA_030038295.1 Streptosporangiaceae bacterium
GGCAGCGCGCGCAGCGGGCGAGACCGCGGGGGAGTCGGCCAGTGCCGCGCGCCGATTGCGGGCCGGTCGAGCCGAGCAAGCCGCGCCTCGAGCGCGGCGACTGACGCGTCGGTGATCGCTGCCCGGTGCGACAAGCGGCGTGGCGGGCCGGCCGCGCCCGCGGGGCCGGGCAGTGCGGTGCGCCCGCGGAGAAGTACTACCGTCCGGACCGTGAGCGCGATCGCGACGGCGGCCAGACAGGCGCCGTAGCTCCAGTCGACGTACGGCTTGGCCGACCGGCCGGCGAGCAAGCCGTGCAGCACGGCCAGCGGCCACGCGACGTACGTCGTGAGGTGCAGCACGCGCCACACCAGCTGCCTGCGGCCCCTGGCGAACCGCCGACGCAGTACGCCGGTGACGATGACCAGGACGAATAGGTCAGAAGACAACGTGCCGAGGCCCATGAAGAGGGTGTCGCGGCTGGCCAGGAACGGTATGAAACCGTCAACGATCCGGGCGCGGCTCGCCAGGATCTCGAGCAGGATGTGATTCGCGAGCGCCGAGATGCCGATGAGCGAGAACGTTCGGTGCAGCGCCTGCGCGAAAATCCGCCGCTCGGGCGTGAGCACGATCCGGTCCGTGGCCAGCAGGCCCGCGGCGACCGCGGCGCTCAGCGCGATGAGCGCGAAGACGCCGGAATAGAACAACAGGAATCGCGCTACCGCGGCCGCGATGCGCGTGACCTGGCTTGTTCCACCCGCGCTCGCGACCTCGACAGCCAGCCCCGGCAGCAGCAGGCTGAGGGCCGGTACCGACAAGATCAGGATGACGCGCTTGCGGCTACTGACCGTAACCTGACCGAGCTCTGCACCAGGCGCAGAGCGAGCCGATCGGACACGCATAAGGGCTTTACCACTCCTCGTCCTGTACGACGACTCGCGTGTACGGCGCCGGATTTGCCCGGCGCCCGTATGCGCGTTGGCAGCGCTGCCGACGCAGATTGGCCCGCCCGCAAGCCAGCATGTTACCGGTACTCGCTCAGGAACAACTGCTGTAACACGAACCCGGCCGGGACGCCGTGCCGTCGGCGGTCACCGGTCCCGCACGACACAGCGCCGCCGGCCCGCGAGGCCGGCGGCGCTGCCTGGTGCCCTCGGGCCGTTAGACGTCGCCGAACGCCTGGATCTCGGCGAGCTCGGTCTCCGACAGCTCGCGCGGGGCGTCGCCCTTCGCGACCTTGGTCCGCTGGACGTGCTGGCGGATGCCCTCGACGACCTCCGGATTGGCGAGCGTGGTGACGTCACCGACATCGGCGAAGTTCGACACCGACGCGATGACCCGGCGCATGATTTTGCCGGACCGGGTCTTCGGCATGTCCGGCACGATCCACACGTTCTTCGGCCGGGCGATCTTGCCGATCTCGGTCTCGATCGCGGTGACGACCTTCCCTTCCATTTCCGGGCTGGCCTCGTAGCCGGGCTTGAGCGAGACGTACATCTCGACCATCCGGCCGCGGATGTCGTCGATGACCGGCACCGCGGCGGCCTCGGCCACCTCGGGCACCGTCAGCGCCGCCGACTCCAGCTCCTTGGTGCCGAGGCGGTGACCCGCCACGTTGATGACGTCATCCACCCGGCCCAGGATGCGGAAGTAGCCGTCCTCGGCCTGCACCGCGCCGTCTCCGCAGAAGTACGGCCAGTCGTGCCAGTCCTTGCTGTTCGGGTCCCTGTTGTACTTGCGGTAGTAGACATCGATGAACCGCTCGGGCTGGCCCCACACCGTCTGCATGATGCCGGGCCAGGGGTTGCGGATGCAGATGTTGCCGGCCCGGCCGCTGCCCTTGGGCACCTCGTTGCCGTCCTCGTCGTAGATGACGGGGTAGACGCCGAGCACGCCGGGCCCGCAGCTGCCGGGCTTCATCGGCTGCAAGCCGGGCAGGGTGCTGCCGAGGAAGCCGCCGGTCTCGGTCTGCCACCACGTGTCCACGATGGCGGCCTCGCTCTTGCCGACGAAGTTGTAGTACCAGCGCCACACCTCGGGCTCGATGGGCTCGCCCACCGTCGTCATGTGCTTGAAGTGGTAGTGGTACTTGAACGGCTCCTCTGGCCCGACCTTGCGCAGCATCCGGATGGAGGTGGGCGAGGTGTGGAAGATGTTGACGCCGAGCTTCTCGGCGATCCGCCACGGGCGTCCGCCGTCGGGGTAGTTGGGCACGCCCTCGTAGATGACCGTCGTGGTGCCGAGCGAGAGCGGCCCGTAGACGATGTAGGAGTGGCCGGTGATCCAGCCGATGTCGGCCAGGCACCAGTACACGTCATCGGGGTGGATGTCCTGGTAGTACTTCGCCGTGCCGGTGACGTACGCGAGGTAGCCGCCGATGCTGTGCTGCGCGCCCTTGGGCCGCCCGGTGGTGCCGCTGGTGTACATCAGGAACAGCGAGTCCGTTGCATTCAACGAAACGGGCGTGACCTCCTGGCCCGCGTACTTGCCGATGACCTCGTCCACGAAGAAGTCGCGGCCGTCCACAATCGGAGTCTGCGACTGGTACTCGCCCTCGCGGCGCCGCCAGATCAGCACCTGGTCGACGTGCTGGCCCTGGCGCGCCGCCTCGGCGACCGCCTCGTCGGCCTTGACCTTGTGATCCTGCATCGACCCGGCCCGGTAGTAGCCATCCATGGTGATCAGCACGCGGCTGCCGGAGTCGGCGATCCGGGTGCCGCAGGCGTTGCCGGAGAAGCCGCCGAACACCTGCGAGTGCACGACGCCCAGCCGCGCGCAGGCGAGCATGGTCACGGCCAGCTCCGGAACCATGGGCATGTGCAGGGTGACCCGGTCACCCCTCTTCAGCCCGGCATAGTCGCTCAGCAGCGCCGCGAACTCGTTCACCTGCCGCAGCAGCTCGCCGTAGCTGATGTACAGGGTCTCGTCGTCCTCGAGCTCGGGCACCCAGATGATCGCGGTCTTGTCGGGGTTTGCCGCGGCGTGCCGGTCCACGCAGTTATACGAGGCGTTGAGCTTGCCGCCGACGAACCACCGCCAGAACGGCGCGTTGCTGGTGTCGAGCACGGTGTCCCACGGCTTGTCCCAGGTCAGCAGCTCCGCGTACTCGGTAAAGCAGTCAGGGAACTTGTCCTCCGAGAACCGCTCGAAGATCGCCGGATCGCTGGCGTTTGCCTGTTGCACGAACGCTGGCGGTGGCGGAAAGTACTCTTCCTCGCGCCAGTGGACTGCGATCTGGGACTCAGAGACCTCCTGCGTCTCCGCATTGTCTGACATTCCTGCCTCCAGGCCGTAGGTCATCCGCGCGCAGCAGTACGCGCGGCCCGACAGGTTGGTGCTACTGGCATGCTCATGGTGGCACAACGACAGACACGCTGCTCATGGAGCTTGACCGCGCCGCACGCGGGCAGACAGGGACGGCATCCCGCACAGCAGCCTGCCGCAGACATCTATGTCATGGGCGCCCTCACACGTATGCGCGTGCCACAATCGTAACTCCGGGGGACAACAGGGAACAGGCCCGTCGTGATCACCGCAGCGCGGGCCGGCCCCCGCGGATAAGTCGTCGCGGCCAGGTTGACATCGTCGCGATCAACGGTATGTTGCTGCGCAGTCCAGCACCGGGCCAGCAAGCCGGGTGGTCGGCCGCGACCGTGACGCGGCCGCAGTGCCGGGGGAGGCTGTGTCGCGTGCGAGGCCGCGCGGACGGAGCGCGGCTTCGCCGGCTCACGACACTGCGTCGGCCGGCATGTGCCCGCGCCCTCGCTGGGTGGGGGGTTGGATCCGGGAGGGGCCTGGGGACCCAGTAGACAACGGAA
>JASHPF010000086.1 GCA_030038295.1 Streptosporangiaceae bacterium
AGGGCGCTCCCGGCAAGGCTGCCGGTCTCGGCCAGGGCGCCGGTCTCGGCCAGGGCGCCGGTCTCGGCCGGCCCGGCGCTGCCGGGCCGGCGGCGCTGCCGGGCTTCGGCTCGCTTCCCGGTCTCGGCGGCGACAACGGCAGCTTCCGGATGCCCAGCCCCGCCGGCGGTCAGGGCGCGGGACAGGCGAGTCCGCCACCGGCGTTCCGCGGCCGGCCGGGCAAGAAGGGCCGCTAGGCCGTCCGCTGCGCCGCGCTGGTGACGCCGCGGCGGTTACGCCGCCGCGATTACGTCCCGGCCGCGATCGTCTGGCACAATGTGGTGACTACGCTCGGTGGCGCGAGGCCCTCTCTCACTCGCCGCGCCGGCACCATCGGGGCAGCCCGCGCCTGGTCTCCTCACCCGGGCCGCGAGGTGCCCGACCTTCATTGGGAGTAGACCGCAGCTGTGGCTGTCAAGATCAAGCTGAAGCGCCTGGGCAAGATCCGGGCACCCTACTACCGCATCGTCGTCGCGGACGCCCGCACCAAGCGGGACGGTCGCGCGATCGAGGAGATCGGCAAGTACCACCCCAAGGCCGAGCCGTCGCTCATCGAGGTCGACTCCGAGCGCGCGCAGCACTGGCTGTCGGTCGGCGCGCAGCCGACCGACCCGGTCAGGAAGATCCTGGAGATCACCGGGGACTGGCAGAAGTTCAAGGGCCTGCCCGGCGCCGAGGGGACGCTGCGCACCGCCGAGCCCAGGGCCGACCGCAAGGCCGCTTTCGCGGCGGCGGTGGCCGAGACGCTCGCGGACACCGAGGCCAAGCCCAAGACGAGGGCCAGGTCTGAGGCGAAGGCACCCAGAACCGACGGCAAGACCACGAGGGCACGTAAGTCCGAGGAGCCCGCCGAGGCGCCTGCGGCCCCGGCCCCGGCCCCGGCCGAGGAGACCACCGCGGCGGAGCCCGCTGGCGACGGCGCCGGCGAGGCAGACGGCGGCTCCTGACATGCTCGAGGAGTGCCTGGAGCACCTGGTCAAGGGCATCGTGGAGCACCCGGACGACGTGCAGGTCGGCAGCCGCGGCCTGCGCCGCGGCCGGGTGCTCGAGGTCCGCGTCCACCCGGACGACCTGGGCAAGGTGATCGGCCGCGGTGGCCGCACGGCCAGGGCGCTGCGGACCGTGATCGGGTCGCTGGCGGGGAGCAACTACGTTCGCGTCGACCTGCTGGATGCCGACGAGGTTCGCTAGCCGCCATGCAGCTGGTGGTCGGCCGCGTCACGAGGCCGCACGGCGTCCGCGGTGAACTTGCCGTCGAGGTCCGGACCGACGATCCCGACCTGCGGCTGGCCGCGGGCGTCGTCCTCGCGACCGAGCCGGCCGCGGCCGGCCCGCTGACGGTAACCGGGGCGCGCTGGCACTCCGGTCGGCTGCTGGTCCGGTTCGCCGGCATCGGGGACCGGAACGCGGCCGAGGACCTGCGCGGCACGTTGCTGGTCGTCGACTCCGGCGACCTTGAGGACCCGACCGATCCGGACGAGTTCCGCGACCATCAGCTCATCGGGCTCCGCGTGGTCGGTCCCGGCGGCGAGCAGGTCGGCACCGTCAACGACGTGCTGCACTCCGGCCAGGACCTGCTGGTGGTGGCGGGCAGCGGCGCGCGGTCCGGCGCGGAGATCCTCATCCCGTTCGTGTCCGCCATCGTCAGCGACGTAGACCTCGCCGCTGGCCAGCTGCGCGTCGATCCGCCACCCGGGTTGCTCGATCCGGACGCCGCCAGCTAGAGCGGGAGGCTGCACCGTGCGCATCGACATCATCACGATCTTTCCCGACTACTTTGCCCCGCTGGGTGTCTCGCTCATCGGCAAGGCCGCGGCTCGGGGGGACATCACGTTCGGGGTCCACGACCTGCGAGACTGGGCGCACGACGTGCACCGCACCGTGGACGACACGCCGTTCGGCGGCGGCCCCGGCATGGTGATGAAGCCGGAGCCGTGGGGAGATGCCCTGGATGCCGTGCGGGCCCTGGGCGCCGTGCCCGAGGCGGCTGGCGGCAGCGGGCTGCTGGTAATCCCGACGCCGGCCGGCGTGCCGTTCACGCAGCAGCACGCCGCCCGGTACGCGGCCGAGCCGTGGCTGATCTTCGCCTGTGGCCGGTACGAGGGCATCGACGGCCGAGTTGCCGACGACGCGCGGTCCCGCATGCGGGTCGAGGAGGTCAGCATCGGCGACTACGTGCTGGCCGGCGGCGAGCCGGCGGTGCTGGTCATGACCGAGGCAATCTGCCGTCTGCTGCCGGGGGTCCTGGGCAACGCTGAGTCTGCCGCCGACGACTCGTTCGGCTTCGGCCGGCTCGAGTCCGGCGGGCCGATGGCCGGACTGGTCGAGGGCCCCAGCTACACCAGGCCGCGGCTGTGGCGCGGCCGCGAGGTGCCGCCCATCCTGCTGTCCGGCGATCACGCGGCGATCGCCCGCTGGCGGCGGGACAGCGCGCTGCGCCGGACCGCGCGAAACCGTCCCGACCTGGTGGCCAGGCTCGCCGCGGGGGTACCGGAGCCGCTGGACCGCCGCGACCGCGAGGTGCTGTCCGAGGCTGGCTTTCCGGTTGACAGCGAAGATGTGGCACACTAAAGGCACTGCCCAGCCGCTGGCTTGCTCGTGCCGTCAGCTGCCCGGGGCGGCCGGGCGTGAGCCCGGCGCAGACCCACGACCGATCCAGCGCGTTCGCAGGCGTGCGCTGATGATGACTGAGGAACCGCAGCGATGCACACCGCGATTGCCGAGCTAGAGCAGGCGCAGATCCGATCCGACATCCCGGACTTCCGGCCTGGGGACACCCTGAAGGTGCACGTCAAGGTCACGGAGGGCAACCGGTCACGGATCCAGGTGTTCCAGGGCGTGGTCATCCGCCGCCAGGGCGGCGGGGCCAGGGAGACGTTCACCGTCCGCAAGATCAGCTACGGCGTCGGGGTGGAGCGGACGTTCCCCGTGCATACCCCCGCGATCGACAAGATCGAGGTCGTGACGCGGGGCCGGGTCCGCCGGGCGAAGCTGTACTACCTGCGCTCGCTGCGCGGCAAGGCGGCGAGGATCAGGGAACGCCGCGAGGTCACCACCGCCAGGTAGCACACGGGTCGGCGCGCCGGGATGAGGGCCAAGTCGGCGAACCCGGCGAGCCCGCCGGTCACCCAGCGGCGGGATCAGCGGTCCCTGCTGCGCGAGCTGCCCATCTTGCTGGTCATCGCCCTCGTGATCGCGATGGTCGTCAAGACGTTCGTGGTTCAGGCCTTCGTCATCCCGAGCGGGTCCATGCAGGACACGCTGGAGATCGGCGACAAGATCCTGGTCAACAAGCTCGTGTATCACTTCCGCGCGATCCAGCCGGGCGACATCGTCGTCTTCAACGGGGCCGGCAGCTGGGAACCGGCCGCGCCGACGGGACCGGCCAGCGCGAACCCGGTCGCCAGGGCCTACGACGACACGCTGCGCAAGCTGTTCGACGCGGTCGGCGGCTTGTTCGGCTCGCCACTCGACCAGACCGACTTCGTGAAGCGCGTGATCGGCGTGCCCGGCGACCACGTGGTGTGCTGCAACTCCCAGGGCCTCATCACCATCAACGGGGTGCCGCTGCACGAGCAGTCCTACCTGTATCCGGGGAATCAGCCCGACAGCGCGCCGCTGGGCGCGTTGGGCGAGTTCAACGTGCGGGTGCCGGCCGGCTACCTGTGGGTGCTCGGTGACCACCGCGCCATCTCCGACGACTCGCGGGGTCACACCGCCGATCCGCACGACGGGCTGGTCCCGGAGAACAGGGTGATCGGTCGCGCCTTCCTCATCGTGTGGCCGCCGAGCCAGTGGCGGGTTCTGCCGATTCCGGCCACGTTCGATCAGGTCGGCATCGGCCACGCGGCGGCCAGCGCCGCATCGGCGGCTGCGCCGTATCTGCCGGTAACCGCGGGCGCGGTCGGGGGAGTGCCGCTGACGTGGCTGTGCCGACGGGCGCGGCGGCGCTCGCCGTGGCGCTTGCGGCTCGCTGGCCGGCTACCTCGGCGCCGCGTCCGCCCCGGACGTGCCCCGTTACCGGAACATCACCGGTGAATACGGCCAGGACCGGCTAGTTCTCGCATTGCCGGCCCACCTCCACGAAGCGGTCATGGCCGCCGCTGATCGCGACGTCGCAGGGATAGGCTCTGCGTGATGAGCGAGGAGCAGGGCAGCCCGGACTGGCTGGCGGAGGGCGGCTCCGGCGGGGGGACGCCGGCGGCCGCGGCGGCCGGGGCGACTGGACCCGCCGCCGACGCGGCGGACGCGGCATCGCAGCGCCCGGCCACGCGAACCCGGCGCCGGTCGGGCTGGCGCGAGCTGCCGATCCTCATCGTGGTGGCGCTCGCCATCGCGCTGTTGATCAAGACCTTCGTGGTGCAGCCGTTCTTCATCCCGTCGTCCTCCATGGAGGACACCCTGATGGTGGGCGACAAGGTCCTGGTCAACAAGCTCGTCTACCATCTGCGCCCCATCCACCGCGGCGACATCATCGTGTTCGACGGCACCGGATCGTGGCTCCCCGCGCCGCCGGCGACACCGTCGTCCTCGGATCCGCTGGTGCGTGCCTACGACGCCACGCTGCGGCCGCTGTTCAGCTCGATCGCCGGGCTGTTCGGCACGCCGACGGACGAGACGGACTTCATCAAGCGCGTGATCGGCCTGCCCGGTGACCACGTGGCCTGCTGCAACGCGCAGGGGCTCGTCACGGTGAACGGCGTGCCGCTGCACGAGTCGTCCTACCTGTACCCGGGTGCCGCGCCCTCGGCTATCCGGTTCAGCGTCACCGTCCCGGCCGGGCGGCTCTGGGTCATGGGCGACAACCGCCTGATCTCTGACGACTCCCGAATGCGGACGTCCGACCCGGGCGACGGCACCATCCCGGAGAACGAGGTGATCGGCCGCGCGTTCATGATCGTCTGGCCGCCGAGCCAGTGGCGGATCCTGCCGATCCCGGCGACCTTCGACCAGCCCGCGCTCACCAAGGCGGTGTCCGGGGCAGCGGCGGCCGTCGCGCCGTACGCGCCGCTGGCCGCCGGGGGCGTCGTGGCGGTCCCGCTGACCTGGCTGCAGCGCCGGGCCCGCCGCCGGCGGATCCACGGGCTCCGCGCCCGCCGGGACGGGCGGGCGACGTG
>JASHPF010000087.1 GCA_030038295.1 Streptosporangiaceae bacterium
TTCGGACCGAATGCCCTGGTTCCCCACGTGAAGGTCGTGCCGCAATCGGGATCGGCCTTGTTCATTTCGCTGTACCCGATTGAGCACAGCAGCATCGGGATGAACGCCAGCACGGCAACGGCAGGCGACTTCAGGCCCACCGCCAGCACGACGAAGGCAAGCGTCGCAGCCAGGCTGTAGGCAGGGGCGGTCGAGGCGACGCCCATGACAATGCTCGACACCAGACCGAGCGCATTGCCCTTGAGGCCCTTGTCCCGGTATTCCTCTACTGGCTGCAGCTCAGCGGTAGTTGTGGCCATCGCCGCCGTCCCTCCCGAAACACCCGAGTCACGGGCCTGCCTCAACGTAACGCTAACGTGCCGGCGACTAAGAGCCAAAGTATCGTCGGCCGCACGCCAGCGTGCAACGGTTCTAGCACGCGATACACCTGCTATCAACGATTTCGGTTGAATCTAGATGCAATCGCGACTGGTCCCGTGGCGAGATTCGGCACCCCCCACGTAGGATCACCACCATGCGGATACTCCTGGTCGGAGCCGGCGGGGTCGGCACCGCGATCGCCCGGATCGCCGCCCGCCGACCGTTCGCCGAGCTGGTCATTGCAGACTACGACCTGGCGCGGGCGCAGCGCGCGGCCGCCGCCAAGGCCACGTACACGGCGGTTCAGCTGGACGCGAGGGACGAGGTCGCCACGGCCGCGCTGCTCACCGAGCACCGCTGCGACGCGCTCATGAACGCGACCGACCCAAGGTTTGTGATGCCGCTGTTCCGGGCGGCGCTGGCCGCCAGGGTGAACTACCTGGACATGGCTATGTCGCTGTCCCAGCCGCACCCGGCGGAGCCCTACGCCAAGACCGGCGTCAAGCTGGGCGACGAGCAGTTCGCCATGGCCGGGGCGTGGGAGCAGGCGGGCAAGCTGGCGCTGGCCGGGATCGGCGTGGAGCCCGGCCTGTCGGATGTGTTCGCCCGGCACGCCGCCGACGAGCTGTTCAGCGAGATCACCGAGATCGGGGTCAGGGACGGGGCGAACCTCACGGTGGCCGGCTACGAGTTCGCCCCGACGTTCTCCATCTGGACCACGATCGAGGAGTGCCTCAATCCGCCCGTCATCTGGGAGGCGGATCGGGGCTGGTTCACCACCGCGCCGTTCAGCGAGCCGGAGACGTTCACCTTCCCCGCCGGGATCGGCCCGGTGGAGTGCGTGAACGTCGAGCACGAGGAGGTCCTGCTGATCCCGCGCTGGGTCCAGGCCCGGCGGGTCACCTTCAAGTACGGCCTCGGCGCGGAGTTCATCGGCGTCCTGGAGACGCTGCACAAGCTCGGTCTGGACCAGACCGCCCCGGTCACGGTCGACGGCGCCAGCGTGTCGCCGAGGGACGTGGTGGCCGCCTGCCTGCCCGACCCCGCCACCCTCGGACCGCAGATGACGGGGCTTACCTGCGCGGGCACCTGGGTGACCGGCACGGGCAAGGACGGCCAGCCGCGCGAGGTGTACCTCTACCACGTGGCCGACAACGCGCAGACGATGGCCGAGTACGGCTCGCAGGCCGTCGTCTGGCAGACCGCGATCAACCCGGTCGTCGCCCTCGAGCTCATCGACCGAGGCGCCTGGTCCGGGGCCGGCGTGCTCGGCCCCGAGGCGCTGCCGCCGCGGCCATTCCTGGACCTGCTGTCCGAGTACGGGTCGCCGTGGGCGTGCGAGGAACGGGCGCCAGCGGGCCGGTAACCCACTTCTATCTGGGAACGGAGTCGTTGTGGCTAATGACCTGCAGAACTTCATCGGTGGCCAGTGGACCGACCTGTCCTATGACACCCGCGCGGACATCATCGACCCGAGCACCGGCGAGGTCTTCGCCACCGCGCCCGTGTCCGGCGCGGCCGAGGTCGACGCCGCGGTAGCGGCGGCGGCCGAGGCGTTCCCCGGCTGGCGGGACGCGACCCCCGCCGTGCGCAGCCTGGCGCTGCTGCGCATCGCCGACGCGCTCGAGGCCAGGGCCGATGAGTTCGTGCGGGCGGAAGCGCAGAACACCGGCAAGCCGATCGGGCTGACCGCGTCGGAGGAGATCCCGCCGATGGTGGACCAGATCCGCTTCTTCGCCGCCGCGGCCAGGGTCCTCGAGGGGAAGTCCGCGGGCGAGTACATGACCGGGTTCACCTCGTTCATCAGGCGTGAGCCGATCGGCGTCTGCGCGGCGGTCACGCCGTGGAACTACCCCATGATGATGGCGGTCTGGAAGTGGGCGCCCGCCCTCGCAGCCGGGAACACCATGGTGCTGAAGCCCTCCGACACGACCCCGGTCACCAGCCTCCTCCTGGCGGAGCTGGTCAGCGAGTTCGTGCCGCCGGGCGTCCTCAACGTGGTGTGCGGGGACCGGGACACCGGTCGGCGGCTCGTCGCCCACAAGGTGCCGCAGATGGTGTCGATCACCGGCAGCGTCCGGGCCGGCAAGGAGGTAGCCGCGGCGGCGGCCGACAACCTGAAGCGGGTGCACCTGGAGCTCGGCGGCAAGGCGCCGGTCATCGTGTTCGACGACGCCGACGTAGCAGCGGTGGCGGAGGCCGTCGCGGTCGCCGGCTACTTCAACGCCGGGCAGGACTGCACGGCCGCGACCAGGGTGCTCACCGGGCCGCGGATCCACGACGACTTCACCGCCGCGCTCACCGAGCAGGCGAAGGCTCAGCTGACGGCGGGACCGGACAACGCGGACGCGACCTACGGCCCGCTGAACAACGCCACGCAGCTCGAGCGCGTGTCGGGCTTCATCTCGCGGCTGCCCGACCACGCCCGGCTGCTGACCGGCGGCAGCCGCGTCGGCGAGAAGGGCTACTTCTACTCCGCGAGCGTCGTCGACGGGCTGCACCAGAACGACGAGATCATCCAGAACGAGGTCTTCGGCCCGGTCATCACCGTGCAGCAGTTCAGCTCCGAGGACGAGGCGCTGCGCTGGGCGAACGGGACGGAGTACGGACTGGCGTCCTCGGTCTGGACCGCCGACCACGGCCGGGCGATGCGGATGGCGCGGGCGCTGGACTTCGGCTGCGTGTGGATCAACACCCACATCCCGCTGGTGGCCGAGATGCCGCACGGCGGCTTCAAGCACTCCGGCTACGGCAAGGACCTGTCCATGTACGGGTTCGAGGACTACACCCGGGTCAAGCACGTGATGTCCGCGCTCGACTGAGCGCAGCAACCGCCGCGCAACCCCATGGCGACCGCTCGGTGGGGCGATGACGACCGCCGTCCAGCTATGGCGACCGTAGAGCCTGAAATTTTGCCCGACTTACGTGTTTTACACCCCACGAACGGTCGCCATGGCACGTGAGCGGTCGCTATCGGGAGTGCGAGGCTGGAGCGCATGAGAATGCGCCGTGGCTGGGAAGCAGAGGCCCGTAACTGGGCGCGGTTCGCCCGCACGCCCGGGCATGACCACGCCCACGAGGAGCTGAACCTGCCGGCCCTGCTCGGACTGCTGCCGCCGCCCGCCGGGCGTGCGCTCGACCTCGGCTGCGGCGAGGGCAGGCTAAGCCGGGTCCTGCGCGCGAGCGGGTACGCGGTGACCGGCGTCGACGCGTCGCCGACGATGGTCGGGCTGGCGGCGTCCCACCACGACCGCCAGCCCGTGGTGCTGGCGGACGCCGCGGCGCTGCCCTTCAGGGACGGCACGTTCGACCTTGTCGTCGCCTACATGTCCCTGCACGATATCGACGCCATGCCGACCGCCATCGCCGAGGCGGCGCGGGTTCTCCGGCGCGCCGGGCGGCTCTGCGCGGCGATACCGCATCCGGTCAACTCGGCCGGCGACTTCGGCTCGAGGGCAGCCGACGCGCCCTTCGTGATCAGCGGGTCCTACCTGGACTCCGCGCCGGTGACCTGGACGCTGGCCAGGGATGACGTGCAGGTCACCTTCCACAGCCAGCACCGGCCGCTGGAGGCATACAGCCGAGCGCTCGAGGCTGCCGGACTGCTCATCGAGGCGATCCGCGAGGTCAGCCCGGTCGGACCCGCGACGGCAGCCGCCGCCGCGGCCGATGCCAGCCGCTGGCGGCGGATTCCGCTGTTCCTGCAGTTCAGAGCCGTGAAGCCGGACTGAGATCAGCGGCGGCGGGCGCGGCGGCGGCGCAGCCCGAACACGACCAGCAGGACAGCGAGGAGCGCGGCGGCGGCTGGCGCCGCCCGCTTGAGGACCGGCAGGCCGGCGACCCCGAGCAGATCGATCGCCTCGTTGTCCGGCGGCTGCCACTCTGCTGACTCGAAGTCGCCCGCGGGTTGCGGCGCGGCCGCGGGCTGGGTGGCCTCGTGCCGGGCCGGCCGCAGCGGCGTGACGCCGGCCAGTTCCTCGCGATCCGCGGCGTGCCGGCCGACCGCAGCCTCCTGGGCAGGTGCCTGGGCGAGCGACAGGCCACGGTCAGCCAGCTTGCCGCGGATGTCGGCCAGCGACGCCGGACCGACACCGTCGATCGCCAGCAGCTGCTGGTCGGTGCGCCTGGTCAGGTCGCCGAGCGTCTGCACCCCGTCTTTGCGCAGGCTGCTCCAGGCCCTGGTGCTCAGGTTGAGCACATCGATGGGCAGCGCCTCGTCGGCCGCGCCGTCTCCGGGTGCGGCTTCCGGCTCGGCCGCGGCTGGCGGACCCCCGGTCGGCGTGCCCGCCGTCGGCTCGGACGCCGCCAGCATGGCCGCCAGGTTGTCGGCGAAGATGCCGATCAGCTTTCCCCCTACCTCGGTCATGACGCCGCGGCCGAACTGCGCTGGCCGCCCCGTGACGTTCAGCGTCGTGTGGACGACCACGTGCGTCTCGTCGCCCTTGCCTTCCAGCATGGACCGGACCTTGGCGGACGCCGTGCCGGCGCCGCGGGTCTCTTTGCCCGCCGCCTCCAGGGTGATGACGTGGGCCGCCGGATCCCGCTCGGTGAAGTGCGCAGTGCCCTGGTAGGTCATGGTGATGGGGCCGACCTTCACCTTGATCGACCCGTTGATCTCATCGCCCTCGACCGACTGGAGGGTGGCGCCTGGCATGCAGGGCGCCACCCGTTCCACGTCGAGGAGCACATCCCACGCCCGGTCTTCAGGAACCGGGACGGTGAAGGAGTGCTCGAGCTCCATGTATCAGACTCCTGCCGCTGCCTCCAGAGCGCGCCCGGTCAGCACCCGCGCAAGATGACGCCGGTAGTCCGGCGCCCCGTGCAGGTCCGCAGGCGGCTGCGTTCCGTCGGCCGCGCTGGCGGCGGCAGCCTGCAGCGCCTCGGAGCTGGCCGGCGCCCCAGCCGCGGCCGCCTCGACGGCGGCCGCCCTGATCGGCACCGAGCCCATGTTGGTCAGCCCGACCCTTGCCTCGGCCACCTGGCCGTTAGAGCGCCGCACCAGGGCCGCGACGCCGACTATCGCCCACGCCTGCGCGGTCCGGTGGAACTTCTCATAACGATAGCCCCACCCGCCGTCAAGCTTCGGCACCCGTACACCGGTGAGTATCTCCCCGGCACCAAGCGCTGTGGTGAGGTAGTCGACGAAGAAGTCCCGTGCCGCGATCTCCCGGTCACCCGACGGGCCGCGGGCGAGGAGCGTGGCGTCCAGCGCCAGGGCCACCGCGGGCAGGTCGCCGGCCGGATCGGCGTGCGCGAGCGAGCCGCCGAGCGTACCGCGGTGGCGCACCGCGGGGTCGGCGACCGTGGCCGCCGCCTCGGCGAGCAGACCGCAGTGGCGCGCCACCAGCGGATCGTGCACGAGCTGGTAGTGCGTGGTCCGGGCGCCGATGAGCAGGTAGTCCCCCGCGTCACTGACCCCGACCAGGTCGTCCAGGCCGCCGACGTCGACCAGCAGCTCGGGATAAGCGAGCCGCAGCCGTAGCAGCGGCAGCAGGCTCTGACCGCCGGCGATGACCTTGGCGTCTTCGCCGCCGTTCGCGAGCGCGGTCACCGCCTCGTCGAGAGACGAGGGCCGGACGTAGTCAAACTTTGCCGGGATCATGCCGCGCCTCCAGTCGTGCCGCTCGCGTCCTGAATCGCCCGCCAGACCCGTTCCGGCGTGCAGGGCATGGTGATGTCGCTGATGCCGAGCGGCCGCAGCGCGTCGATGATCGAGTTCACCACCGCCGGCGTCGACGCGATCGTGCCGGCCTCGCCGACGCCCTTGACGCCGAGCCTGTTGTCCGCCGGCGACGCCGTCCGGGCCGTCGTGTAGGACGGCAGGTCGGCGGCGGACGGCACCAGGTAGTCCGCCAGCGTGGCGGTGACCAGGTTGCCGGCGTCGTCGTAGACGCCCTCCTCGTACAGCGCCTGAGCGATGCCCTGCGCGATGCCGCCGTGCACCTGACCTTCGACGATCAGCGGGTTGACCACCACCCCGACGTCGTCCACCGCAACATACGACCGGATCGTGACGAACCCGGTCTCGGTGTCCACCTCGGTCGCGCACAGGTGCGTGCCGTGCGGGAAGGAGAAGTTGTCCGGATCGTAGGTGGCGTCCGAGTCCAGCGACGGCTCGACACCGTCGGGCAGGGCGTGCGCCGCGAAGGTGGCCAGCGCGACTTCCTGGATGGTCTTGCCCGCCTCGGGGTCACCGCGGACCGAGAACCGGCCTGCGGAGAACTCCAGGTCGTCGGCCGACGCTTCCAGCATCGCGGCGGCGATCACCTTGGCCTTGGCGATGACCTTGTCGCACGCGCCGACGAGGGCCATGCCGCCGACAGCCAGCGAGCGCGAGCCGTAGGTGTCCATGCCCTTGGGCGAGACCTGGGTGTCACCGTGCAGCACGCGGATGTCCTCAAACGGCACGCCCAGCTGGTCGGCCACGATCTGGCTCCAGGCCGTCTCGTGCCCCTGGCCGTGCGCGCTCGACCCGGTGACCACCTCGACCTTGCCGGTCGGCAGCATCCGGATCGACGCGCTCTCCCAGCCGCCCGCGCCGTAGGACAGCGAACCCAGTACCCGCGATGGGGCCAGCCCGCACATCTCGGTGAAGGTGGAGATGCCGATGCCCAGCCGCACCTTGTCGCCGCGAGCGATCCGGTCCGCCTGCTCTTGGCGCAGCTCGTCGTAGCCGAACAGCTCCTTTGCCCGCGCCGTCGCCGCCTCGTAGTTGCCCGAGTCGTAAGTCAGGCCGGCGATCGTGGTGTACGGGAACTCCTCGTGCCTGATCCAGTTCCGCTCGCGCAGTTCCAGCGGCTCGATGCCGAGCTCCGCCGCGAGCTCGTCCATGATCCGCTCGATCGCGTACGTCGCCTCCGGCCGGCCGGCCCCGCGGTAGGCGTCGGTCGGCATCTTCGTGGTGAAGACGCCGGTGCAGCGGAACGCGTAGGCGTCCATCTTGTAGATGGCGTTGTACATGAACGCGCCGAGCAGCGGAATGCCGGGCGTCACCAGCATGAGGTAGGCGCCCATGTCCGCGAGCAGGTTCACGTCGAGGCCGCGGATACGGCCGTCGCGGTCGGCGGCGATCCTGATCCGCTGCCACTGATCCCGGCCGTGATGCACGGTCAGGTTGCCCTCGGTGCGGGACTCCGTCCACTTGACGGGCTTGCCCACCCGGCGGCCGACCAGGACGGCGAGGACTTCCTCGGCCGTGACCTGAAGCTTGGACCCGAAGCCCCCGCCGACGTCGGGCGCGATGACCCGGACGTTCTGCTCGGGAATCGCGAAGAACGCGGACAGCGCGAACCGCAGCACGTGCGGGATCTGGGTGGCCGACCACAGCGTCACCTCGTCGCCGACCCACTGGGCGACGACCGACCTGGGCTCCATGGCGCACGGAATCAGCCGCTGCTGGCGGTAGGTCCGCTCCACTACCACCGGCGCGCCGGAGAAGGCCGCGTCGATGTCGCCGTTGCCGAAGACCCACTCGTAGCACTTGTTGCCGGCCTCGTGCACCTTCGGCGAATCGGGCTCCAGGGCCGCGCGCATGTCCAGCACCGGCGGCAACGGGTCGTAGTCGACGTCGATGGCCGCCACCGCGTCCGCCGCGGCGTACCGGTCGCGGGCGACCACGACGGCCACCGCCTCGCCGACGTACCGCACCTCGTCCACCGCCATCGGCGGGTGCGCCGGGATCACGATGTCCGCGGTGACCGGCCACGCGCATGGCAGGCTGCCCTGCTCGGCCGCGAAGTCGGCACCCGAGAACACGGCCACCACGCCCGGCATCGTGCGCGCCGCGCTGAGATCGACGGCGCGGATCCGGGCGTGCGCGAACGGGCTGCGGGCGAACGCCAGCTGCAGCATGCCAGGCAGCCTGATGTTGTCGGTCCAGGTGGTCTGGCCGGTGATGAGCCTCGCGTCTTCCTTGCGCAGCCTCGCCCGGCCGAGCTCGGCCGCCGGGGCCTGCTGGGTGGCGGTCATGCGCGCACTCCTGCCTGCGCGGCGCGCTTGACGGCGCGCACGATGTTCTCGTAGCCGGTGCAGCGGCAGAGGTTCCCCTCGAGGCCCGCCCTGATCTCCGCGTCGGTCGGGTCCGGGTTATCCCGCAGCAAGTCCGCGGCCGCCATGATCATGCCCGGCGTGCAGTAACCGCACTGGAGCGCGTGCTCGGCATGAAACGCGCGCTGCACCGGGTGCAGCTCGCCGTTGGCGAGGCCCTCGATCGTGGTGATGTCGGCGCCATCCGCCTGCACGGCCAGCACCGCGCAGCTCTTGACCGACTGGCCGTTCAGCAGCACGGTGCATGCACCGCAGTTTGACGTGTCACAGCCGACGGGAGTACCGGTCTTACCTAGCACTTCCCTCAGGTAGTGGACCAGCAGCAGGCGGGGTTCGACGTCGTCGGCGTAACTGACGCCGTCGACTGTGACGGTGATGTGCGTCATGCAGGGACACCTCCAGGAACATCCCACGATCCGACGTTGCGCGCTGGCCAGCGGCCACGGCGACCAGATGCTTGCATGGCCAAACCTAAGCCGGGCCGCGGTAGCGCACCAGCCCTCACGCTACGCGCCGCGGCCGTGGCCGGTCAGCCGACCTGCAGTACCTGGAACGCCTCGGCCAGCCTGCCCTCGGGCAAGCCACCGGCCGCAGCGCTGGCGCTGAGCCAGCCGCGCAGCCGTTGCGCCAGCGCCTCGGGGTCGCTGATCTGGCTGGCGTGACAGCCCAGCGCCGCCACCTTCTTGGCGAAGGTGTCGGTGACATCCACGTACTGGTTCGGCGCGGGGCTGCCAGCGATCCATATCTCGCGCACCGTCCATGGCTCGAGCCGTTCGGCCGCCAGCAGTTCGGGAAACGCGAACGGGTTACGCGCGTCCGGATAGACGGCGTCGAGCGCCGCAGAACCGACGGCCCGGTGATCGGGATGGCTCACGCCCAGCCGCGCGTAGTTGCGCTCGGGCGACGGACACACCACCCGGTGCGGTCGGAGCAGCCGGATGATCCTGGCGAGGTCGCGCCGCAACCCCAGGGTCGGCTCGACCTGGCCGTCCGGGTAGCCGAGGAAGGTCAGGTCGGACACGCCGAGCTGCTTGGCGGCGGCGGTCTGCTCCGCCTGCCGGATTGTCATCATCTCCGCGCGGCTGACCGACCGGTCGCTGCCGCCTGCCTCGCCATTGGTCACGATGCAATAGCTGACGGCGAGACCCGAGTCCACCCAGTGCGCGACCGTGCCGGCCGAGCCGAAGTCGACGTCGTCCGGGTGCGCACCGATGACCAGGACACGCGCGATGCTCTCGTGCTGGTCGTCCGTCACCCGTCGATCCTACGGCGGGCGCCGGCCGGTCGAAGGACGCGGGTTACAGTGGGCTGGTGACCAGTTTCTCCACAGATCGGTCATATGCCCAGGGGCTGGACGCTGCCGACCAGCTCGCACATTTCCGTGACCGGTTCGTGCAGCCGGGCTGGGATGACGTGATCTACCTGAACGGCAACTCGCTCGGGCCGCTGCCGGTGCGAACCCAGGCGAGGATCGCGGAGATCGTCGACCAGGAGTGGGGCGTCGGCCTGGTGCGGTCCTGGGACAAGTGGGTCCACCTGCCGAGGCAGGCGGGCGACATGCTCGGCGAGCAGCTGCTCGGCGCCGCCAGCGGCCAGGTGATCGTGTGCGACTCCGTCACCGTCAACCTGTACAAGCTGGCCTTCGCCGCGCTCGACTACCGGTCCGGTCGCGACGTGATCGTCACCGACGACGACAACTTCCCCACTGACCGGTATGTGCTCGAGGGCGTCTCCGCGCAACGCGGCTGCGAGCTGCGGATGATTCACTCCGACATCGACGACGGCGTCAGCGAGCGCGCGCTGGCCGAGGCGCTTGACGACCGCGTGGCGCTCGTCGAGTTGTCGCACGTTGCCTACCGCAGCGGGGCGCTGGCGGACATGGCGAAGCTGACGGGCCTGATCCACCGGGCCGGCGCGCTCGCGCTGTGGGACCTGTGCCACTCGGTGGGCGCGGTCCCGATCGAGCTCGATGGCGCCGGCGCGGATCTGGCCGTCGGCTGCACCTACAAGTACGTCAACGCCGGTCCCGGCGCCCCCGCCCTGCTCTACGTCCGCGACGAGCTGCAGCACCAGCTGCGGCAGCCGATCTGGGGCTGGTTCGGCCAGCGCGACCAGTTCGAGATGGGCCCGCGTTACGACCCGGCGCCTGGCATCAGCGCGTTCCTCACCGGAACGCCCGACGTCATGGGCGCGGTCGCGGTCGAGGAGGGCGCCCGGCTGCTGGCCGAGGCCGGCCTGCCGCAGCTGCGGGCGAAGAGCATCGCGCTGACCGAGTACCTGATCGCACTCGCCGACTCCTCGCTCGTCCCGCTCGGCTTCGCCGTCGCGTCGCCGCGCGACCCGGCCCGCCGTGGCGGTCACGTGAGCCTCAGGCACGACGACGCGCGGCAGCTCAGCCACGCACTGCTGCGGGCCGGGATCGTCGCCGACTACCGGACGCCGGACCGCATCCGGCTCGCGCCCGTGCCCCTGTTCAACTCCTTCACCCAGGTGTGGGACGGCATGGACCGGCTGCGCGAGCTCGCCGCGAGCAAGTCCTACACCGACATCCCGCCCGAACAACCGCTAGTGTCCTGACGGAACCGTAGGTTGACATGCCCGGCGCGCGTCCCTAGCGTGTGCCCAGTGCCGAGATACGGACTGATCGACGCCGACTATGTGACGCGGTTGCGTCAGGCTGCCGATCGGGCCGACGGGCCGATCTACATGCTCGGGCTGACGAGACTCCTGCCGGGCACCGACACCAGCCCCCGCGGGTTACCAGCCGTCGGCCGCGATGTGGTCACCGACTACGCGCCCATCCCGCTGCTGGCCTCCGTCGGCGCCGCGCTCTGCCTCGCCGCCTCCGTGGTAGCCAGCTCACCGGGCTGGGACCGGGTCGGCGTCATCGGCTATCCGTCCAGGCGCTCCTTCCTCGAACTCTCCTACCAGCATGAATTCCGGACCTGGCACGCCCGCAAGGAAGAGGCGATGGAGCACACCACCGTGCTCGCCACGCTGCCGACCGGCCCGCTGCCGGTTGCGGACGGCCAGCGACTGCTGCTCGAGGTCTGGAACGGCCCGGAGCCGGCCCCGCTGGTGCCGGGCCCGGCCACGGCATTCGACGTCGAGGGCACGGTCATCGGCGATGGCCGCCAGTGGAGCGGTGTCCGGTACACGCCGATCGAGCTGGGCACCGCGCTGCCGCTGACCCCGGCCAGCTTCAGCTACCAGGCGCTGCTGCTGGAACCGATGCTCGAGCGCTGGCGCTGACCGGGCCGCGTCCGCGCGCGATAGGGTCGGCGCACTCGATTTTCGCGGCGAAGGAGAACCCGTGCCCGACCTGGCTACCACTCCCGGCTGCCTGCAGCAGTGCTACGACGCCATCGAGTCCGTGTGCGCCCGCCTGGACGACGAGCAGTGGCAGACCCAGTCGCTGTGCCCGGACTGGACCGCCCGCGACGTCATCGCGCACCTGGGCATGATGGAGCGGGTCATGACCGGCTGGCTACCGGACAGCGCCGACGAACTCGCACCGATCGATCGGATCGGCCCCTACCAGCAGGAAGTCGCCACCCTCGACGACCGGGCCTTCGCGGACCTGATCACGGACATCTTCACCACACGCCGCACCGACCTCGCCGCGCTCACCGCGGCCGACCTGGCGCGACCGTCCTGGACGCCGGTCGGCCAGAAGACCTACGGTCAGTTCCTCGAGATTCGCGTCTTCGACTTCTGGGTGCACGAGCGCGACATCACGACACCGCTGCACTGGCCCACCGACGACAGCGGCCCGGCCGCCGAGATCGCGCTCGGCCAGGTCGAGGGCTCGATCGGCTACATCGTCGGCAAGAAGGTCGGCCTCCCCGACGGCGCCAGCATCGTCTTCCACCTCACCGGCCCCGTTGAGCGCGACATCTCCGTGATTGTCGACGGCCGCGCCAGGCACGTGGACCGCGTGGAAAATCCCACCGTCGAGCTCGCCACCGATTCCACGACGTTCATCCAGCTAGCCGCCGGCCGCATCGACCCCCAGCAGCAGCTCGATACCGGCAGGGTCCGCGTGTCCGGCGACCGCGACCTGGCGAACCAGGCTGCGCTCAATCTCCGGTTCACGATCTGACCTGACCGGATAGTCCGGCTACTCCCACTCAATGGTCGCCGGCGGTTTGCTCGTGATATCGAGCACGACGCGGTTGATCTGCGGCACCTCGTTGGTCAGCCGGGTGGAGATCGTGGCGAGCACCGAGTCCGGCAGCCGGGCCCAGTCCGCTGTCATGGCGTCTTCGCTGGTCACCGGCCTGAGGACGACGGGGTACCCGTAGCTTCGCCCGTCGCCCTGGACGCCGACCGACCGCACGTCGGCGAGCAGCACGACCGGGCACTGCCAGATCTGCCGGTCGAGCCCGGCCGCCGACAGCTCGGCCCGCACGATGGCGTCGGCCGCCGCGACGATCCGCAGCCGCTCCGCCGTCACCTCGCCGACGATCCGGATCGCGAGGCCAGGGCCAGGGAACGGCTGCCGCCACACGATCTCCTCCGGCAGCCCAAGCTGGCTGCCCACCTCGCGAACCTCGTCCTTGAACAGTTCGCGGAGCGGCTCTACCAGCTCGAAGGCGAGGTCCGCGGGCAGGCCGCCCACGTTGTGGTGCGACTTGATGTTGGCCGTTCCCGTGCCGCCGCCCGATTCGACCACGTCCGGGTACAGCGTGCCCTGGACCAGGAACGGCACCGCGTCAGTCTCGCTCGATATCTCCCGCGCGGCGCGTTCGAAGGCACGGATGAACTCGCGCCCGATGATCTTGCGTTTCTCCTCCGGGTCGGCGACTCCGGCGAGGGCCGCGAGAAACGTATCGGCGGCGTCCACGACCTTGAGGTCGACGCCGGTCGCGGCGACGAAGTCCTTCTCGACCTGCTCGGCCTCACCGGACCGCAGTAGCCCGTGGTCCACGAACACGCACGTCAGCCGCGAGCCGATGGCCCGCTGCACCAGCGCAGCGGCCACCGCGGAGTCGACCCCGCCGGACAGCCCGCAGATGGCCGAGCCGTCACCCACCTGCGCGGCTATTCGCCCCGTCTGCTCCTCGATCACGTTGCGCATGGTCCAGGTCGGCGCGCACCCGGCGGCGGCGAGAAACGCCCGGAGCATGGCCATGCCGTGCTCGGTGTGCAGCACCTCAGGGTGGAACTGCATGCCGTACAGCCGCCGGTCGCTCGCCTCGGCGGCGGCCACCGGCGTGCTCGCCGTCGTCGCGGTGACAGTGAAGCCTGGCGGTGCCGCGGCGCAGGTGTCGCCGTGCGACATCCAGACCCGCTGCTGGCCGGGCAGACCGTCGAGGAGCACCCCGGCGGCCGCGGCGGTGCGCAGCTCGGTCGCCCCGTACTCGCCCGTTCCCGTATGCCGCACATCCCCGCCCAGATCCCTGACCATCAGCTGGAAGCCGTAGCAGATGCCGAGCACCGGGACGCCAGCCGTCAGCAGGCCGGCCGGCGCGGGGGGCGCCCCCGGCGCGTAGACCGAGGCGGGCCCGCCGGACAGGATGATCGCCGACGGGCCCAGGGCCAGCATGTCGGCCGTCGGCATGGTGCTCGGCACGATCTCCGAGTAGACGTGACACTCCCGGACCCGGCGCGCGATCAGCTGCGCGTACTGCGCGCCAAAGTCCACTACCAGCACGGGCCCCGATTCCAGGCTGGCCCGCTCGCCGTGCGCCATCCCTGAAGTCTAGTTGCGTGCCCCGGTCAGGCCGGCGGGCTCGCGGGCGGGGGCGGCGTGGCCGGGCTGACCAGCACCCGGGCGATCCGGCGCCCGTCTAGCTGGGTGACGGTGAGCTTGCGCCCGGCCACCTCGGCCGACTCGCCGCTCTCGGGCAGGTGGCCGAGGGCCGCGAGCAGGTAGCCGGCCACCGTCTCGTACGGGCCTTCCGGCAGCTCCAGACCGGTCTGCTCGGCGAACTCGTCGAGGTTGAGGAGGCCGTCGACCTCCAGCTCGCCGCTGTGCAGCTGCCGGGCGTGCCCGGCGTCGGTGTCGTACTCGTCCTGGATGTCGCCGATCAGCTCCTCGACCAGGTCCTCCAGCGTGACGATGCCGGCGGTGCCGCCGTACTCGTCAACGACGATCGCCAGGTGGGCACGGTCCTTGCGCATCTCCGACAGCGCCGACAGCACCATCTTGCTGATGGGCAGGAACTTCACCGGCCGGCACACCTCGCCGACATGGTGCGAGTCGAGGTCGCCCCGGCCGTCGAGCAGGTCCCGCGCGTGCACAAAGCCGATCACGTCGTCGTAGGAGTCCTGGTAAACGGGAAACCGGGAGTACGGAGCGCGCTCCGCGATCTCCGCTGCCTGCTTCAGCGGCATCGAGGCCGGCAGGAACTCGACCTCGGTTCTCGGCACCAGGACCTCACGGATCTGCCGCTTGCCCGCGTCAAACACCTCGGTGACGATGTGCCGTTCGTCCGGGCTCAGGGCCTGGTGTCCCGCCACCAGGTCGCGCAGCTCTTCCTCGGTCATCACGCCCCTGGCGGCGGCCGGGTCACCGCCGACGAGGCTCACCACCAGGTTCGTGCACCGCGACAGCAGCCACACGAGTGGCCTGGCGAGCATCGCCAGCCGGTCCACCACCGGGCCGGCGATGAGCGACACGCGCTCGGCGCGCTGGAGCGCGATTCGCTTGGGCGCCAGCTCGCCGAACACCAGCGTGAAGAAGGAGATGACCAGCGTCACCGCGATCAGCGCCACCGGGTCGCCGACCGCCCGCGGCATGTACCTGCTCAGCTCGTTGCCGAGCCGGTCCGACAAGAGCGCGGCGCCGAAGGCGCCGGACAGCAGCGTCGCGACCGTGACGCCGATCTGCACCGAGGACAGGAACCGATTCGGGTCCTGGGCCAGCCGTGCCGTCCGCTGACCCCGCCGGCCGCGCCGGCTCAGCGAGCGCACCTGACCCTCGCGCAGCGAGACCAGAGCCATCTCGGCCGCGGCGAAGAAGCCGCCGATCAAGATCACGGCAAGGACGAGGAGAATATCCCATCCGACGCCATTCACGGCTGGATCCCCGACCCTCGTCAGCTCGGCCCGCGCCTCTCGCTGCGGCCCCCGGCGCCAGCAGCTGGCCGGAACCCGGCCGCGCGGTAATTTGCAATAGTCTATGCAGTCTGCCCGCCCGGGCGGACCGTACTCACCGAGCCTGTTCGTGCACGCGGCGCATTCAGGACCGCCTATAGCGGGATTTGCCCTGCCCGCCGCCCGCGGCGGGCAGGGCAAAGCGTTGGCGCGACGATCGGCGGGACTGCTGGCCGTAGCGCTGGGAAGGAAGTCGCCGTGGCGGGACTACGCGACGAGGCAGCGGCGATCGCCGCCGAGCTCACCGAGCTGCGCCGGTCGATCCACGCCGACCCCGAGATCGGGCTCGAGCTACCGCGGACGCAACGCAAGGTGCTCGACGCGCTCGACCCGCTGCCGGTCGAGGTCAGTGTCGGTCAGCGCCTCAGCTCGGTGACCGCCGTGCTGCGCGGCGGCCGACCAGGCCCGACCGTGCTGCTGCGCGCCGACATGGACGCGCTACCGCTAACCGAGCGGAGTGAGGTCAGCTACGCCGCCCGCCAGCCCGGCGCGATGCACGCCTGCGGGCACGACCTGCACACGGCGATGCTGGCGGGCGCGGCCCGGTTGCTCTCGGCCCGGCAGCCGGACCTAGCCGGAAGCGTCGTCTTCATGTTCCAGCCTGGTGAGGAAGGCTCGGGTGGCGCCCGGCTCATGATCGAGGAAGGGGTGCTTGACGCGGCCGGCGCGCGGCCGGTTGCCGCCTACGCCCTGCACGTGGCCTCGGGGCTGCTGCCGCTTGGCCTCGTCGCGAGCCGGGCCGGCACGATGCTGGCCGCGGCGGACACGCTGCACGTCACGGTGCACGGGCGCGGCGGTCATGGCTCGCAGCCGCAGCACGCGGCGGACCCTATCCCCGCTGCCTGCGAGATCGTGCTGGCCCTGCAGACGATGGTGACCAGGCAATTCGATGTCTTCGACCCGGTCGTGGTAACGGTCGGCTCGTTCCACGCCGGCACGGCGGACAACGTGATCCCGGATGACGCGCAGCTGCACGCGACGGTCAGATCCTTCTCGCCGGCCTCACGCACCGCCATCCGCACGAGCGCGCTCAGGCTGGTCCGTGACATCGCGACGGCGCACGGGCTGACGGTGACGGCCGACTACGAGGATGGCTACCCGGTGACGGTCAACAACGACGCGGAACTGGCGTTCGCCGAACAGACGGTCGGCGACGTACTCGGGGCCGGACAGTTCGTGGCCGCGCCCAACCCGATCCCTGGCGCCGAGGACTTCTCCTACGTGCTGAACGAGGTACCCGGCGCATACCTGATGCTCGGCGCCGTGCCGGCCAGCGCCGACCCGCTCACCGCGCCTTTCAACCACTCGGCGTACGCCGTGTTCGACGACGCCGCGCTGCCGGACGGGGCCGCCCTGTACGCCGGGCTCGCACTCGGCAGGCTCGCCCGCGGCGGGTCGCGGGCGGACTAACCCCGGCCGGCGCGGCTACAGGCCGGCGACGTCCGCCTGCTTGGTCCGCACCGCTTCGGCCGCCTCCCTGAGGGCCGCCAGCTCGCCGGGGGTGAGATCACGCTCCACAACGCGGCCGACCCCGGTGGCGCCAATCTCCGCCTCCACGCCCAGGTAGACGCCGGAGATGCCGTACTGGCCGTCCACCCAGGTGCATACCGGCATGACCGCCTCGGAGTCCTCGGCCACCGCCCTGGCCATCCGAGCCGCGGCCGCGGAGGGTGCGTAGTACGCCGACCCCGTCTTCAGCAGCGCGACGATCTCACCGCCGCCGCCGCGGGTCCGCTCGACCAGCTGGTCGATCTCGGCGGTCGAGAGCAGGTCGGCGAGCGGCTTGCTGTCCACCGTGCACGCCGACGGCACCGGGACCATGGTGTCACCGTGCGAGCCGAGCGTGAGCGTCCGGACCGAGCCGACCGGGACGCGGAGGCGCTCGGCCACGAAGTAGGAGAACCGCGCCGTGTCCAGCATTCCGGCCTGGCCCATCACCCGATGCGCGGGGAACCCGGACACCTTCGCGGCCAGCGCGGTCATCTCGTCGAGCGGATTCGACACCACGATCAGCACCGCCTCCGGCGCGTGCTTGACGACCTGCTCGGTCACGCTGCGCACGATCTTGGCGTTGACGCCGATGAGGTCCATCCGGCTCATGCCGGGCTTGCGCGGCAAGCCCGCGGTGATCACCACGATGCGCGAGCCGGCGATGACCTCGTAGCCTTCTCCGGCTGCACCGGTCGTCTGCCCGGTGACCTTGGTCTCGAAGCCCTCGATCGGACGTGACTGGTTCAGGTCGAGCGCCAGTCCCTCCGGCTTGTCCTCGACGATGTCGGTGAGCACGACTTCGTCGAAGATGTCGTACTCGGCCAGTCGCTGGGCCGTCGTTGAGCCGTAGAACCCGGCGCCGACGACCGTTATCTTTCCTGTCCGGGCCATTCGGGTGATCTCCTTCGGCTTATCGGGACGCGACCATGGCGGCGCGCAGGTTCTCGTCGAGTGCCGCCAGGAACTCCTCGGTGGTCAGCCACGGGGTCGCACCGCCGACGAGGATGGCCAGGTCCTTGGTCATCATCCCGCTCTCCACCGTCTCGACGCACACCCGCTCAAGCAGCTCGGCGAACGCGGTCACCTCCGGCGTGCCGTCCAGCTTGCCGCGGTGCGCGAGCCCGCGAGTCCAGGCGAAGATCGACGCGATCGGGTTGGTGGACGTGGGCCTGCCCTGCTGGTGCTGCCGGTAGTGGCGGGTGACCGTGCCGTGCGCGGCCTCGGCCTCCACGGTCTTGCCGTCCGGGGTCATCAGCACGCTCGTCATCAGACCCAGCGACCCGTAGCCCTGCGCCACGATGTCGGACTCGACGTCGCCGTCGTAGTTCTTGCACGCCCAGACGATGCCGCCGCTGCCCTTGATCACCTGCGCCACCATGTCGTCGATGAGCCGGTGCTGGTAGAAGACCCCGGCGGCCTCGAACTCGGCCTTGAACTCACTCTCAAAGACCTCGGCGAAGATGTCCTTGAACCGGCCGTCGTAGGCCTTGAGGATCGTGTTCTTGGTTGACAGGTACAGCGGATAGCCGCGGCTCAGCGCGTACCGCATGCTCGCGCGCGCGAAGTCGCGGATCGAGTCGTCGAAGTTGTACATGGCCATCGCCACCCCGCTGCCCGCGAAGGCGGCCACCTCGTACTGCTTGCCCTCGCCACCGCGCTCCGGGGTGAACGAGATGTGCACCGTGCCCGCCTCGGGCACCACGAAGTCGGTCGCCCGGTACTGGTCGCCGTGCGCGTGCCTGCCGATGACGATCGGCTGCGTCCAGCCGGGGACGAACCGCGGGATGCTCGAGATCACGATCGGCTCGCGGAAGATCACGCCGCCGAGGATGTTGCGGATGGTGCCGTTCGGCGACTTCCACATCTTCTTCAGGCCGAACTCGGTGACCCGGTCCTCGTCCGGGGTGATCGTGGCGCACTTCACACCGACCCCGTGGCGCTTGATGGCGTTGGCGGCGTCGACCGTGACCTGGTCATCCGTGGCGTCGCGGTGCTGGATCGACAGGTCGTAGTACTCGAGCTCGACGTCGAGATACGGCAAGATCAGCTGATCCTTGATGAAGTGCCAGATGATCCTCGTCATCTCGTCGCCGTCGAGCTCGACGACCGGGTTTACTACCTTGATCTTCGACATCCGGTTGCGCTTCCCTTCATCACGCCAGCCAGCCGGTGCTCCGGCATCCGCAGCGGTTCATGAGCCGGGCACCCTGACGATCAGGCCAGCCACCAGCAGCCCGACGCCGAGTATGGCCAGCGCCGCCACATCAAGCAGTCGCCGCCGCGACCGGAGCATCCCGACTCTCTCCTCGGGCAGCACCAGCCTGGCCAGCGCTCCGGCGAGCAGCGCACCGGCTATTACCAACGTACCGCCCTTGACCGCCTGGTTGCCGCCGCGCACGGTGATCAGCCCGGCCACGACCCCGGCCAGCACGATCCAGTACGGGAGGTGGGCCGTCAGCCGGTTCCTGCCGCGTCCGCCTTCGGGGGGCGCCGACCGCCCAGCGCCCTTAGCCGAGTGTTTCACCGGCGATCAGTCAGCTCGGAGGCTGCGACAACCACGCTCGGCAGTGTACTTGCGCTGCCGGGCCGGCATGACTCAGCCCCGGCCGGGGTATCCCAGAAGTGACAATTAGCTAGCTCACCGGTCACATCAGGAGCGTCATGCCGGAGCTAACTACGGGGGGACGACCCCCCGGATCCCCCCGCGATATCCCCCATCTGACGATCGAGAGCACCGGACTCGTGGTCCGACTGCAGGCCGACGTCACCACCATCGGCCGCGGCCATTTTGTGGACGTCCGGCTGGATGACCCGAGCGTGTCCAAGCTGCACGCCGAGATCGTTCGCCGCGGGGCGTACGCGTACGTGAGCGACCTCGGGTTATCTCGGCACGGCACCAGGGTCAACGGCAAGGTAGTGGCGCAGCGGCTGCTCGAGGACGGCGACGTGCTGTCGTTCGGCTCGCAGCGATGCCGCGTCGGCGGGCTGGCCACCGAGCAGCTGGCCGAGCCGGACCCGCGCCGGTCGGCGACGCCCGAGCTGACCCGCCGTGAGCTGGACGTCGTCGCGGCGCTGTGCAAGCCGGCCCTGAGCGAGGAGGCCTTCGTCGCGCCGGCGACCGCGCGCGACATCGCCGCCGATCTCGTGGTCACCGAGGCAGCGGTGAAGCAGCACCTGCTCCGGCTCTACCAGAAGCTGCGCATCCCCGAAGGCCCGAACCGCCGGGTCAGGCTCGCCAACGAGGTAGTGGCGCGCGGACTGGTGCGGCCGCTGCCCGCTGCCATTCTCGACCGGCCGGCCACGGTCCCGGCGCTGCCCGACGCCCCCGACGCCCGCGACGCGCGCGGGGTGGCCGCAGGCGGACCCGCTGGACTCGTCGTCGGCGAGCCGGTACAGCTGGCGGGCTAGCGCTGCTTCCCGCCGCCGGGCTCGCGATCCGGCGCGGCCGGGGTCAGATGCGCTCGATCCAGTGCACGAGCCGCCAGCCCACCTCGGACACGTTCGACAGCTCCCGATGCGTGGTCGCCGCGGCCTGCAGCTGATCACCGAGATGCACGGCCGGCCAGTAGCCAGGCGCCAGCGTCAGCGCCGCGCCGACCACCGCGATCGCGACCGCGGCCAGGACCACGCAGCCGAGCACCTTAGCGGGCGCCGACCTGATGGTCCGGCCGTAGAAGCGGCTGAGCGGCCGGCGGCAGACGGCCGATCCCGGTCCCAGGCAGTAGCAGGCCACCAAGGCGCCGGCCGCGTAGCTCACCGCCTTCGGCAGCTCGGCTGGTCCGCCGGCCAGGATCGCGAGCACGGCCGCCGCCGCGGCGCACAGCAGCGCCAACGGCGCGAGCAGCACGAGGCGGAGCGCCCCGCGAACCATGGCCCAGGGATAGAAGAAGGCCGCCGAGACCGCGTCCGCCGGCCGCGCGGCCTGGCCGGCCCGCCGCCGGCTCAGCCGTGCCGCGGTGAGGTCGGCGGCGCGCAGCAGAACGAGGCCGGCCAGCGCCACCGCCACGCCGGCG
>JASHPF010000088.1 GCA_030038295.1 Streptosporangiaceae bacterium
ACGGTGCCGAGCGTGCCATAGAGCAGCACGAACACCAGGATGCTGATCCACAGGTAGGCCGTGCTGACCGAGGGCGACAGGCCGTTCTTGGTCAGCATGATGCCCTGCACGATCCACGGCTGCCGACCACTCTCGGTGAGCAGCCAGCCAGCGGTGTTGATCAGGAACGGCAGCACCGCCAGCCAGGTGGCGGTCCAGAGGAACCGGCGAGAGGTGGCGAGCTTCTTGCGGTGGTACAGCCAGAGGCCCCACAGGGCGACGAGGGTCACGACGATCGCGAGGTAGGCCATCACCCGCATGCCCCAGTACTGGATGAACACATTCGGCACGTAGTAGCCCGGTCCGTACTTGGCCACGTACTGGTGCTGCAGCGGAGTCATCCCGATGACCTTGCCGTTCCAGTGGTTGGTGGCCAGCAGGGAGAGCAGATGGGGGATTTCGAGGATCTGTGTGGGCGTGTGGTCGTTGTTGCCGCCGCCGATCTGGATCAGCGAGAACGAGCACGGCTGGCACGTCGTCCACTGCGCCTCGGCCGCGGCGATCTTCATGGGCTGGTAGCGAGCTTCGATGACGCCGAGCTCGTCGCCGACCAGCATCGCGAGCAGGATGGCCGGCACCAGCACGACCAGGGCGAGGCGGGCCGATCGGGTGAACACCTCGCGCGCTGCGCCGCGGCGCAGCTGCCAGGCCGAGACGGCGAGCATGACCGCGGCGCCGGTGACGATGGCGGCCAGGATGACTTTCGTGTAGCCCCACACCCACACCGGGTTGGTGAACAGTGCCCAGATGTCGTTGAGCTGCGGCTTGCCGGATTTCATCACGTACCCGACCGGGTGCTGCATCCACGAGTTGGCCGCCATGATGAACGCCGCCGAGAGCACGCTGCCGAGCGCGACCAGCCAGATGGTGGTCAGGTGCACCCGCCGGGACAGCTTGTCCCAGCCGAACAGCCACAGGCCGAGGAACGTGGACTCCAGGAAGAACGCCGCGAGCCCCTCCATCGCCAGCGGCGGTCCGAACACGTTGCCCACGAGCCGGGAGTAGGCCGACCAGTTCATCCCGAACTGAAACTCCTGGACCAGGCCGGTCACCACGCCGATCGCGACATTGATCACCAGCAGCGTGCCGAAGAACCTCGTCAGCCGCAGGTAGTCCGGGCTGTGATTGCGATACCAGGCGGTCTGCAGCAACGCCGTGAGCACGGCAAGACCAATCGTTATCGGGACGAAAAAGAAGTGATTGATGCTCACGAAAGCGAACTGCCATCGGGCCAGATCTTCCCGCAACGAGGCCTCCTCCCTGCCTCACGGTCGCAGCCGAGCACTCGCCAGCGCATCACCCCAGCCGGGATGATGTCGGGGCTCGTGGCACGTCCGGAGCTAGCGCGTCCGTCTCGAGTCCCGGTCACGTGCCGGGCACTTCTCGTCGGCGTCTGGCCGGATAACTCGGGCCAGGAGTCACCCTCCAGGGGGTGACGCGAGTTCCGCCCGGTTAATGCCAGCGGGCGGGTCAGCGGCGGCGAGCGCCGCGGGCCGGCGCGCCGTCGTAGTGGTGCCAGGCCCTGACGCCAGCTGTCGCGGCCGACCGCGTCTGGTCCCACCGCTGCCGGGCAGCCTCCCCCGGCGGCACGTCAAGCTCGCGCAGCCACCTGCGGGTTGCCGAGAACAGGGCACGGCCGCCGATGAGGACGCCGGTCATGCCGACCAGGGCGCCCGCGCCGACCAGAATCGCACCGACGACCATCGGTGTCGTGTCCAGTGGGAATTCGCCCTGGACGGAGCTGTAACCGCGGCTCATCGCGTCCTTCCTCGTGCCCGTTGCGCCTGACGCTCACTATTGCCAGCCAGGAACGGGCTGGCATCATCTCCTGAGGGTGATTGCCGACGACGGATGCGCCGCGGGCGCGGCCCTTGGCGCCGGGGCCCACAGGGCGCTGCTGCTCACGCCGAGCCGACTAGCAATGTGCTCGCCGACCCTGATGCCGTTGGCCATCGCGGTCAGCGCCGGGTTTACGGCGCCAATGCTCGGAAAGACGCTGGTGTCAGCCACGTAGAGGTTGTCGACCTCGTGCGCCTTGCAGTTAACGTCCAGCACCGAGGTCGCGGGATCGGCGCCGAACCGGCACGTGCCGGCCTGGTGGGCACACGCCGCGACGGGGATGTTCATGCTCATATAGAAGCTCTTGTGCAGCACGTGGTGCCTGGCCACGCCGAGGTGCCTGGAGATCTTGCGGAACTCCTCGTAGAGCCCGGCGGCGGCGGCCTGGTTCGTCTCGGTGTAGGCGACGTGAATGTTCCCGTCCCCGTCGACGGTGATGCGATTGTCCGGCCTCGGCAGGTCTTCGGTCGTCAGCCAGAAGTCGACCGCGTGCCGGGCCGCGTCGGCCAGGCTCCAGTGCGGGACCACCTTGGTCAGGTGCGGCTCCTCGCCCTTCATCGCGCCGGCGTTGGACTTACCGAGCATCTGGATGTTCCCGAGCGGCCACTCCCGGCCGTCGCCGGCCAGGTAGAAGTCGTTGAGACCGAGCGTCTTCTGGAACACGGTGTCGTTCGGCTCGGCGGTGAACCCGGCCACCGCCTTGCTGATGTGGAACATGTAGTTCCGCCCGACCTGGTCGGAGCCGTTCGCGAGGCCGTTCCGGTGCGCGTCGGACGCCGACCGCAGCAGGATCCTCGCGGTGTTCGCCGCGCCGGCGGCCAGCACGACGATGTCTGCGCGGTAGATCTCCTCCTTGCCCTCGCCGCCGCCGCGGTCCACCACCACTCCCGTGACGGTCCGGCCCGACGGGTCGGTCTCGAGCCGCACCACCTCCGCGCCGGTCAGCAGCGTCACGGTGGGCAGGTCAAGCAGCGGCCGCACGGCGACGATATCCGCGTCGGCCTTCGCGTGCACCAGGCACGGGTATCCGTCGCAGGTCGCGCACCGGATACAGATGCTGGCAGGCCGGTCAGCCTCGTCCAGCATGATCCCGCACGGAGCGTGAAACGGGTGATAGCCACCCTGCTCGAGCACGTCGGACATCTGCTGGATCCGCGGCTCGTGCGACACCGGTGGCCACGGATACTGCCGCGACCAGGAGCCCTCGGTCGGGTCCTCGCCGTGCCTGCCGTGCACCTGGTAGAGCCACTCTGCCTTCGTGTACCACGGTTCGAATTCGTCGTAGCTCACCGGCCAGGCCGGGGAGACGCCGCCCATGTGCCGTAGCTCGCCGAAGTCCGCCGGCCGCAGCCGGTACAGCGCCGCGCCGTACAGCTTCGTGGCGCCGCCCACGAAGTAGTGCACCTGCGGCTGGAACGGGGTGCCGTCGCGGTCGTACCAGGTGTCGGGTGAGATGTAGCGGCCGTCGATGAAGACCGGACCGGGATCCCAGTTCTCGGTTTCCCTGGTGAGAAACGTGCCCCGCTCGAGCAACAGGATGCGCTTGCCCGACGGTGCGAGCGTGTGCGCCAGCGTCCCGCCGCCCGCACCCGTCCCCACGACGATGACGTCGAAATCCTCAGCCACGGGACCTCCTGATGAGCGCCGCTGGTTACCGCGCCATCGCCAGTGATGGCAACTGGAGTCCGGCGGCACGCTTGTCGAGTTCGCGGTTGAGGGTGATGGCGGAGTTGATGAGCGCGAGGTGGGTGAAGGCTTGCGGGAAGTTGCCGAGTTGCCCGCCGGTGGAGTCGATCTCCTCGGAGAACAGGCCGAGGTGGTTGCCGTAGGTGAACATCTTCTCGAAGGTCAGCACGGCCTCGTCGAGCCGTCCGGCGCGGGCGAGGGCGTCGACGTACAGGAACGTGCACAGCGAGAAGGTGCCTTCGTCGCCGTGCAGGCCGTCGGGTGAGGCCGCCGGGTTGTACCGGTAGACCAGGCTGTCGGAGACCAGTTCGGAATTCATGGCATCGAGGGTCGACAGCCAGCGCGGGTCGATGGGCGAGATGAAGTCCTCGATCGGCATCAGCAGCAGCGAGGAGTCCAGCACCTTGGTGTCGTAGTGCTGGGTGAACGCCTTGACCTCGTTGTTCCAGCCGCGGTTCATGATCTGCCTGTACAGCGCGTCGCGGGCGACTGCCCACTTGGCGACGTTGGCGGGCCTGCCGTGCCGCGCCGCTAGCCTGATGGCCCGGTCGAGAGCCACCCAGCACTGGAACCGGCCGTAGGTGAAGTCCTTCCGGCCGCCGCGGGTCTCCCAGACGCCCTCGTCGGGCTGGTCCCAGTTGTCCGCGACCCAGTCCATGATCTTGGTGAGGGCGAGCCAGCCCTCGTAGGCGATCGGCAGCCCGGCGTCGTCCGCGGCGATGATCGCATCCGCGGCCTCGCCGTAGATGTCGAGCTGCAGCTGGTCCGCCGCGCCGTTGCCGATCCGCACCGGCCGCGAGCCGCGCCAGCCCTCGAAGTGATCCAGGATTTCCTCGGTGAGATCGGAGGATCCGTCCACCCGGTACATGATCTTCAGCGGGCTAGCCCCGTTGCTGGCCGCTGCGCTCTCGATCACCCGGTCGCGCATCCAGCCGCCGAACCGGCCGGCCTCCTCCAGGTAGCCCAGGTTCGACAGCGCGTGCATGGTGAGCGACCCGTCCCGGATCCAGGTGAACCGGTAGTCCCAGTTCCGCTCGCCGCCGGCCTGCTCGGGCAGGCCGAGCGTAGCCGCCGCCACCGGCGCGCCAGACGGCTGGTAGGTCATGAGCTTCAGGGTCATCGCGGACCGCGTCACCATCTCCCGCCAGCGGCCCTGGTACGTCGACCGGTTCAGCCAGGCCTTCCAGTACGCGGTGGTGTCGTCGGTCAGCCGCTGCAGCTCGCCCGGCGAGATGGCCCGCGGCTGGCCGCCCATCGACTCCAGCACCACGCCGCCGGTCTCGCCCTCGCGAAGCGTGAAGGTCGCGCGCAGCCCGTCACCGACGCGTTCCGGCGTCGTCCCGCCCTCGCCCGCCGGGCGCCGGCCGGCGGTGTGGAGGGTCAGCTCCATCCCGCCCGCGGTGCGGAAGACCGCGCCCGCCTCCGTGACCTCCACGCTGTGGCTGGCCCGGCCGTAGTCGAACCGAGGCTGCAGCTCCATGACGAACCGCATCTGACCGCGTGCGACCCGGATCTGGCGCACCAGCCGGTGCCGGCTGGCGGGCGCGCCTTCGATCACCGGCATGAAATCCTGCACCTCGCCGACACCGTCGGGCGTCATGAACCGGGTAATGAGAATCGCGGTGTTGGGCAGGTAGAGCTGCTTGGTCACATAGCTGTCAGTGGCAGGCCTGATACTGAAATAGCCCCCCTTATCGGCGTCCAGCAGCGAGCAGAACACGCTCGGCGAGTCGAACCGCGGGCAGCAGAAGAAGTCGACCGTGCCATCGGTCGTCACCAGCGCTGCGGTCTGCAGATCCCCGATGAGCCCGTGAGCGCTGATATCCGGATAGCGATCCATGATCATCTCCTTGAACTGTCTCGGTCCCACCCGCGTGGGCCACGCAGCCATGCTGACGGCCGGCTCGGCCACTCCCACGGTCGCAGCAGGAGCCGCGCGCTACATCACCCGCGCCGTATGACTCCGGATCGTTGCGCTGGCACAAAGGACAGCAGGTCACTGACGGGTTCGTCGCTCGGCCGGCATC
>JASHPF010000089.1 GCA_030038295.1 Streptosporangiaceae bacterium
GCCGCGGCAGCCGCCACCGCAGCCGCAGCCGCCGCTCCGCAGACGACCGCCAGGCTGCGACAAGCCCGCGAGGCCGCCGGAGCCGCCGTCCTCGCCGCCCAGCGCGACGCGCGCGATGAGCTGCGGGCTCGTATCCACGCGGGGGTCGCCGCGCTGCCGGACCAGCCGGGCTACGACCGGCTCGGCCAGCGGATCGCCCGACTCGCCGGGCTGGCCGCCGGACCGGACGCGCACCTCAGCCCGGAGCCTGGCGGCGGCTTCGTCGCCCGCTCGCCGGGCGTGATCGTGGACTGCTCGCTCGGCCGGCTGGCCGACCTCGCGCTAGCCGAACTCGGCGGGGGGGTCAGGGACCTGTGGACGCCATGACGACTCCCGGACCGCACGGTGCGGCGGTCACCAGGGTCAACGGCCCGCTCGTGGAGGTGACCGGCCTCCGTCACGTGGCCATGTCGGACGTGGTCGAGCTCGGCCCCCGCGGGCTCCCCGGCGAGGCGGTGGCCGTGCGGGGCGACGTGACCACGGTGCAGGCCTACGACTACACCGGCGGGCTCGCGCCCGGGCACCCGGCCCGCACGCGAGGGGAACCGCTGTCTGCGCCGCTCGGCCCGCATCTGCTCGGCGGCATCTTCGACGGACTGCTCCGCCCGCTCGCGGGCGCGCCCGCCTGGCTGGAGCCCGGGGTCACGGCGGTGTCCGGGGCCGACCGCGAGTTCACCTTCAGGCCGGCCGTGGCCGCCGGCGTCGAGGTCACCGGCGGCACCACGCTGGGCACCGTGCCCACCGCCGGCGGCATCGGCTACCGGGTCCTAGTGCCGCCGGGGCTCAGCGGACCGGTCGGCGACATCCGCGCCAGCGGCCCCGTTCCCTCCGACGGCGTCGTCGCGACGGTCGGGGGGACGCCGGTGCACCTGACCTCCGCCTGGCCGGTGCGCGAGCCCCGGCCCTACCGCGAGCGACGCGACAGCGACACTCCGCTGATCACCGGTCAGCGCGTCATCGACCTGCTGTTCCCGGTCACCAAGGGCGGCGCGACCGCGGTCCCTGGCGGCTTCGGCACCGGCAAGACGGTGCTGCTGCAGCAGATCACCAAGTGGTGCGACGCCGACGTGATCGTGTACGTCGGCTGCGGCGAGCGCGGCAATGAGCTGGCCGACATGCTCGACGAGCTGGCCGGGCTGACCGACCCGCGAACCGGCGGGCCGCTCGCCGACCGGACGGTTGTCATCGCCAACACCTCCAACATGCCGATGATGGCTCGGGAGGCCAGCATCTACACCGCGGCGACGGTGGCCGAGCACTTCCGCGACATGGGCCTGGACGCGGTGGTGATCGCAGATTCGACGTCGCGGTGGGCCGAGGCACTCCGGGAGTTCGCCTCCCGCAGCGGCGAGCTGCCGGCCGAGGAGGGGTACCCGGCGAGCCTGTCGTCAGCGCTCGCCGCGTTCTACGAGCGGGCCGGCTGCGTCACCACCGCCGAGGGCAGCCACGGCTCGGTGACGATCATCGGCGCGGTGTCCCCGGCTGGCGGCGACATGACCGAGCCGGTGACCACTTATACCCAGCGGTTCGTGCGCTGCCTGTGGTCACTGGACCGCGACCTCGCTTACGCCCGGCACTACCCGGCGGTGTCCTGGGCAGGATCGTTCTCCCGTGACGACGACGTCGTCGCCGCCTGGTACGCCGATCACGACGACCCAGGCTGGCTGGAGCGCCGCAGCCGGCTCGCCATGCTGCTCGCCGAGGCGGACCGGCTCGGCTCGCTGGCCGAGCTCATGGGCGTGAGCGCGCTGCCGGCGCCCGAACGGGCCACGATCCTGGCCGGCCGGCTCGTCCGCGAGGGCCTGCTCCAGCAGAGCGCGCTCAGCCCGCTCGACGCCTCCTGCGACAGCGCGAGGGCCGCCGCGCTGGCGGACGCGGTGCTGGCGGTCACGGATCGCTGTCAGCAGCTCGCCCGTGGCGGCGTGCCGGCCGCCGCCATCGAGGAGACGGACTTCGGGCCGATCCTGCGCGCGCGGGAGGAGGCCGGCTCGCCGGCGGACGTCGCCGCCCGCGAGCGCGCCATGCTGGCGCGCCTCGATCAGCTGAGCCAGCAGGCGGACATCCCCGCGGGGCAGGACAGCTCGGCAGAACCAGACAGCGCGCCAGCGCCAGACAGCGCGGCAGAACAGGACAGTGCGGCATGACCACGGCCTGGGCCCGGCGCGAGTACACCGACATCGCCGAGCTGCGTGGTCCGCTGCTGGTCGTCCGGGGCGTGACCGGGGTCGGCTGGGACGAGTTCGCGACCATTCGCGATGCCACCGGGACGGAACGGCACGGCCTCGTGCTGGAGGCCGATCGTGACCTCGCGGTGGTGCAGGTGCTCGAAGGCACCGCAGGTCTCACCGCCACCAGCACCCAGGTCGGGTTCACCGGGTCGCCGCTGCGCATTCCGGTCGGTCCCGACTGGCTCGGCCGCGTCTGCACCGGGCGGGGCGAGCCGATGGACGGAGGGCCGCAGGTAACCGGCGACACCACCGCCGCCGTGACCGGCTTCCCCATGAACCCCGTCGTGCGGGAGCCGCCCGCCGAGCCCGTGATCACCGGCGTGTCCGCCATCGACGGACTGACGACGCTGGTCCGCGGCCAGAAGCTGCCGATCTTCTCCGTGGCCGGGCTCCCGCACCTCGAGCTGGCCGCACAGGTCGCCGCCCAGGCCTCGGCCGGGGGTGAGCCGTTCAGCGTCGTGTTCGCCGCGATGGGCCTCACCCACGCCGATGCGGCCACGGTGCGCAAGGTCCTCGGCCAGCGCCCGGCATCGGAACTGGTCCTGCTGCTCAACCTCGCTGACGCTCCGGTGATCGAGCGTTTCCTCACGCCGCGGATCGCGCTGACGGTCGCCGAGCACCTCGCGTTCACGCTCGGCCGGCACGTGCTCGTCGTGATGGCGGACATGACGAGCTACTGCGAGGCGCTGCGGGAGGTGTCGGCGGCGCGCGGCGAGATCCCGGCCCGGCGCGCCTATCCCGGCTACCTCTACAGCGACCTCGCGTCGCTCTACGAGCGGTGCGGGCGGATTCGGGGCGTGCCCGGCTCCGTGACGCTCATGCCGGTGCTGACCATGCCGGGCGGGGACATCACGCATCCGGTGCCCGACCTGACCGGCTACATCACCGAGGGACAGATCGTGCTGTCCACGGAACTGCAAGCCCGCGGGATCTACCCGCCGGTGGACGCGCTGTCGTCGCTGTCGCGGCTGATGCGGCACGGGGCCGGCCCCGGCCGCACCAGGGACGATCACCTGGACGTCGCCGCCCAGTCCCTGGCCGCGCTCGCGGCCGCGCGCCGGGCTGGCGAGCTCGCCGAGCTCGTCGGCGCCGCGGCGCTCAGCGCGGCGGACCGTCGCTATCAGGCCTTCGACCGGGCATTCGGGAGCCACGTTATCAACCAGGGTCGCGCCGAGAACCGGACCCTCGACGACACGCTCGGCCGCGCGTGGCAGGCGCTCGCGACGCTCCCGCGCAGCGAGCTGACCATGCTGTCGGCTGCGGAGCTCGATGCCCACTATCCGGCCGGCGCCGACGCCCCGTCGGTGGGGGGTGACCAGCCATGACGCCGCCCAAGCTCACCGTCCCGCCAGGCCGCGCGGGACGTATCTGGCTCGTCCGCCGGCTGGAGACGGCCCGGCGCGGGGCCGACCTGCTCGACCGTAAGCTGCGCATCCTGCAGAGTGAGCTGGCTCGCCGGCAGGCCGCCGCCGCCGAGACCGAAGCGCGCTCCGACCGGTGTCAGGCCGAGGCGCGAGCCTGGCTGCTGCGGGCGGCGCTGCTCGGCGGGCAGCAGGCGGTCAGGCTGGCCGACGACGGCCAGCGTGCGCAGGTCACCGTTGACTACGGGCTGGCGATGGGCGTTCGCTATCCGAGCCGGGCAGCGTGCGCCTTCCCGCCGCCGCTGACCTGGGACGGTCCGGTCGTGGCGCGCACCCGGCAGGCGCACCGCGCCGCGCTCGCGGCTGCGGCGGAACACGCGGCCGCCGCTGCGGCGGTCCGCGTCGTCGATACAGAGGTCCGGGCTACCCGATATCGGCTTCGGGCCGTGCAGGACCGGTGGATCCCCGGCCTCGAGCAGGCGCTCGCCGACGTCACGTTCGCGCTCGAAGAACAGGAGCGCAGCGATGCCGCGCGGCTGCGGCTGGCGTCACGCGCGGCCGCCCCGTAGGCGCCCGGTGTGCTCTGGCGCCGTGTACAAGCTGCTGTTCACGGCCACGACACCGTCGATCGCCTCGATCAGCCGCACGGCCGCCGCGATCTCCAGCTCGCTGGTGAGCCGCCCGGTGAGGGTGACCACGCCGTTACTCGCGGTCACGTGGACGGCAGCCGGGTCGGCGAGCAGGATCCCGGTGAGCACGTCGGTCGCCTCCGCCGCGATCTCCGCGTCCGGGCGAAGGAATACCCGCAGCAGATCGGTGCGGCTCACGATCCCCATCAGCGTGCCGACGGCGTTCACGACCGGCAGCCGCTTGACCCGGTGCTCGCTCATCACCCGGGCCGCGGTTCCGAGCAGCGCGTCTGGACCGATCGTGACGGCCGGGCTCGTCATGAGCCCTGCGGCGGTCCTGGCCTCCGCCTTCGTCCGCGCTGCCGGGCGAAACTGCCAGCCGGGCTTGCGCTCGGCGTGCTCGTGCCGTTCCTGCTTGCGGAGCAGGTCCGCCTCGGATACCACGCCGACAACCCGCCCTTCCGGCGTCACGACCGGCACCGCGGTCAGGTGATGCTCGGTCAGCACTTCCGCGATGTGCCGGTAGCTCGCTTCCTTGGTCACCGAGACGACCGTGGTCGTCATGACGTCACTGACCTGCCACCGGCCCGTGCGCCGGGAGCTGCCAGGCGACCGGGCAGCAGCGGGCGGCTCGCCAGCTCCGCCGGCCTGCTCGGCTTCGGTGACCCTTGCCACCGCCCTGGTGACGTCGGCGGCCGACCCTGCTCCGTGCAGTGCCTGGTAGTACGCGGTGCCGAGCTGTCCGACCAGCGCGTCAAGGTGATCTTCCCTGCGTGTCATGGTCGCCTCCCTGAGGGGTGCCGCCCCGCCCGCGCCGTGTGCGTGATGTCTCCTTTCATTACCCCGCGACCTGGACGGCCTATCGAGGGCCGAACGTCACGGAGTGCCGGGACATCGGCCGGACCGAGGGCACGCCCGATCAGGACCTAAGTCCATGTCCCTAGCCATCGCCGATGGGATGCACTAGCCAGATGTTTGTGCGGGAGGAAGCGCGGCTCGGAGTCGGATTCGCCGCTGCCCGCAGCGCGCTGGCAGACCTGGCGCGAGGTGGCCTGCTCCTCGATGCATCTCAGGCTGCTTACGGGGATGGCGTCACCAGCATGGCCAAGGTCGGTCCACCCGGCGCATGGCCGGACTTGTCCAAACTAGTCATGATTCACCTGGGAGACATGGCGCCGCACGATGAGTCGGCCCGGTTGGCGCTGAGATGGGAGGCGACGGGTCCGGGAAGCAGCCTGTTCCCGGCGCTGGATGCCGACATCACGCTGACCCCCGCCGGAGACGACGCCACGACGCTGACCCTCACCGGTGTCTACCGGCCGCCGCTCGGCAGGCTGGGGGCGGTCCTGGATCGTGCCATCCTCAGCCGCGTAGCCTCCGCTACGGTCAGGGACTTCGTCACCCGCCTCGGGGCGGCCATCGAGGGCTCGTCGGCCGATGCTGATCAGCGCGACGTGGACGAGCACCGCAGCTGAGGACTAGCTTGGCCGTGCGGGAGGGCCAGGCGATGGAAGAGCGCGCCGAAATTGTCTCGGGTCTGCTGCCACAACTGCGGCTCGATGAGCTGCTCGGTGAGCTGCAGTCCCGGCTGCAGGCCGTGCGGGCGAGCCGGGACCGGATGAACGAGCTGCTGGAAGCCGTCGTGGCGGTCGGGTCCGGCCTGGACCTGGAGACAATGCTGCACCGGATCGTCGAGGCCGCGGTCACGCTGGCGGACGCCCGGTACGGCGCGCTCGGGGTGATCGGCGACGGCGGCCGCCTGGCCGAATTCGTGCCGGTTGGCCTCGAAGAGGCCGAGATCACCGGCATCGATCACTGGCCCGAAGGAAAGGGCCTGCTCGGCCTCCTGATCCGGGACCCTCGGCCACTGCGGCTGACGGACATCAAGACTCACCCGGCCTCGGTCGGATTCCCGCACGGACACCCGGCGATGCGCAGCTTCCTGGGCGTCCCCGTGCACGTGCGGGGCGAGGCGTTCGGCAACCTCTACCTGACCGAGAAGCGGGACGGCGGCGAGTTCACCGCAGACGATGAGGCGTTCGTGTCCGCGCTCGGCGCGGCGGCCGGCGTGGCGATCGAGAACGCGCGGCTCTATGAGGACTCTCGCCGACAGCAGCGGTGGCTTCGCGCCAGCGGCGAGGTCACCACGCGGCTGCTGTCCGGGACCGAGCCCGCCGAGGTGCTGGCCGCGCTGACCATACAAGCACTGGAACTGTCGGGTGCCGACCTGGCCGTCGTGGCACTGCCCGACGTCGACAGGACACGGCTGGTTATCGAGCACGCCGACGGCGAAGGGGCCGACGGCACGCGCGGCCTGGTGCTGCCCCTGAACGGGTCCCTGTCCGGCCGGGTGTTCCAGACCGGACGCCCGGAGACGGTGGCGGACTTCGCCGACGATCAGCGCGCCGCCGCGGTGGCCAGGGCCGCCATGGGCCACATCGGGCCGGCGGTGGTCTTCCCGCTCGGCGGACCCGGCACCGTGCGAGGCGTCTTCACGATCGGCCGTCGGCGCGGCGCAGCGCCGTTCCCGCACGCAGCCGTGGAAGTAGCAGCGTCGTTCGCCGCGCAGGCCGCGATCGCGCTGGAGCTGGCCGACCGGCGCCGTGATGCCGAGCAGCTGCGAGTATTCGAGGACCGCGACCGCATCGCCCGTGACTTGCACGACCAGGTCATTCAGCGGCTCTATGCGGCCGGAATGAGCTTGCAGGGCACGGCTCCGATCGCAGCCGACCCGGTTGTTCGCACCCGGATAGAACACGTCGTCGACGAGATGGACCAGGCAATCGCCGACATCCGCACGGCAATCTTCTCGCTCCACTCGCGACCGCAGCACGCCGGGACAGCCCTGCGCCGACGCATCGTTGCCGTTGCCGATGAGATGGCGCCGATGCTGGGCTTTGCCCCTACGCTGCGGCTCGGGACCGGGCTCGACCACAACGTCGCGGCAGGGCCAGCCGAGCATGTGCTGACCGTCCTGCGGGAAGCGCTCTCCAACGCCGCGCGGCACGCGAATGCCAGCGAGGTGGAAGTGAGTGTGGCGGCCGACAGTGACCTTGTCCTGCGCGTGACCGACAACGGGGACGGGATCGGTCCTGGCACTCGCCGCAGCGGGCTCGCAAACATGGCCGACCGTGCCGAGCTGCTCGGCGGGACCATGAGTGTGGGCCCAGCCGACGCCGCGACGGGGACAGGCACACTCCTCGAATGGAGAGTTCCCGTCCAGTAGGTCAGTGCTGCTGTCCTGTCGTGGGCTCTCGGATGACCACGACAGGGCACGTCGCGTGGTGCACGCAGTGCTGGCCGGTCGAGCCGAGCAGTGCCTCAACGAAGCCGCCATGGCCGCGGCTCCCTACCACGAGCAGGTCAGCGTCAGCCGACTCATCCAGCAGCACGCGCGCAGGGTTTCCCTCCACCACCCGATACCAGACCTCCGCCGTGTCCGCACCCGCGGTGACCTCGGCTATGGCATGCGTGACGGTCTCGGTGGCGAGCTCGGCGAAGTCGACGTTCAGGATTGGTGCTGGATAGCCGTAGGAGTTCGGGAACTCCCAGGCCGTGACGGCCTCCACCACAGCGCCGGTCAGCTGTGCCTGTCCGATTGCCCACGCGAGCGCCGCTTTCGACGACGCGGACCCGTCCACGCCCACCACGATCCGGTGTACTGGCCGGCTCGGATCAGCCGTCATTACCCCTCCTCTGCTAGTACCAGCGACGAGAACGTTAACGCTTCCGCGACGGCCCGTACGATGACCACGCCTCGGCCCAGCTGGCCAGCCTGCGCCGGTCGAGCAGCCATCGCAGGGCGTACCACACCAGCCACAGCCCCAGGGCCACTCCGACGGGCGCCGCTATCGCCGCCAGCACGACGCGGGCGGTAACCTGCGCCGTCGTCGGCGGCGGCGGCCGGACATCCCCCGCCGCGTCGACCCAGATCCGCACCGCCGTCCCCGCCGGGGTACCCGGAGTGGCTGGCACGGAGCCGACGTGAACGGATCCGGCGAAGGTCCACCGCGCCTTCGCCGAGATCGTGGCCGAGTTAGGTACGTACGCCGCCGGCGCCGCCTGCACCAAGACGGCCGTCACCTGCCGCAGCCGGCCGTCACCCTGCTCCTTCGCGGCGCCTGCGTGCACCCAGCTGACAGCCCAGGCTGCCGACAGCACGGCAAGCGGCACGAACGCGATGATCAGCGCGAGCGCGCTCCACGCCTCGATGCGGTCCGACGTGCGGCGGAGCTCGTTACGGTCGAGCGCCAGCCGGCGCATGAGCCGCGCGCGCCTCGCGTCTGCCGCCCGCATCGCATTCTCCTCTGGCAGCTCCCTACCTGGCCAGACTGCCTCGGGCCGGATGACCGCCACGAGGGCAGCCGGTCCTCACTGCCGCGGGACCTACGTCCCGAATGCCGCAGTCGAGCTGGCAGGAGCTGCTGTCCCGCGAGAGCGACGCCAGGCCGGCAGCGCAGATCGTGGTCACCACCTACCGGGTAGCGCACACGACGCGGTGCCGTTTGGCGGTGCGCGGCTGGCACCCGCCGAGCTGCGGCCAGGCGGACTGGACCAGGCCGCAGCACCCCCGTTCCCCTAGGTCGGCTGGGCGAGGGCGGCACGAAGGAAGGCGCCGGCCACCGTCATTCCCGATGATGACGCTGCTGTTCCTGCTGCTCGAATACCCGTGATGCGTACGCAGCAGCCTGTGTGCGGCGCTCCATGCCGAGCTTGGCGAACAACCCCGAGGCGTAGTTCTTCACCGTCTTCTCGGCCAGGTACATGCGCTCGCCGATCTGCCGGTTCGTCAGGCCCTCACCGATGAGCTCAAGGATCCTGCGCTCTTGCGGGGTCAGTTTGGCCAGCGGATCGGAGCGCTCGGCCTCCTGGCGCATCCTGGCCATGACCCTGCTGGCCGCCTCAGGGTCGAGCATCGACTCGCCGGCCGCGACCGTGCGCACCGCCCCAACCAGGTCAGTGCCGCGTATCTGCTTGAGTACGTACCCGGCGGCCCCGGCCATGATCGCCTCGAACAGCGCCTCGTCGTCACTGAAAGAGGTGAGCATGAGGCAGGCGACTTCTGGCATCCGCGATCTGATGTCCCGGCAGACGCTGACGCCGTCCCCGTCTGGCAGCCGGACGTCGAGCACAGCCACGTCCGGCTTGAGCGCCGGGATGCGGGCCAGAGCCGACGCGGCCGTCCCGGCCTCGCCCACGACCGTGATGTCGGGCTCGGCCTCCAGCAGTTCTTTCACGCCGCGCCGGACGATCTCGTGGTCGTCGAGCAGAAAGACGTTGATCTTGCTCGTGCCACCAGCTGGTACCGCCATCGTCGCAACCCTCGGACCTTCGCCGACAGTAATGGGCTTTCCAAGGCCACCTTAGCCTCAGGTCGGCGCCCGCGACGGCGCGGACCTTCGCCAGCTGGCCCAGGACCTTGCTCCCTGGCGGATCCGGCTGGACGGACATGACCTGGGAACATGACCACGACTCTGAAACTTCCGGCTACCGCCAGCGGCGGCAGCCCGCCCGCGGCCAGGCGCTGGCTCGCGCTCGCGGTGCTCTGCATCTCCCTGCTGATCGTGACGCTGGACAACACGGTGCTCAACGTCGTGCTGCCGACGCTCGTCCGGGACCTCAACGCGACGTCAACCCAGCTGCAGTGGATCGTCGACGCCTACGTGATCGTGTTCGCCGGCCTCCTGCTGGTGGCCGGCAGCGTGGCCGATCGTGTCGGCCGGAAGCGCACCTTCCTGGCCGGGCTCGTGCTCTTCGCGGCCGGGTCGACGTGGGCCGCGTTCTCCGGCTCGGTGAGCATGCTGATGGCAGCGCGCGCCAGCATGGGCATCGGTGGCGCACTGATCATGCCCTCCACGCTCTCGATCATCACCCAGATGTTCGGCGATCGAAGCGAGCGCCAGCGGGCCATCGGGTTCTGGGCCGGCACCAGCGGCGTCGGTGTCGCGCTCGGTCCGATCATCGGCGGCCTGCTGCTCGCGCACTTCTGGTGGGGATCGGTGTTCCTCATCAACGTGCCGATCGCCGCGGCCGGTTTCTTGCTGGCCCTTCCGCTGGTCCCGGACTCCAGGAACCCAGCCGCGGCCGCGCCCGACTTCACCGGCGCGCTGCTATCGATCGCCGGCCTGGCCCTGTTGCTGTGGGGCCTGATCCAGGCACCGGTAGATGGCTGGTCATCCGTGCTGGTCATCGCGGCCATGGTCGGCGGCGTGGTCGTGCTGGCCGCGTTCGCGTTCTGGGAGTCCCGCACCACCCATCCGATGCTCAAGCTCGAGTTCTTTGCTCATCGCGAGTTCTCGGCGGCGATCTCCTCGGTCAGCCTCGCCACGCTGGGCCTGTTCGGGGCCCTGTTCGTGCTGACCCAGTACCTTCAGTTCGACCTCGGCTACACGCCGCTTCAGGCGGGAATCAGGGTGCTGCCAGCCGCCGGGGCGATCGCCGTCATCGCGCCCCTCTCGGCGCTCTTGCAGAAGGCCGCCGGCACGAAGCTCACCACCGCGGCCGGCTTGCTGATCATTGCGGCCGGACTCTGGCAGATCGGCCTGGCGTCGGTGAGCTCCACCTACGTGGATGTGCTCGCCGGGATGATCATGCTGGGAATCGGCGCCGGGCTGGCCATCCCGTCGAGTACCGCGTCGGTCATGGGGTCGGTCCCCACCGAGCACACCGGCATCGGCTCCGCCACCAACGGGACGGCCCTTCAGCTCGGCGGTGCGCTGGGCGTCGCCATCATCGGCAGCCTGCTGGCGACCAGGTACACCGGCAAGATGACCACGGCGCTCGCGCCCTATCACGTCCCCGCAGCGATCATGCAGCGGATCCTCGGCGACGTCGGCAGCGCGCTGGCGGTCGCCTCGCGGGTCGGCGGAACGCTCGGCGAGCAGCTCTCTCACGTCGCCAGAGTGGCTTTTGTCAGCGGCATGGACCTCGGCCTCACCGTCGGCGCGACGGTCGCCGTCGTCGGCTGCATCGTGGCCCTCGTCACCCTTCCGCGCAAGCGGAGCCAGCGGTGAGGGCGCGTCCGGCAGAGCCGAAGGGAGGGCAGCCGGGGACCATCGGCCCTGGCTCGCCCGCCGCCGGCGCCGGTGTGATCGGAAGCGTGGCTAGTCAGGGAGGGACACGGATGCGGACCATCGACGAACTGGAGGTTTCTGGCAAGAGGGTGCTGGTGCGGCTAGACCTCAACGTGCCGCTGCGCGGGGCTGAGATCACCGACGACGGCAAGATCCGTGCTTGCCTGCCCACGCTGACGGCGCTGCTCACCCGCGGCGCGGCCGTGATCGCCTGCTCGCACCTGGGGCGGCCCAGCGGCGCGCCGGACCCGCGGTACACGCTGGCGCCGGTGTCGGCGCGGCTGGCCGAACTGCTGGACCGGCCGGTGCGGTTCGCCTCGGACACCGTCGGACGCGCTGGCCAGGCGACCGCGGCGGACATCCAGCCTGGCCAGGTTGCCCTGCTCGAGAACCTGCGGTTCAACCCCGGCGAAACCAGCAAGGACGACGCCGAGCGCGGCAGGTTTGCCGATCAGCTCGCGGCGCTCGCCGACGTGTACGTCGGGGACGGATTCGGGGCCGTGCACCGGCGCCACGCCAGCGTCTACGACGTCGCATTCCGGCTGCCGCACGCCGCCGGGTACCTGATCGAGGCGGAGACCGCGGCCCTCAGCCAGCTCACTGGCGACGTCCGCCGCCCGTACGTCGTCGTGCTCGGCGGCGCCAAGATCGCCGACAAGCTGTCCGTGGTCGATGCCCTGGTCAGCCGCGCCGACCGGGTGCTGATCGGCGGCGCGATGGCCAGCACGTTTCTGGCCGCGCAAGGGTACTCGGTTGGCGCGTCGCTGGTCGAAGGCAACCTCGATGCGGCCCGCGGCTACCTGGCCAAGGCAGCTGCCTCGGGAGTCGACCTGGTCCTGCCGCTCGACCTGGCAACCGCACCGGAGCCGTCGGCTGACAGTCCCGAGCACGTCGTAGCCGCGACCTCGATCCCCGCGGGTCAGCAGGCGCTCGACATCGGACCAGAGACCCAGGACCTGTTCGCCAGCAAGCTGGCCGACGCGCAGACCATCTTCTGGAACGGCCCGCTCGGCGTGTTCGAGATCCCCAAGTTCGCCGAGGGCACGCTTGCCGTCGCCACGGCGATAGCGGCGAGCCCTGGCTTCACTGTGGTGGGGGGCGGGGACACCGCCGCCGCCGTCCGGTCACTCGGCTTCGGCGACACCGATTTCAGTCATATCTCCACCGGGGGCGGAGCAAGCCTGGAGTTCCTCGAAGGCAAAACGCTCCCCGGTCTCGCCGCCCTGGAGTCTGCGCAGCCATAGCCCCGCACTCCCGGCGGCTCGCTCCATCGCGAGTGGTGGGTGCCGTCAGCCCGGCGGCTGCGTCAGTGCCACCAGCGCCTGCCGGACGGCGGCGACGCGTTCCGCGTCCCAGCTGACACCGGGGTCGGGCTCGATGAACGCCGACGCGATACCGGCCAGGCCAAGGGCGGGCAGGGACCAGTCGACCGTGCTGGCGCCGGGGAACGGCCCGGTGCGCAGCTGCCGCTGAGCTATCTCGGGCACAGACAGGGCCATGATGACCAGGCCCCGCATGGTCGCATCGAGCAGCGCGGCGAGGTCTTCGAAGGCGGCTCCGAGTTCCGGCCGGAGCCGGTAGCCGAGCGTGCCCGCTATCTGCTCCCAGGCCACGGCGACGGCCTTGATGTGCTCCCGCTCGGACTGGGCGAGAGCGTGCTGAACCTGGCGCCTCAGCTCGTCGTCGGTCAGGCTCATGAACGTGGCGTGCAGCGCCACGTAAGTCCGCCACTCGGCCGACTGCGACAGGGTCTGGAAGTCCAGCAGCGACAGCTGCCTGAACAGCTCGGCGACCAGCTCCCGGCGCTGCTCGGTGCTGTCAAGCCAGTCCAGCCGGGCTGTGACGATCTGGCGGATCAGCTCCTGCTCTGCCGCCATGATGTTCGGAGTGGCGTTCTTCGCCAGCTCCCGGACCAGGTCGCTAAAGAACAAGTCCTTGTGCGGCCAGCGCCGGTAGACCGTGCTTCGCGACACGTCGGCCTCCCGGATGACCTCCTCGAGACTGATGTGCTCCAGGCTCACCGTCAGCCCGGTGCCGCTGATCATCCGGACGGCCGCGCGCAGCATCCGGCGTTCGGTCTCCTCATCCGAGAGCCGGCGGCCCCTGCGCGCCAGCCCTGTGGGTGCCTGCGAACCGCTCACGTCAGCTCTCCGCTCCGGTCGTAGACGGCCGCCAGGCCGCGAGACGTCAGCCGGTGGCGCTTTAGGACTTTAGACTCTATGTTTCAAATTCAATAGTTGCGATCCTGAGATCAGCCTAGCGGGGCCGTGGGCGCGCCGCACGGAGGTGAGCTGCGATGGAAAGCTGGCCGATCTCTGACGAACGGCTCCGAGCCATGTACGCGGGCAGTCGTGCCAACGCCACGGCCCGCCGACTGGCCAGGCTCTGGGCAGCGATATTCAGCCTCGGCCTGGCGCCCAGGCGCTGGGTAACGCTCGAGGTGACCGGCAGGCAGTCGGGCCGAGTCACCCGGTTTCCGTTGGGCATGGCCCGGCTGAACGGACGCTGGTACCTGGTTTCGATGCTCGGCGAGCGGTGTAACTGGGTCCGCAACGTCCGCGCCGCTCACGGGCTGGTGGTACTCAGGCACGGCCGCGCCAGTCGATGCCTTCTGGTCGAAGTCCCCGTCGCTGACCGCCCGCCGGTGCTGAGACAGTACGTGCGGCAGGTGCCTGGCGCCCGCCCGCACGTCCCGGTCAGCCGGAATGCAGACGTCGGCGAGTTCGCCTCGATAGCGCCGCGCTACCCGGTGTTCCTGGTCCAGGCGGCCGCCGCCGCTGAGCGGGGTACCCGTCGTGCTGTCATCGGCCGCCCGCGACTGGTGCGGCGCTGGTGGCGGCGGGTCCTCGCGGGCGTGGTGATAGCGGCGGTGATCGCTCTGGCCGCCGTCGCCGCGTTCATCAAGCTCGGCCCGTCGGCTGCTGCGCTCGAGCTCCCGCCGGGCCGCGTCAGCACGCCTGCTGGCCCGCTCAGCGGTGTATGGCAGGTCTCGGGTGGGTCGCTGGCTGGCTTCCGCGTGCAGGAGAGCGCTCTCGGCCTGAGTAATGACGTTGGCGGGCAGACCGCGGCCGTCACGGGCACGATCGTCATCTCGCGCGATACCGTCACGGCGGCGACATTGCGGGTCAACCTCACGACGGTGAAGGTCGGTGGGAAGAGCCAGCCTCAGTTCGCGGCCAGCCTGGATACCCGCGAGCACCCCGTCGCCACGTTCACTCTGATCAGGCCCGTCACGCTCGGCGCGGACTTCGCCACCGGACGCGCCGCCGCGGCGACCGCCACCGGCGAGCTGACGATGAACGGCCGCGTCCGCCTCGTGACCGTGACCCTCACGGCACGAAGGAACGGACCAGAACTGCAGGCGGCCGGCTCTCTGCCGGTAACGTTCGCTCGCTGGGGCATCAGCCGGCCAGCGGGATTCGGCTTGTTCGGATCCCTCGCCAACGCAGGCGTGGCGCAGTTCAGGCTCATCCTGCGCCGGTGACAACTGGCTCACCCGATGGGGCTGGAGTCCTCCCCGTAGGGCCAGAGCCACTCGTAAGGACTGAAGTCGGCCGGCTCTTCCTCCGGCTTCCCTGGCCGGTCCGCAGCGGCCGGTCCGGGCCGCTCACCCAGGCCTTTCCCCTGGTCCAGGGCAGACAGCCGCTGGACGGCGGCCGTACGGGGCAGTCGTTCCTGCTGGTAGGCGGCGAGCGCACCGGCGAGAGAGCCGGGGTCGGCGGCACGCAGGACCCGGCCCAGGTACCACGCGTCCTCGATCGCCTGCGCTGCCCCCTGCGCCTGAGTTGGCATCATGGGGTGACACGCGTCGCCGAGCAGGCAGACTGGGCCGCGAACCCACTCCGCCAGTGGCTCGCGTTCATACAACCCCGTGCAGAACACCGTGTCGGCCAGCTGCGCCAGGGCAACAAGTCGCGGGTCCCAGCCAGCAAGCAGCCCGAGGTACTCGCGCCGGTCAGCTTCCCGCAACCACGACTCCACGACCGGATCGGCTTGCGCGCCGTACCGCAGGAGCGCCGCGTTGAGATAGCGCCCGCGACTCACGTAGTAGTGGATGAAATGCACGCCGGGGCTGAGCCACTGGGTGATGGCCGGGTCCGGGCCGAGGATGTCCTGAAAGCTTGCTTCCGGGCCGCGGCTGAGCTTGCTGACCGGAATCAGCGATCGGTACGCGACGCCCCTGGGGATCCCGCGGCTGATCGCGCTGCCGAAGAGCAGTGCCCTGAGGTTCGAGTGGACGCCGTCCGCGCCGACGACCAGGTCGCCTCGGTAGCGCTCACCGCGGCTGGTCACCACCTCCGCCGTAGTCCCACTGACCCAAAGGCCGGTAACCTCCGCGCCGAACCGGAAGACCGCGGCGCGTCCCGGCCCCGCGGGACTGCTCGCCGCCGACAGCAGCACGGCGTGCAGGTCGGCACGGTGCACGTGCCAGAACGGCGCGTGGTAGCGAGCGGCGACAGCATCGCCAAGCGGGCGTTCGCCGAGTACGGTCCCGTCGCGCCAGTGCCTCCGTACATGGCGCTGCGGCACCAGGGCGTGTGGCGCCAGCGCTTCGGCGACGCGGAACTGCGCGAGGATGCGAGTGGCGTTCGGTGCTAACTGGATGCCCGCGCCGACCGGCGCCAGTTCCTGCGCCTGCTCCAGCACGGTCACCTTGTGGCCAGCCAGCCGAAGCGAGACGGCCGTCGCGGCTCCCCCGATACCCGCGCCCACCACGATGACCTCAAGGCTGCCACGGGCTTCGGGCGATCGGCCTGCCACGGAGGCTACGCACCTCCACGGCGGTGCGCCGCAGGCAGCGGGAGCTGCTGCAGCCCACGCCGCCGCCCTGGCCTGGCCGCGACGAGCTGGGTCTCCGATCGGAGCACGGCTCATCCTCGTTTCTGCCGCAGACCGCGGGTCTGCCTCGTGCCGAGCTTAAAAGAGTTCCAGCTGCAGCCTAGACGTGAGTTATCCCGTTACGCTCCGGCTGGACCGTCTACGTCAGTTGGCCCTCCATCGCCGGAACCGTCAGCGTGGTCATTTTTTTGCTCAGGCGGGCGCTCGGCCCACTTCCCGACCTCGTTCCCAATGATTTGCTCGATGCGATCAGCGAGAATCTCATCTCGTCGATTCCCAGAGTACGGACCAGCCCAAGCTTGATAAAGATAGTACTCCCGCTTCAAAGCCTCCTTGCCTTGTCCCCACAGGACTGCGTTCTGGCCATATTTCTTCAGCTGCTGTATGCCTTCTAGAATAACGATCAGCCCGCCGAGGCTGGCTATCAGAATCCTAGACCACTGGGCGCTGCCCGCGACACCGGTCAGGAGCGGGATCGCGGCTGCCGCTGTTATCTGGACAAATTTGAGGCCGTTATACCATCGTGTTGCCTGCCGGTAGGCAAGCGTGTGCCACTTGATCGACCAATTGGCCCGGTAGACCGTCGGGTTTTCCGTCCCGTTCTTGAGGTTCTTTAGATTCGATGGCCATTGGTCGAGCCTCTCAAGCTGACGGCCAACCCGCCACCTCCTCCAGAAGCGCGGAAGATCCTGCCCGGTATCGGTCACAACAGACTCCCGTCAGAAGGTCGCCGCCGTCCCGTTCGACAGAAGACGGCTGGGCTAGGCCCGACGCTGCGACTACGGTGCAGGAAGCTTCGGGCCGCTGCCACAATACGCGGCAATCCTGCCCGATCGTCATTGTCTTTGCAATCATGCCATTAGATGACACGCCGAACTATTGCCTGTCATGAACGCCGCCGCCGACCGCGACCGTCAAGGTCAGCAAACAGACGCGCTGCCCGAATGGCGGGACAGCGGTACTTCGCCGCACCGGTACGGGAAGGCAAGGTGTACCGGCTCGGCAAGGACCGGCTCAGGTTCGTGTGCTGGTCCTCACCTTTGAAGGAGGCGTGGGTGCTGCCGGAGCCGCCGACGCCGTCCTCTGCGAGCAGTAACGGCGGCCAGTGGCCGGGCCCCACTGCCACTAATGTGGCACGTGCAGCGAGCTCACTCGAAACCAGCAAGGGGCCAGGGATGACAACTCCGCCGGACTTCGGGGGCACCGAGATCGAGAAAGGCATACAGGAGGAATTCGGCATCGCGCCGGAGGAGCAGCGGCTTGGCCCGGATGAATTGACGGCGGAGCCGCACGACGACAACGAGGCACACGCTCCGGGCGAGATCTGCGCGCGCTGCGGCAACGAGATCCAGCCGGGCGAGGTGGTGCGGCGCAGGACGGACGGCACGTGGGTGCACGAGGTTTGCCCCTGACGAGGGCGGCGCACTGGCGAAGTGTCCGTGACCCGAGCCTCTTTGGCGTGTGCCGTCCTGGCGGAGAGCAGCCGTTAGGTCGGCGGGCCAGGCGTTCGGCTTCGCGTCAGGCCTGCGCGATGCTGGCTCCGCCCGCTGGCTCGTCACCGGCTGGCATCGCCACGTAGCGGTCACCGTGAGCTACCGGAGAGAAGGCGAACAGCAGCGCGATCAGGGCTGTCAGCGCCCCGGTTATGGCATAGACGTCGGTGACGCTGCCAGACAGCTGGATCGCTGCCGCTCCGGCGAGTGCGCCAAGCGGAATCGCCGACCACGCCAGCACCTGGGCGATGCTGACGACGCGCCCGTACATCTCATTCGGGACGATGGCCTGACGCAGCGCCGCGGTGTTGATGTTCAGCAGCAGCCCGAACCCGCATGACGCGGCCCACAGGATCAGCGCGGCGGGATAGGAGCCGATCAGCGCCATGGCCGTGACGGCCAGGCCGCTGATGACGAGCGCTCCGAGCGCGGTGACGGCGAAGCTCAGTCGCCGGCGGATCGGGGCGGCCGCGACGCTGACGGCTACCACGCCCGCCGCGCCCGCGGCGAACAGCAGGGCGACCTCGCTGTCGCTGGCATCGAGGACGCGCTTGGCGAACAGGACAAGTTGGCTGTTCTCGGTGCTCGCGACGAAGTTGATCAGGGCCATCATCACCGAGATGCTCCGCAGCACCGGGTTGGACCACACATACTGCAGCCCGGCCCGAACATCGGCGAGCAGGCCCGTCACGCCAGCACTGGCGGCGCCGGGCCGATCGGCCGCGTTGAAGCTGCGGCGGATGAGAGCCAGCGACGCGGCCGACACCGCGAAGCTGGCCGCGTCGAAGAACAGCAGGTCGGCGGCCGGCATCAGGGTAACGAGCACGCCGGCGAGAATCGGCCCCAGGATCTGCCCGGCGGAGTTGGTGGCCATGATCCGCCCGTTGGCGGCAACGAGGTCGTCGCGCCCGACCAGGCTGGGGATCGCCGCGAACTCACCGCAGTTGAACAAGATCCCCAGCGTGGACTGGACGAAGGCAACGGCGTAGATGTCCTCCACCCGAAGCGCACGCGCCAGCGCCAGCACTGGCAGCACGGCGATCACCGCGGCGCGGCCCACGTCGGTAAGCAGCATCATCCGCTTGCGATCGACCCGGTCGACCAGAGCCCCAAGGACGAGGCCGAACAGCAGGTACGGTACGAAATTCGAGGCAGTGGTCAGAGCCAGATTGGTCGCCGAGTGGGTGAGCTTGAAGACCAGCAGCGGCAACGCGAACAACGTGAAGGAACTGCCCACCTGGGAGATCAGCTGACCGCTGAAATACAGCCAGAAGTCGCGGCCCAAAGTCCGGCGGCCGGCTCCCCGGGTCACGCCAGCGCTCCGCCGGGCCGGCCAGCTTCACCCGGGCCCGGCAGGCGCTTCGCCATGATCACTTCCCGCTTCGGCACGAACGCACGAGGATGAGCGCCAGCGAGCCTAGTCGGCCCGGCACCCGGCAAGCGAGCAGGCTTTGCGGCTGGAGACTCGTGCTGACACCGGCGGGTACGACCCGACTCGGGTCACACCACAGCGATCCCGGGCGAGATCATGCTGTGCCAGGGGTGCGCGGGCTCGGCGAGCGCCGATTCGTCTTCGCCGTGTCGCTGGGTGAGAGGCATTGCGGCGCTGCGCTCATGCACGCTTCAGGAATCTGAAATAGAACGCCGCGAACACCAGGACGATGCCGACATTGACCGCCAGCCGTGCCCAGATGTGGTGCCTGAAGAACAGGATGTCCACGCCGACCACGACGGCCACCATGGCGAGCACGTACAGAACGACGGCTGCCTGTCTCCCCACTGTTTCGTTCTACTCGGTGCAACGAAGCCGAGCAAGGGCGGCGCTGGCATGGGTGAATCGCTCGCGTGCGCTGAAAATTTGCTGCCCTGTTCTCCCGAGGAGCGCCTCACCGGTGTCACCAACCCACCGTGACGGGTTGCCCGGTAATCGCAGGCAGCGTCCTGGTCGCAGGCTGATGGTTACTCCATGCCCTCCTTGCGGAGGATGTCCCGAACCTGCTCGCTGCTGAGGTGCAGCTCCTCCCCGATCTCCTGGAGAGAGAAGCCCTCTGACCTCATAGCCACCGCCCGCGCCCGCTGCGCAGTCTCCTTGTCCGTCATAGCCCCTCCCACGACGCAGTCACCCAGGCAGCATTCCCCTGGTTCCTTGTCGCAGACCCGGACTTCACCCTCGGCCGCGGCTGCTCAGCTCAGACAACAATGATCTTGTGGTCGTCAGGTATCCATGCCGGATAGTACGTATTGTCATGAAAGAGAATGACTTTGGTGGCGACGTGTAGCGCGGTGGTCCTGGCTACCAGATACGGACCCGAGCTGAAGGTTCGAGCCATAGATCGTCGGTAGCGGCGACATCAAACGCGCCGTAGAACTCGTCGAGGTTACGCACGATCTGGTTGCAGCGAAACTCGCCGGGGGCATGCGGGTCGATGGCGAGCAGCCGGATGACTTCCTCATCCCGGGTCTTTTGCTGCCAGGCACGAGCCCACGACAGGAAGAAGCGCTGGCCACCCGTCAGCCCGTCGACTACCGGTGCCGCTTCGCCGTGCAATGACCTCAGATAGGCCTGCCATGCGATGCCGAGGCCTCCGAGGTCGCCGATGTTCTCCCCGATCGTCAGCGCTCCGTTGACATGCTGGTCAGGGGTCTGCTTCGGCGCCAGAGCGTTGTACTGCTCGATCAGCGTCCGGGTCCGGGTTTCGAACGCTTGCCGGTCCGCCGCGCTCCACCAGTCGGTGAGCCTGCCGTCACCGTCGTACTTGGAGCCTTGGTCGTCGAAGCCGTGGCCGATCTCGTGACCGATGACGGCGCCGATCGCTCCGTAGTTGGCCGCGTCGTCGCGATCGGGGTTGAAGAACGGATCCTGCAAGATCGCTGCAGGGAACACGATCTCGTTCATGCCAGGGTTGTAGTAAGCGTTGACCGTCTGGGGGGTCATGTGCCATTCGTCGCGGTCGACTGGATTGCCGATCTTGTTCAACTGGCGGTTCAACTCGAAAGCATGGGCGGCCCGCACGTTGGCCAGCAGATCGGTCCGGTCAATCGTCAGGCTCGAGTAGTCCCGCCACCTGACCGGGTAGCCAATCTTCGGCGTGAACTTCCCGAGCTTGTCCAGGGCTCGCCGACGGGTGTCTGCCCCCATCCATTCCAGCGTCTCGATGCTCTGGCGGTACGCCTCGAGAAGGTGGGCCACCAGGATGTCCATCCGCTCCCGTGCGCCTGGTGAGAAGTGCCGGCCGACGTAGGACCGGCCGACAGCTTCCCCCATCGCCCGCTCGACCAGCGACACACCCCGCTTCCAGCGCTCACGCAGCTGGGGGGTGCCGCTCAAGGTGCGGCCGTAAAAGTCGAATTCTTCCTGGACGAACGCATCGGACAGGTACCCGGCAGCGCTGTGGATCACCCGCCAGCAGAGCCAGTCCCGCCACGCCGGAACGTGCTCGTCGGTGAGCAACGAGGCCAGCCCGACGCTGAAGCTCGGCTGGCGGAGCACGATCTCGTCGAAGGCACCAGCGGGCGGGTCCAGGGCTGCCAGCCACCCGCGCAGGTCTGGCCCGTCAGACAACACTCCGGTCCAGGTGAACAGGTTGTAGGTCTTCTCGCGGTCGCGGCTTGTGACGTTGTCCCAGTGGTGCCCCGCCACCGCCGTCTCCAGCGCGAATACTCGTCTGGCTGCCTGGTCGGCGTCTGCCAACCCGGCCAGCTCGAACATGCGCTGCACATGACCGACGAACGCGTCGCGGACGCCAGCGAACCGGTCCTCCCTGTAGTAGCTCTCGTTCGGCAGCGAGATAGCACCCTGCTCGAAAAACACCAGGTAACGCTCCGGGTTGCCAGGGTCGGTGTCAACAAACAGCCGGTACAGACCCCCGATTCCCAGTCGTTCCAGCCGCCCGAGCGTCTCCAGCAGCTCCGGAATGGAGCTGACCGATTGAGCCTCCGCGAGCGTCTGGCTGATCGGCTGCGAGCCGAGCTGCTCTGCTCGGTCGGCGTCCATGAAACTGGCATACAGGTCGCCGAACTTCCGCTCCTCGGTGCCTTCTGGTGCCGACGCGGCCTCTTCCACAATCTCGCGCACCGCGTTCTCGGCTTCTTCAGCCAGAATCCGGAACGCGCCGTCGCGCGCGCGGTCGGCAGGGATCTCGGTCCGGGCAATCCACCGGCCGTTAACGTGCCGGAACAGGTCGTCCTGGGGGCGGATCTGAGGATCGAGTTCGTCGATGGGGATACCGGATGGGGCCGTCATGCGCTCTAGCGTAGGACCAGCGGCGGTCGGGACGCCGAACCAAATAGGTCCCATCGCCCACTTTCGGCGCACTACGAAAGCTGGGGGTAAGCGAGCCGTCATCCTTCGGGAGCCGGAAGAAGCGCCGGATCGGCGCCGGCAACTGAATCGCCGCGCTCGGGTTCAGTTCCTTTCGCCGTAGACGCTGCCCAAGCTGTCGATGGTGCTCCACGCCGCGCTGTTGGGGTCGTATGCGGCTCCCGCCTTGGCGTCATCGGCGCGACGAAGGTCGCTGCCATCGCTGGCCTGCGAATGCCGCACCTCGACGAGTTCCACCTTGGGCGGGCCGTCCGGCGGCGGGTCATAGCTCTCTAGCCCGTCGTCGCGCACCAATTTCGTCGGCTGACCAGCGGAGAACCAGCGATCCTCATGCACGAGATAAGGGTCGCGGTACCAGCCCTCCGCTTGCACCCGCACCTCCTGACGTCAGGACCAGAATAGGCGGCTACCGGCGCGGTCTCCACTGTGCTCGAGGCGGGGCCTACCGGGTCCAGCGAGTCGTCGCCGGGCGATCCGTGCTGGAAGCCCGGTGACCGACGCTCACACACTCGTCTGAGCCAGGTCCTTCACCAGAATGAGGCAGGGGTTGTCAGGGCCCCACAGCTGGACTTCTTCGAGTGGCCAGAAACCCAGGCTCCGGTAGAACTGGCGGGTGCGCTCGTACCCCGCGTGCGGCTTACTCGGGCCGAGTGTCTTGACCTGCAGCACCCGGCATCCGTCGGCGAGGAGGTCCGCCTCGAAGGCGGAGACCAGCGCCCGGCCGACGCCGTGGCGGTGCAGGCTAGGCTCGACCGCCAGCAAGTAGATCTCCGCCGCCTCAGCAAAGTGGCGCCGAGCCAGCAGCACCCCGACAGGGTCAGCGAGCTCATCCTGGGCCGGCCGCGCCAGATACGTCGGCAACTCGCGGGCGGCACCGACATACTCGGAGTTGGCGGCTGGTATGCCGAACCAGTCGGGCAGCGACCGAAGCAGCCGACCCACGGTGCGTGGGTCTTGCTCCCCGCTGCTGACTCGCCAGCATCCGTCCACGCCTGCACCATACCGACGTGGCCATCTCGCCCGCGTCCGGGAGGCGCCGACCGCGGCATGATCGGATGTTGACGACTCGGCATCACTGGGCGTCGTCGTGCGGGCCGCCGCCGGGCCGCCACAGACAGCCCTGGTTCCGTGGCAGTCCTTGGCCGTCTGGACAGTTGCAAGGGACGATCATTGAGTCTCGATAGAGTCAGTCGCGCATGGCTTGACGCCGCTGAAGACCTGGGGATCACGGTTGTCGCACCGTACGAGCTTGCCGACACCACCAGCGGCATCACCGCGGCGGCGGTCGCCTGGATTGCGAACTTCGGCTCGGCCGCCGGCATTGTGGTTGCCCCTCTTCAAGCTCGCCAGGACCACGTCCGGGCCCTGGCGCACGCGCGAGGACAGTACTGTTCGTTCATCAACGAAGAGTCCTACGCGCGGTACGACCGCGACTTGTTCCTGGCCACGCTTAACGACTGGGGCTGGTTCGGCGACCCGGCTGACGCGCCGGAGTGGTACACCGGAAAGCCGTGGACCGAATGACAAGTACCCTGCTGGCGCCGTGTGAGCGCGGTGCGTCAGATCACCGGGTCCATACATTCGACGTGGAAGCACCCAACGACTCGGCGGCCCTCGGTCAGCACTATGACGTCGCCCTCAGCCACACCGCATACCCGTGGAACGGAAGCGGTTCATCGAGGCGCACGCTTGACTCTGCCGGACGTGGGCGTGCGTTGCGTGCTCGTCGGTAAGATCGCGAGCCTCAGCACCGTGCCGTCCGCGGCAGAAGCGCGCGTGCGTTCAGGCCGCGCTGGGGACCCATAGCACGTTGCGACGTGGTGGGCGACCACCAGTCCGGGGCGCGTCGCGGGTGGCGGCTGGCCGTCAGGGCTGCCTACTCTTCGATGGCACCGCCGATCCGCCGCAGGTGCTGTCGGAAGGTGTAGGACGGTTTGGCTGCCCGCCGCGCCAGGTATTCGCTGAAGGCTGTCTGCTGGCGCAGGGTCTGACCCGCCTGGATCTTACGGGCCTGATCCCGTTCGACCTCGCCGATCAGCCGAGCCGCGGCCAGGACCTGCCCGGCCTGACTGGCCGCGACGAACACCACGCCGTCGTCGTCGCCGAATACGATGTCGTCGCGGGTGACCAGCCAGGCCCCGAACCGGGCGCTGGCCAGCGCGGATGGTTCTTGCGCGTCGAGGCGAACAGGGCCGGCCGGGTAGTGGCCGTAGCTGAATACTGGCAGGGCGATCTGGGTCAGTTCCGTCGTGTCGCGGTGCAGTCCCCACACCATCACCCCGCTGACCCCCGCCGCTTGTGCCTCCAGCACGACCAGATCGCCGACGCACGCCTCATCGTCCCGCCCGCCGTTATCGACGACCAGGACGTCACCATGCGCGGCGCCGCTGAAGGCTTCCAGGAACACATCAACGCTGCCGTAGTGGCGGGCCGGCAGCGCCCGTCCGGCGACCCGCTGCCCAGAGATGACCGCGCCGATCCCCGGTGGCGCGACCCGCAGCGGCACGCCCGCGCGGATACAGGCATCAGCCACCAGCGGCGTGGAAAGACCGCCGAACTCCGTCAGCATCTCTGACCGTCCAAGCTCGCTTCTGGTCACACTCCCCGACGCTACCTGCAGACGCAGAAACCGTCTTGAACGATGGAGCGTTCCGCGCGATCTCCGGCCTCTCGCCCTGAGATCTTGTCGGCGCCGCGCGCACTCCTCCAGCTGGACTACTTACTCAGCAACGGCCACGAGGTGGTGGCCTCTATCGTCGTGCTAATCGAGAGGTTCTACGGCGAGTTGTGGAACCGGTGGAATGATGCGGCGGTCGGTCGCCCGGCGGTATGCCGGGGTTCACATACCGGGGGTCGGTGCCGGTGCCTCACCCGGTTCCGCCGGGTAACCGGCGATCATGTGCACCGTCCGTGCCCGAGCCCAAAGAAGTAGTGATCGCCCGGTATCGCTCCGAGCTCGAGAACCACGGGATCGCCAGCAGCGGCTGGTGGCAAGAACAACTCGACCTGTGCCTGATCGGCATCATGGCCACATTCGGCTGGGAGAAGGCGCTCGGCGATGCAACTGAGCTGTCCTGGTGGGAGGCGACGGCAGCCGGCGCAGCCGCCCGCCAGGACATCCCGATCTCCGGAGCTGGTCAATGACCGCCGAGGCGGGAGCGCCCGATGGCCGCATCATGTATACGGTCGATGAACTGCTGATAGAGGCGAGGGCATCACTGCCGCGCCGCCCGTCGCCCGTCGAGGCGCTCGCCGCGCAGGCGACGGGTGCCCTGATCGACATCCGCGGCGACGACCAGCGGCGCACCTGCGGGCTGATCCACGGCGCGCTCCTGCTGCCGCGCAACGCGCTGGACTGGCGCTGCGACCCCACGGGCCAGTGGCGGCACCCCGCCATGACCGGCCGGAATCAGCATCTCATCCTGATCTGCCAGGAGGGATTCCAGCTGAGCCTGGCGGCCGCGACCCGCTCGGCCCGCAAAGGACGTAGCGCCGGACCGCGCTCGTAGCCGGCGATCTCGCAGCAAGCCGGACTGACATCGGGTCACCCTTGGTGACGATGTTCAGTCAGCGCCGGCGCGCGAACCGCCGTTACGCGTGGCTCTAGTGTACGGATTCTGGTGCAGCTGATCAGCGCGGTACTGGGTGATCTGGGTGGTTGTACGACACCGGGTCGGCCGCCCGGGTCTGGTTATTCGCTGGCCCCGCTTGCGCGGTCGTACTCGTCGTGGCGGCGGAACCAGTTGAGCGGGTCGCCGGGGCCGCGCGCCTCGTTGCGCCCTCGCGGCGCCCGGTCGAGCCACTGGTACATGCCCCACAGGCCGTCCAGGCCGCGCGCATAAGCCGAGTAGGTGTGGTAGACGACCCCGTCCTCGAGCGCGAATGCGCTCATGCCCGGGCGCTCGCGTGTATAGATCGCCCAGTCCGTGCCCGTGGTTGCGGCCCACGCGTCGAACGGCCCGCGCATGTCCTCTGGCGGCGACCACACGGGCGAGGGGCGGAAGTTGTACTCGAAGACGCCCGCACGCTCCTGCTCTTGGGTGAGGGAGACGTCGAAGTCGGCGTTGAAGTCGCTCCCGAACGAGGAAGCCCAGGGGAAGCTCCAGCCCATCCGCAGCCGGTAGCCCTGCAGCTTCTCGAGCGGAGCGCGCGACACCGCCCAGAGCATCACGTCGTGGTTGGCCAGGTGAATCGCGAAGCCGTTGAAGCCATCCGCGATCGCCGAGCAGGCAGGACAGCCCCCGGTGAAGTCGGGCCCGAACATGAAGTGGTAGACGAGCAGCTG
>JASHPF010000090.1 GCA_030038295.1 Streptosporangiaceae bacterium
ATGGCTGCGCATGTGCCACGACGCCGGGCAGGACAAGCCGACGGCGATCCTGCTGCGCTACGTCCAAGGGGACTGGAACGCCCTGCACCGCGACCTCTACGGAGACCTCGTCTTCCCCCTGCAGGTCGTGATCAACTTGAGCGAACCGGGGGTCGACCACACCGGAGGAGAGTTCCTCCTCCTCGAGCAGCGCCCCCGTGCGCAGTCCCGGGGCACCGCGACACTGCTTCCGCGCGGGCACGGCTACCTCTTCACGACCCGGGACCGGCCGGTCCGCTCGGCCCGGGGCTGGTCAGCGGCCCCGGTACGGCATGGGGTGTCCGCCATCCGGTCCGGCCAGCGGCATACGCTGGCGCTCGTCTTCCACGACGCGGCATGAGCAGCTCGAGGACTTACACGCTGCTTGGCGTCGACAGCAAGCCCTATCAGTCCCCCAGCAAGGGACAGTGGGGCGGTCACGGCCGCACCCGGACCTATGGCCGCCTCGACTGCCCCGCTGCGCTGCGCGCCATCGCTCGCGGCGGCTACACGCGGCGCCGCGTGTTCTTCGCCGACGAAGCTACTGCGATCGCCGCGGGCTACCGGCCTTGCGGCACCTGCTGCCCAGACCGCCGGTACGATCCGCCCACGGGACAACGGACCTGGTCATCCGGTCGAACAACTGCTGCTGGGGTTCGGAGAGTTGCGAGCGCTCCTTGAGCGGCAGCCGGCCGCCGAGTTCACTGTCGGAGCTGGACAAAGGATGACACTCCCGAAGGAGCCGGGAGCCGCGCGCTGAAAGATGTCATCACAACTCCAGGTGACCCTCGTACTCGTCGGTAAGCCCGCTCACCACGGTGCCGATCTGGGTGAGGGCATCCGTGTCGCTTGCCGCGAGGGCCCTGGCCAGCGCTTCAGGCAGACTGCCCACCTCAGGGCTCAGGTCCGAGTAGCGGGCCCATGTGAACAGGTCACACATCGGTCCCTTGGCGTTGTTCTCGTGCGGGTCGAGCCCGTTGACGAAGCTGACGAACGAGTCGGGCGCCGGGGTCTGCGTCATCTTTCTCCCCCTCGGTGATGGTGTCAGTACGCCCTCTACCCTTTATGAGTTCTTGGGTACCGGTCACGCTCCCGCACGAAATCCAGGTTCCGCTACAGCCTCCATCGGGGTGTACCGCCCGAGGTCGAAACGCAGGCTGGGTCGCACGCCATGGCGCGCGCGGGTGGGCAACAATCGCCGCTGGAGGTGCTGCGGACCGAAGCGCCTGCGGCCAGCCGGCGCGCTCGCGGCCCGCTGCTGCGTCTGCTGCTGCTGGCGCGCCCCATGCGAAGCCAGCTACTCTTCGCCGTGCTCGCCGGCGCGGTCGCCACGGGAAGCGGTGTGGCCCTGCTTGCGGTCTCTGGCTTCCTCCTCGCCCGGGCGTCGCAGCACCCGAACATCGTGGCGATCTTCCGGCGGCTGGAGCGGCTTGCCCCGGCCGGGCTCGCCGCCTTCCGTTCCGGCGACCTGCTAGCGCGGCTGATCAGCGATGTCGACGCGACCCAGGATCTCTTTGTCCGCGGCCTGGCACCGCCGTTGACGGCGGCACTGGTCGGCACCGCGGCGACATTGGCCGCTGCCGCCCTGCTCGTCCCCGCCGGGCTGGTGCTGTGCGCCGGCCTGCTGCTGGCCGGGCTGGCGGTCCCGCTGCTCGCGGCCGCGACGGCGCGCAGGTCGGCGCTGCGGTCGGCGGAGGCTCGCGGTCGGCTCGGCGCCGTGCTCACGGACATGCTGACGGGAGCCGCGGATCTGCGCGTCTTCGGCGCGACCAGCACGGCGCTCGCGGGGGGCAGCCAACTCGACCCGGAGCTGACCAGGCTGGCGAGGCGATCGGCGACGGCGGCCGACCTGGGCGCCGGGCTGACGTCAGCCGCGGCCGGCGGCGCGCTGTGGGCTGTGCTCCTGCTCGGTGTCGCTGCGACTGGCGCGGGCGTGCTCACGAGGGTCCCGCTTGCCGTGATCACGCTGACGGCGCTGGCCGCGTTCGAGGCGGTCACGTCGCTGCCCGCAGCCGCGATCCAGATCGGGCAAGCGCGCTCGTCCGCGGCCCGGGTCGCCGCCGTCCTGGACACCCAAGACCCGGTGCGCGACCCAGCCGAGCCCGACCCCATGCCGTGCGGACCGCTGCATATCAGCGTGCACGGAGCGTGCGTTCGGTACGAGCCGGCCGGGCCGCTTGCCCTGGCCGGGGTCGATCTCGACCTGCCGCCCGGCCGACGAATCGCGGTTGTCGGCCCGACGGGAGCGGGCAAGTCCACGCTGGCCGCGGTGCTGCTGCGGTTCTGCGACCTGGCGGCCGGGTCGGTGACCGTCAACGGGCGGCCGCTGTCCAGCTTCGAGGCCGACGCTGTGCGCCGGCGGATCGGCGGCTGCCCGCAGGACCCCCACATCTTCGACACGACGATCCGGGCCAATCTGTTGCTGGCCAGGCCGACGGCTACCGACGAGGAGCTGGCGAACGCGGCCGATCGGGCTCGCCTGCGCGACTGGATCGAGTCGCTGCCGCAGGGCTGGGAAACTCGGGTCGGCTCGCACGGCACGCATCTGTCTGGTGGTCAGCGCCAGCGACTGGCATTCGCCAGGGCGCTGCTTGCCGACCCAGCGGTGCTGATCCTGGATGAGCCGACTGCGCACCTGGACCCCGAGAGCCGCCGGGCGCTGATGGCCGACCTGCTGGCCGCGACCGCCGGCCGCGGCATCCTGCTGATCACGCACGAACTCGAGGGCCTCGACCGGCTCGACGAGATCGTGGTGCTGGCGCACGGCCGGGTCGCCGAGCGCGGTACCCACGCCGACCTGGTCACGTCTGGCGGCGTCTACCAGCGGATGTGGGAGGCAGGGGAACGGGGTCGTAGCTGACTCCGGCCGCGAGCGCCACCGACAGCCGGCGGGCCAGGCAAGACCGTCGCGCGCACGGGCGGCAGAGTTAGTCTGGCGGCCGGCTGCGGCCCTTACCCAGACATCGCGCGTGCCGAGTACGCGCCCGCGTCAATGTCGTCGATGAGGGTAGGGCCAACGGGCTCCCAGCCAACAAGCTCCCGAGTCTTGGTGCTCGTCGCCGCGAGCTCCATGCTGAAGAACGTGCCGATCCAGCCGAAGTGACCAGGGACGTCCTCGGGGGCGATCGGCGCGACGGGCAGCCCGAACGCTCTGCCGATGGCCGCGGCGATGTCCCGGCTCGGGATGCCGTCTTCCGCGACGGCGTGCAGGCGAGCGCCCGCCGGAGCCTTCGCGAGTCCGAGAGCGATCAGGCGCGCGGCATCGGATCGGTGCACCGCGGCCCACCGGTTGGTCCCGTCTCCCGGGTAGCCGGAGACGCCCTTGTCGCGGGCCACCGCGGCGATCGTCCCGATGAACCCGTGGTCACCGGTTCCGTGCACGGTCGGCGCGAAGCGCAGGCTCACGGTGTGCACACCACGCTCGACGAAGTCGAAGGCGAGATTCTCGCTGCCGCCGCGTGGCGAGCCAGGGCCATGAAAGGGAGATGGATCGTCCTCCGTGGCAGGCCTGCCCCGGGTGAGGCCGGCGACGCCCGAGGCGAGCAGGAAGGGGCGGTCGGTGCCGACGAGCGCGTCGCCGATCGTCTGGACCGCCGCTCGCTCGGCCGTGATCGACTTGGCCGGGTTGGACCAGTCGTGCTTGTTTGCCAGATGGATAACGGCTTCGGCGTCCTGCGCGCCCGCGCGGATGCTCGCGAGGTCGTCGAGGTCGCCACGCAGGACGCGAACTCCCTGGGCACGGAGGGCAGCGGCGGAGGCGTCGGATCTGGCGAGCCCGGTGACCTCGTGTCCGGCGGCGAGAAGCTCTTCGACGGCGGCGGAGCCGATCCAGCCGGAGGCCCCGGTGACGAAAACACGCATGGCGCTGTCCTTTCGGCTCCCTCCAGGGGAGGGAGCGGCCGATGACGGTGATGTCAGCTGGTGATGTCAGCCACAGACATCACCATACACCTGTACGACAGTCACTGTCATCACTAGACTCCACGGTATGGCGCGTTGGGAGCCTGGCGCGAGAGAGCGCCTGCAGGCAGCGGCGCTGGAGCTGTTCGCCACCCAGGGCTTCGAGCAGACGACCGCGGCAGAGATCGCGGAATCCGTCGGATTGACCGAGCGCACCTTCTTCCGGCACTTCAGCGACAAGCGCGAGGTGCTGTTTTATGGGCAGCAGGACTTCCTCCAGGCGTTCGTCGACGGGCTGGACACCGCGCCGTCTGAGGCATCCCCGCTGGAAGTCATCGCCTCCGCGCTGCAGGCGGTGGCGTCGTTGTTCCCCGACGAGCGCCGCCCGTACGCCCGCACGCGCCAGTCGGTGATCGACCAGAACCCCGCGCTCCGGGAGCGCGAGCTGCACAAGCTCGCGGGCCTGGCTTCGACTGCCGCGGCGGCTCTGCGCGCGCGAGGCATCGCCGAGCCCGCGGCTACCCTCGCGGCGGAATCCGGTGCCACGGTGTTCGGGATCGCTTTCGCGCAGTGGATCCGCGAAGGCGAGAGACGGTCCCTCCCCGACATCGCGTCGGACGTACTGCATGAGCTGGTCAGCCTGAGCCGGGCCGGAACGCGGTCTGCCACGGTCACCGGCCCCCGCCGCTAAGAGACAAGCCACATCGCCCGAGGCGAACCCGCCGCACGGCAGCAACCCTGGCACTGGCCCGGTGAATGATGATCGGGTCTCGGCCGCGCGCCGAGAGGAACGCTGAGTCTCGCCAGGAGATGTTGACAAACTAATTTTTTATGTAAAGACTAATTTTTTATAATGAGAGACGTGGTCTACCTCGACGAGATCGAGCAGGCTGAGGCGTTGCTCAAGCCGCAGCGGATAGAGGTGCTGCGGCAGCTCGCCGAGCCCCGGTCATGCACCGAGGTGGCGGTCGAGCTCGACCAGACCCCGCAGCGGGTCTATTACCACGTGAAGCGCCTGCTGGAGGCCGGCCTGGTCCGCCAGGTGGCCGAGCGCCGGGTGCGCGGGATCCACGAGGGGATCTACCAGGCGGCCAGCCGGTCCTACTGGCTGTCCCCTGGCTTGGTAGGCCGAATCGGGCTGCGCCAGACCCGCGACCGGCTCAGCCTGGGCTACCTCGTCGACCTGATGGAGGACGTCCAGGCGGACGTCGCCGCCCTCGACCTCACCCGGCCCGACCTGCCCTCGATTGGCGTGTCCGGGGACATCCGGGTGCGCCCGGAGCAGCGCACCGCGTTCCTCGACGAGCTGCAGCAGACGCTGCGGGACCTGTTCACCCGCTACGGCGGTGCCGAGGGCGACGCGTTCCGCCTAGCCGTCGCCTGTTATCCGAAGGGAGATCCCGATGACCGAGCCTGACCTGCGCCTGCGCGCGGTCGTTCCGGCCCCGCCGAAGGTCGTGTACGAGGCGCTGACCGACCCGGCCCAGCTGCGCATCTGGCTGGCCGAGCACGCCGACGTCGACCTGCCCGGCACGTACGCGTTCTGGGGCCGCTTCACGCCGGACGGCGCCGAGCCGCACCAGCGCGTGCTGCACGTGGACGAGCGCAGCCTCCGGTTCGCCTGGACCGTCGACGGAGTCGAGTCCACGGTGCAGTTCGAGCTGGCCGAAGACGAAGGCGGCACGCTGGTCACGCTTAGCCAGAGCGACCTGCCGAGCTTCCAGGACGTCCTGGCCGACACGGCCGGCCCCCGTGGCGCGCTGCAGACGTTCTGGTCGCTGGCGATCGCCAACCTCGCCGACTATCTGGCGGGCCGTGAGCTGACGCCCAAGTGCGACTTCACGTCCGCCGAGCTGCACGCTTCGGTGGTAATCGACGCGGCACCGGAGCAGGTGTTCGAGTCGATGACCCAGCCGGAGCAGTTCTGCCGGTGGTTCGGCGCCAACGTGGACATCGAGCCCTATGTGGGCGGCCGCTTTGCGATGGGCGGGTTCGACCTGGACCCCGGCGGGGCCAGGTTCGTCGAGTTCGAGCCGGGCCGCAAGGCGACCCTGCGGTTTGCCGACGGCATGACCGACAGCTGGGAGCTGGCAGGCTCGAACGGCAAGACCCGGCTCACGGTGGTGGAGAGCGGGTTCGACCCCGCCAGCCCGCCGTACCCGGGGTGGGCCGGCTGGCTGAGCGGCATCGCCGAGCTGCGGCGCTACCACGAACTCCCGCAGTGGCGCACGATCTGGCGCGAGGTCCAGATTGCCGGCGTACCCGAGGGCATGTTCAGCATCGACCAATGAGATGAGCGCCCCCGAAAGCCTTCCGGGAGCCCTCATCGACCACGGCCCACGGCTCGACGATCGCGGCTCAGCCAGCGCCAACGCTCGTGGGTCAGCCAGCCTGGGCGAGATAGTCAACCGCCAGGCGCACGTTGGCATCCCGCGACGCCATCGAGTCGAGCACAAGCCGTTGATCGTCCCAGTCGTCCAGGCCGGCGCGACGTGCCTGCACCGCATCCCAGGTCGGCTCGGGAAAGCCATCGACACCTCGTAGTCGTCCTTCGAGCCGACGCCGGTGCTCAGCCTCGTCAGAACATCGCACCTCAATGAACCGCAGCACCGAGCCGGTCCTGTCGGCAAGCCGGCGCCACTGCTCCCGGGCAGGCTCCACCCCGTTGACCGCATCGACGATCACATCGTGTCCCAGCGCGAGCTGCTCGGCCGCGAGCGCCTCGGCGATCACATACGCCGCCAGGCCGGTCGGCTGATTGCGACTGACTCCGGCGCGCCACATGGCCGCCTCGACAGGGTCCACCGACAAGACTGCGCACCCGAGAGCCCTGGCCAGGCCCTCCGCCACCGCGCTCTTCCCAGCTGCGGGCAAGCCCGCCATCACGACAAGCACCCCAACACCATGCGGCACAACGCTGCCGGTCCAGGAACCGGGGCCAGATCAGCCATCGGGCGGGCCAGTACGCATTCGGCTGGCAGCGCTCGCTGGTTCCGCTGACCGGGTGCCGGCCGACCTGGGCAGGGACCGGGGTGTGGCGGTCTTGGTCAGCTCGTCCGGTCGGGTGGCTGAACACCCAGCAGGTCTGCCGCGGCCGGCAGCCGGGCACGGGAGGTGTCCGCCAGCAGCGGAGCGCCCAGCTCCGGGCCGAGGGCACCGGGCTGCTGATCGTCAGCGGGGGCGAGCGTGTCGAAGAGCACCCGGACGAATGCATCTGGCCGGTCAACCTGCAGGTAGTGGTTGGCGTCCGGGACGAAATACAAGCGGTTGCCGCCGGGCCTGAGCATCAGGTACTCGTTCCATACGTAGCTGGCCACGCGCGGCGGCGACACCGTGTCGTACAGGCCCCACACCACGGTCACCGGGAACGACGCCTGTGCGAGCGTCGCCAGCCATTCCTGCTCATGGGTTGATCGCTCGATCAGATACTGGATTGTCTCGTGCAGCACCGCGATGCCGTCGTGGTGAGCGAAGGTGGCCGCCAGCGCGTCGACCTCCGGGTCACCGGCCTTGCGCGGCGGACTGAACGTGCTGGCGCCCAGGGCTTCGGCCAGCCGGGAGGGAGTCAGCGCGCTGGCGACCGCGGGCCATGACTGGCGGTCGAGTATCCGTCGCTGCGCGGCGGACAGATTGGACAGCGGCAGGAAGATGTTGCCGTTCGACAGGACCAGGTGCTCCAGCCGGACCGCTGACCGCCCTTCGGCGTACCGGGCGGCGTGCACCAGCGCCACGCTGTCGCCGCGATCGTGCGCCACGACCACAGCAGCGTCGGCGCCGATCACCTCCGCGAGATAAAACTCGATGAGCTCCTCGTCTTTCGTCAGGCTGTAGCCCCACCCGGGCGGCTTGTCGGAGAAGCCGTAGCCAGGAAAGTCCAAGGCGCACACGCGGAACCTCGCGGTCAGCTGGCTGGCGACGGCAGACCAGTCGATGCTGCTTGTCGGCCAGCCGTGGATCAGCAGCAGTACTGGAGCGCCGACGTCGCCAGTCTCGACATGGAAGATGTCCACCGCGGAGGCTCCGCCTTCCGCCGGCCGCCAGGAGAAATAGCCACCGCGACGTCGCCATTCGTCAGCTTGCGGCGTGCTCACGATCCCAGCCCCCTCCGGGCACTCGTGACGAGCGGCGCCAGCTCGCAGGGCACCGTGCCGCCCCGCATCCGGGCCTGGCCGCCCCACTCCCCCATCATCCCCTGGTCCGGCTGGCCGCGGCCGCCTGCCCCCGACCGCCGTGTCCGCACGATGGTCATCGTCCTGGCGCCGCGATCACCGTGTCACGCCCGGCAGGTCAGCGGCGCGCCACCGTTGTAAGCGACCATGTCCGCGAGCGCGGCCGCGACGTCGATCGGAGCACCGCGCGGCAGCCCGGCTTGCTCGGCGCACGCGCGGTGCAGGTTACCGACGATGCGCTCGGCGTCTGCCCACGCGGCAAACCTGCCAAGATCGGTGGCACGGGCAGCCTCCAGCGGTGGCACCCCGGCCGCCCGGCAGTCGCGCGCGACGGCGAGCACGAACCGCAGGTAGTCCAGCGTCGCCTCGATCGGCCCGGTGTCACCGAAGACGGGGCCGTGCCCGGGCACGATCGTCGCGGCGCCGAGCGGCGCGACGACGCCCTCGATCACTTCGATGGCTCCCTCGACCGAGCCCATGAGCAGGAACGGCGTGCCGCCATTGAAGATCAGGTCACCGCAGAACAGCACCGACCGGTCGGCGAGCCAGACGAGCGAGTCGTTCGTGGTATGCGCCGGAGTGCCGACCGAGCGCACCTCCGCGCGCACATCGCCGGCGTGCAGGGTCAGTCCCTCGGTGAAGGTGATGAACGGCGGGTCCAGGCTCAGCTCGCCCCAGTCAGGCCCGTCCCAGGCCGGCAGGTCGCGTGGCGGGCCGAAGGCGATCGCCTCGGCGCGCGTGCGCTCCTGGCCGATGATGGCCGCGGCCGGAAACAGGCAGTTCCCGAACGTGTGATCACCGTGATGATGGGTGTTCACGACCGCGCGCACCGTGGCCGGCGTCACCGTCGCGATCGCGCGCTGGTAGGCCCTCGTGCGCCGCTCGGTCGAGCACGAGTCGACGCTGATGACTCCCTGCGGGCCGACGAGAAACCCGGTGTTGTTGATCCACCAGGTTCCGTCCGGCTGCACATATGCGTATACGCCAGGCGACACCTCCTGCACCTCAGGTCGACCAGGCGCAGTGATGTCAAGGTCCAGGCTACTCACCATGTCCTCCCGGGCTGGCCGGATGACAGCGCCACGGTGGCGGCGCCGAGGTGCTGGTCAGTTCTCGAGCACGCAGACCGACACCTTCATCGTCGTCGCTGAGGCGACCGTGTGGTAGATCGGGCACACGCGAGTGAACTCAGCAACGAGGGTCTGCGCCTGGTCATCGGTGATCCCGCCGAAGGTGAAGTCCATCCGAACCGAGGAGTAGGCGGGCGGACGAGCCTCGACCTCCCGCTCGGACTCCACTTCCACGAGCACCGAGCTAGGTACGGTGCACAACTCTTCGCCTTTGGCGTGCACGATGGCCTGTGCGCAGGTCGCCAGCGCGCCGACGAGCAGTTCCTGGGCGACGAAGCCCTCGCCAGCGCCGCCGGATGCCGGCGATGCGTCGACAACCATGTGCTTGCTGGCTGCGGACAGGATGTAGCGGCCCGGAATGCCGGTGGTCCGGCTCTGGACTCGCGCTGATGCTGGCATGCTTGGCTCCTCTGCAGCTGATCGGCTTGGCGGTCATGGTGCGGGCTCCATCCCCGAGCCGGGCCCCTTATTGGTTAGCCTTCCGCAGAACTGAAACCTGTTCTAGCAATGTGGCGCGGCGTAGAGTCGACGAATCCGCGACTGCCGCGCGCGACGGCCGGTGCCCGCGCGCTCGGTCCGGCTCGGCGCTGCGAGGAGGTCACGATGCGTGTTCATGACCGGTTCTACATCGACGGCGACTGGGTCGCGCCTGCCAGTTCCGCCGTGCTTGATGTCGTTTCGCCGCACACCGAGGAAATCGTCGGCCGGGTTCCGGAAGCTACCGCTGCCGACATGGACCGAGCCGTGGCAGCAGCCCGTCGCGCGTTCGACAGCGGGCCGTGGCCCCGGATGGCACCGGCCGAACGAGCCGCCGCCGTCGGCAGGCTCGCGGATATCTACGCCGGCCGTCTCGGCGACTTCGCCGAGCTCATCACGGCGGAAATGGGCTCGCCCATCACGTTCTCGCAGCTGGCTCAGGCGCCGCAGCCGCAGCTCATGCTGAGCTACTTCGCTGCGCTGGGCAAGGACTTCACCTGGGAGGATGAGCGCCCCGGCCTGTTCGGCCCGGTCACCGTGCGCCGCGAGCCGGTCGGTGTCGTTGCCGCAATCGTGCCGTGGAATGTCCCGCAGTTCACGATCATGACCAAGCTTCCCGCCGCACTCGTCGCGGGCTGCACCGTGGTCGTGAAGCCAGCTCCGGAGACGCCGCTGGATGCCTACCTGCTGGCGGAGCTGATCGAGCAGGCGGGCCTGCCGCCGGGTGTGGTCAACATCGTGCCCGGCGGGCGCGAGGTCGGAGAGCACCTGGTGTCTCATCCCGGCGTGGACAAGGTCGCATTCACAGGTTCGACAGCCGCCGGCCGTCGCATCGCGTCCATCTGCGGCGAGCAGCTCAAGCGGTGCAGCCTAGAACTCGGCGGCAAGTCAGCCGCGATCATCCTCGATGACGCGGACCTCGCCGCGACGGTCGGCTGGCTGGAGATGGCGTCGCTGATGAACAACGGCCAGGCGTGCGTTGCCCAGACCAGGATTCTGGCGCCGAGCAGCCGTTACGACGAGACGGTCGACACGGTGGCGGCCATGGTGGCAGGTCTCCGGGTGGGCGACCCGGCCGATCCGGCGACTCAGATCGGCCCGCTGGTCGCCAGGAGACAACAAGACCGAGTGGAGGGCTATATCGCGATCGGCCAGGAGGAGGGAGCCAAGGTCGTGACGGGCGGCTCCCGGGCGGCCGGGCGGGAGCGCGGCTGGTACGTCGCGCCCACCGTGTTTGCCGACGTCGACCCGGCCATGCGGATCGCTCGCGAAGAGATCTTCGGCCCGGTCCTCAGCGTCATCCGCTACAGCGACGAAGATGACGCGGTCCGCATCGCCAACGACAGCGAATACGGCCTGGCCGGCACGGTGTGGACGGCCGACCCCGAGCGCGGCATGGAGATCGCCCGGCGGGTGCGGACCGGCACCTACGGGGTGAACATGTACATGATCGAGGCGTGCGCGCCCTTCGGCGGATACAAGGCCAGCGGGATCGGCCGTGAGCTTGGCCCCGAGGGACTGATGGGCTACCTCGAGTACAAGTCCATCGCTCGCCCGGCGACCTGACGCCGTCCTCGTCCTCGGGCCGGTCCGGCGAGCTGGTGCCTACTCCGGATGCCAGCCGCGGAAGTGCGGTCCGTCGGGCGCCCGCCATTCGCGGAGCGCGACCGGCACTCCGCCGGGCACCGAAACGACCGCCTGACGACCCCAGAAGGACACCGGCACGAAGATCGGCTTCGTCAGCTGTGAGCCGTGCTCCTCACATTCCCGGATCGCCTCTTCGAGATTGTCCACGGCGACGCCGAACATGTATCGCACACCGAGCGCGTCCGCCTCCACCGCCGGATCGTCACGGGTTATCTCGATGAGCACGTCCCCGATGATCGCGTAGACGACGGGGCCGCGCTCCAGGAGCTCGCAGCCGAAGGCATCCACGAAGAATCTGATCGCGGCGTCTCGGTCATATGTCCGATACAAGACATGACTCACACCGTTGACCCGCATGCCTCTCCTTTCGACTGCTGGGCGTGCGTGCTCGCCGACCACCCCAGCTAAGGCGCGCTCTGCCGGGTCCCGGCACGGCGGGCTCCAGAGATGGCGACCGCTTCGGCGTCGGAGCCCTAGCGACCATGTTCCGCTGGATGGGCGACGACGCAACCACCGAGCAATAATGGTTTGTGGTCATCCGGCCAGATTCCGTCGAAGCTGCGGCCGCGGCCGTCGTTGCCGCGCTGCAGCCTGGCGCCGATGCCGACTGGTCGGTAAGAGCTGGCCAGCTTGAGTGGAGCGTCGACCGGACGATCGCGCACATGACGGGGGCCCCCGGCAAGTACGCCTTCTATCTCGCCAGCCGCTCCACTCGTTACATCGCTGTACGGGTGTATCCCGCCGACGACGCCACCCGCCAGGAACGTCTGGAGGCTATCGAGGGGTGCGCTGCAGCGCTTGCTGGCGTCGCGGCCACGGCACCGGAGGACGCCTACGGCTTCCACGTCAGCGGGATGCGGAACGCTGACCAGTTCCTCGCGATGGCGTGCGAGGAACTGCTCGTCCACACCTACGACGTCACGTGCGGGCTGGGACTGTCCTACGAGCCGCCCGAAGACCTGTGCCGGCTCGTGATCGAGTACTGCTACCCAGGCCAGCATGACCAGCGCCCGGCGTGGCCCTTGCTCGTGTGGCTGAGCGGCCGACGCCACCCGGCCGCAACGGGATGGGGCGAGGCGCCGAAGGTCGACGAACGGCCGGAGATACCGCTCGAGTTCGCCCGCGACCCCGCTACCGGCGAGTGGCGCGCGACTCGATGGGTGACCTGACGAGGTCAGCCGCAGGCTTACGACGGACCAGTGCCGTTGATGACTCGACCGAGAGGGAGGCGCGCATGCTGATCGACTCAGGTACGGTCGCCGGCGACCTGGCGGCCGTCGAGAAGGCTGCCGCGGCGGCGGAACGGGATGGCTACGACGGCTTCAGTGCGTCGGAAACATCGCACGACCCGTTTGTCTCGCTTGCCCTTGCCGCGCGGGCGACAACGACGATCACGCTCCGGTCGGAGATCGCGGTCGCGTTCGCTCGCAATCCGATGAGCATGGCGGTGCTGGCGAATGATCTTCAGCTGGCCTCGGCCGGCCGGTTCCAGCTTGGCCTGGGGTCCCAGGTACGGGCGCACATCGAGCGTCGGTTCAGCATGCCGTGGGGCCACCCGGCCCCCCGGATGGAGGAGTTCATCGCCGCGATCCGCGCGATCTGGGCAGCCTGGGCGACCGGCGGCAAGCTGATCTTCCGCGGCACCTTCTACCAGCACACGCTGATGACCGACTTCTTCAATCCCGGGCCGAATCCGCACGGCAATCCGGTCATCATGCTCGCGGCGGTGGGCTCGGGCATGACCGCGGTTGCGGGCCGCGTCGCTGACGGCATGCTCTGCCACGGCTTCACCACCGAGCAATACGTCCGCGAGCGCACGATCCCGGCGCTGCGCGCCGCCCGCGGCAGCCTCGACGGCTTCACCCTGTGTCAGCCCGTGCTCGCGGTCATCGGGTCAGATCCGCAGGCGAGGGCCGCGGCGGAGGTGGGCGTGCGCCGGCAGATCGCCTTCTATGGCTCTACTCCGGCCTACCGGCCCGTGCTCGACCTGCACGGCTGGGGGGAGCTGGGCGAGCGGCTCAACCTGCTGTCCCGCCGTCAGGAATGGATCCAGATGGGTGACCTGATCACCGACGACGTGCTGGACGCGTTCGCGGTGTCCGGCACGCCGACCGAGGTGGCCGCCGCGATCTGGCAGCGCTTCGGCGACATCGCTACCCGGGTGTCGTTCTACACCCCCTACGCCGCCGCCCCAGCCGACATCGCCGCCACCACGGCAGCGCTGCGGACCCACCAGGTGGCACCCACCGCGTAGTTCTAACGGCCACGCCGGCCTATTTCGCGGAGGTGCCTGCGGGCATTGCTCGCGACACACCTGACTGCGGCTTAGCCTGAAGACGTGCACCCCGCGGAGAACAGCGCAGATACGCACGAGGTACCGCCGTGGCGGCCGCCCGCGGATGGCTTTGACCGGGAGCTGAAGCCAAGCCTGCGCGAGCGACGCCGACGGCCTCTCAGACGCGGGCAGATTGCCGCGATCCGCGTCATCTACCTGCTGGGGGGAATCTTCTGCGCCGTTGTGTGGTCGCTCCGCATGCCCGCGTCGTCGTCGTGGCGGGTGGAGGCGCTGGCCGTGACCATTTCCCTCATCAGCGGCCTGGTCGGCTTCAGCACGCAGCACATTCGTCAGCTCCTTGGCGTTCGCCCGCCAGCAGACCGGGTCAGACAGCGCTAAGCCTCGGTGCGACAGCGCGGAGAGCTCGCAAGGCTCTCTCCGCGCGCTCCGGCTGCGAAAAGAAAGCTCCACCCTGCCGAACCTTATTGGTCGCACAGACGAACAAATGCTGCTTGCAGGAGTTGATTAAAGAAATGAGCCGCCGTTTTATTGTCTGCTTCGCCCGCGGGAGAGCACGAACATGAGGAAGTCTTCCGCTCGCGGCAGTTACTATATGCAGCCAGAAGACTACTCAATGCCTCCGCGCGAAACGAGGCGAGGAGAAGGGCGCGCCTAGTATCCTCGCCTTTGTCGTCGTAGGCTGAAAGAAGTAAACGCTTCCTTATAGGGCCACGATAAGTCCGTGGGCATCCGCGCCCGACGTCACGAACGGAGGGCGCATGCCTCACTTTCTCAGCGACGGCCAGCGCCGGATACTGGCGGCGGCCTGCTGCCGGCTCGTGCCCGCGGATGACGACCCGGATGCCACCGAACTCGGTGCGGCTGACTATATCGACGGCCTGCTCGGGGCATTTCTGGTTGACCCGCCCCGGATCTGGGCAGGCGGACCTTTCTCCGGGCGTTTCGGCGGCGAGGCGTCATTTGCCAGCTTCCATCGGCTAGCCGCCCAGGACGAGCTTGCCTGGCGCACGCGCATCGAAGGATCAAGGGGAATCCCCGAGCGCGAGCGTCTCGGTCCCGTGGTCGGGCTGCAGGAGCAGTACACGGAGGGCCTCGCGGCGCTCGGCGAGGATTTCCCGAATATCCCCGCGGAGCAGCAGGACCTGCGGCTCAGGTCTGTCGGTCCGTTTCTGAGTGTTCTGCTTGAGCACGTCTGCGAGGGTCTCTACGCCGCGCCTGAATACGGCGGCAACCGCGACTTGATGGGCTGGCGCTCGATTGGATACCTCGGGGACGTGCAGCCACGCGGTTACAGCGACGACGAAGTCAGCGGCGAATGACCGCTCGCGACTTCCACACGATCATCGTCGGTTCGGGGCCAGGCGGGGCGACGGCTGCTGACGAACTCACCCGGGCGGGCCGGTCTGTGGTGATCTTCGAGCGCGGTCATAACTACCTGATCGACTCCAGCCACCCGCACGACCTCATGCAGGTGTTCTCCAACGACGAGCTCAAGTACACGTTCCGGCATTTCCTCGGCCCGGACCCGTGGCTCGAACCCCGAACGTTCCGCCGGACCGAGTCAGACGGCGACCGCCTCCTGGTCGGGGAGGTCAACAATCTGCCGGCGACGGTCGGCGGCGGGAGCGTGCACGCCGACGGCAAGCTGTACCGGTTCCGGGAAGACGACTTCCGGATGCTCACCGAACTTGGGCCAGCGCCGGATGCGAACGTCGCCGACTGGCCGCTCACGTATGACGACCTGGAGCCGTACTACGCGACCGCCGAGCGGCTCATCGGCGTGGCGGGACTGGCGACGGCCAACCCACTCGCAGCATGGCGGTCCGGCCCGTATCCGATGCCGCCCGGACCGCCCATGTACGGATCCCTGCTGACCTCAGCCGCCGCCGACCGCCTCGGGTATCACCCCTACCCTGCGCCCTCAGGGGTCAACTCCGTCCTGTACGACGAGCGACCGGCCTGCAACAACTGCGGTTTCTGCGCCGACTTCGGCTGCCCGATTCACGCCAAGGGTGGCCCTGGCCCCGCGTTGCGCCGGGCCCTGCGGACCGGTCGGGCCGACCTGCGAGCTGATGCCTTCGTGTCCAGGATCCTGGTCAACGGCGGGCGGGCGACCGGCGTGGAGTGGATCGACGCACACGGAGCGACGCACCAGGAACTGGCGGATGAGATCGTCGTGGCCGCCGGTGCCATGGAGACCCCGCGTCTCCTCCTGCTGTCCGGTTTCGCCAACCCGAACATCGGCCGAAACCTGATGTTCCACATGCAGACCTTTGCGTTCGGCGAAGTGCCCTACCAGCTGCACGGCCACAAGGGCCGATCCGTCACGCACGTCCACGACGACCACATCATCGTTGATGACCTCGCTCGGAAGGCTGCGCAGTGCTCCGGACTGCCCTGGGTTAAGGGCGGTCTCGTCGAACACATCGCCCCGTCCAAAGTGATCGCCGAGGCCAAGCTGTATCCGTGGGGCCACGAGCACCGCCGGCACATGCGCCGGTCCCCGATGCGAGAGCACTTCCTCGGCTTCTGCATGCACGGCGAGGACCTGCCCCAGGGAAAGAACCGGGTTGATCTCGACCCTTGCATCCGCGACTTCCGCGGCATTCCCGTGGCCAGGACCACGTATGAGCCCCACCCACACGAGATCGTCGCCTCGGAGCACCACGGCGACCGGCTGACCTCGATCCTCCGAGAGGCGGGGGCAGTCAACCTCATCGTCGCCACCTCGCCCACCACGACGGGCGAGCTGACATCCGCGCACGCCGACATCTCGGTGGTGCCGAGCTCTCGGCACATCGCCGGGACGGCCCGCATGGGCAGGAACCCGAGGACCAGCGTCTGCGACGAGTGGGGTCGGCTGTGGGAAGCCCCCAACGTCCTGGTCGCCGATTCGTCGCTGTTCCCGACGATCTCCGGTTACGGGCCTACCCTGACCCTCGTTGCGCTCGCCATCCGCAACGTCGATGCCTTCCTCGGCCGCCCGCCGTTGCGGGTGGCGCGAGAGTCGGCCGGCTCGCCGACCGTGGCACTGGCTCCGCCCAGGCCGCCGGCCGATCCGATCAGGGATCGAGAAGCGGCGCGGTGACGGCGGGCCCTAGCCTTCCTTCAGATGGCCGGCATCACGCCGAGCCCTGAGCCTCGAAAGGCAGCTTCGAAAATGCCCACGAAGAATTCCAAGACCGCTTCCGAAGGCTTCAGCGCCGAGGAACGCGCCGCTATGCAGCAGCGCGCCGCCGAACTCCGGGCCGAGGGCAAGAAGGGTGCGAAGAAGGCTGACGGGCTGCAGCAGGTCCTCGACGGCATCGCCCAGATGGCCCCCGAGGACCGTGCGCTCGCCGAGCGCGTGCATGTGACGGTGACAGCCACGGCCCCCGACCTGTTCCCCAAGACCTGGTACGGGATGCCCGCCTACGCCAACGCGGACGGCAAGGTCGTCGTCTTCTTCCAGGACTCGGGCAAGTTCAAGTACCGGTACTCGACGCTGGGCTTTCAGGAGGCGGCCAACCTCGATGACGGGGACATGTGGCCGGTGTCGTACGCCCTCCAGAACTGGAGCCCGGCGGTCGAGAAGAAGGTCATCGCGCTGGTAAAGGCCGCGATCTCCGGACTGTCGCCGCGATCGTCGTGACACGGGGCGTACCTTTGGCCTAGCGCTCAGGCGGGCGGCCTTGCGCTCAGTGCGGGGTCGGCGGCTGGTTTCCTGGCCAGGACGAGCGTCAGGTGGTGGCCGGGGAGGCCGAACCACGTCCGCCAGTCCAGGCGGCGTACCTCGACGTCCGTGCACCCCGCGCTCTGAAGGACGGAGGCGTACCGGTCAGCGCGGTCATCCACGATCCGCATCGGTCCGCCCGGCCGCAGGACCCTGACGGCCTCCCGAAGTGCCCTGGCGCGCTCGTCGCTGCCGTGGATGTTGTCAAAGGTCAGGCTGCTGAGCACGACGTCGAACGACTCGGGCGGGAAAGGCAGATCCCGAGCATCGGCTTCGACCAGCTCGACACGCTCGCCGACGCCCTCGACCTTCGCGTTGCGCTCGGCCGCTGCCCGGCTGTTGCCCGTCTGGTCACGCAGACGCCAGATATCGGCTCCGGTTACCCGACCTCGGGGGAGCCGGTGGGCTGCCGAGACGAGGACCGCGCCCCGGCCGCAACCGATGTCCAGCACGTGCTCGTCTCCGCGCAGGTCGAGTTCGTCGAGCAAGTCCTTCCAGACCGACAGCTTGCCCGGCCCGCTGCTGTAGAAGTAGCTCGCAGCGACGCCGAGCATGGCCACGGCCCCCGCCCTCGCCAGAAAGCCGACAAGGGGCTTGCCGCGTCTCTTTGCCCACCGGTCACCGGCCAGCAGCGCGGCTTCGACAACAACAAAGTACGGGATCCCGAAATACCCGCCGTCGACGCCGTAGCTGGCTCGATCTCGCCTCATCTCACCGAGTGTGCCGGCACCGCAGCCGGCAGTCCTGTTGTTGACGTAATCATCAGGAGTGGCGTGCGCAATCTGGCCCTCGTGCAAAGCGCGCCGCCCACGGCCCGGGCTTGCGCAGGAGCGGACACCAGCGAGAGGCTGCTCGCCTGGCCTGGCGAAAGGAGAGTCCGATGACCCCGGAAACGGTGTCCCCCCACGGCGGCTCCCTGGCCGTCCGCACCGCCCGCCGCGATGAGGCAGCCCTGCTCGGCGACGTGCTGGCCGACGCCTTTACCCAGGACCCGGTCTTCGCCTGGCTGATCCCGCCGCAGCTGCGCGACCGGGACGGCCGCCTGCGCACGTTCTTCACCAGCATGAGCCGCGGTTACCTGCGGCGGGGCAACCCGTGCTACCTCGCCAGCGACGCCTCGGCCGCCGCGCTGTGGGCCGCGCCCGGTGGCTGGGCGATGCCGCTCAGCCAGATCATCCTGGAAGCGGTGCCCAGCGCACTGGCCTTCCGTCGCAACTTGCTCCGTGCCCTGCGGACCCAGCTGCAGATCGAGCGCCTGCACGCCGGGCAGTCCCCGCCCCACTGGTACCTCGGCTACCTCGGCGTTCGCAGCGACCGGCAGGGCCAGGGACTCGGCACCCAGATGCTGCAGGAGGTCCTGGCCGGGCTCGACGACGATGGCGTGCCTGCCTACCTCGAATCCTCCAACGAGCGGAACCTGCCGCTGTATGAGCGCTCCGGCTTCCGCGTCGTCGGCGACATTCAGGCCCTGGGCCGCGGGCCCACGATCTGCCGCATGTGGCGCGAACCCCAGCGCCGTCCCTGACGGAAGCCGGTTCCACGTCGTGCCAGGCGGCTTCCCTGGCCGTTAGCTCGGGCATTTGCGGGCACATAGGTGAGCTGGCGCGGTACCGTCCCAGACATGACCGAAGCGATCGATACGACCTGGCTGGATGCGACCGCGCAGGCTGACCTGGTCCGCCGGGGAGAACTGACCCCCGCGGATCTGGTCGAGGCGGCTATCGCCCGGATCGAGGCGGTCAATCCGCAGCTAGACGCGGTGCTGCGCACCCGGTTTGACCAGGCGCGGGCAGAGGCTGCCGGTGGCCTCCCTGATGGCCCGTTCCGCGGCGTGCCGATTTTGCTGAAGGACCTTGGCTGCATGGTGGCCGGCGAGGCGACGTCGTTCGGCCTCGGGCCGCTGCGCGAGCTGGCCTGGCCGGTGACGTCGTACCTCGCTGAGCAGTTCCGCGCGGCCGGGTTCATCCATCTCGGCCGGACTAACGTGCCGGAACTCGGCACTACGGTGACGACCGAGGCGCGCAGCTTCCCGCCCGCGCGCAATCCCTGGCACACCGGTCACTCGACCGGCGGCTCGTCTGGCGGCTCCGCGGCAGCGGTGGCGAGCGGGATGGTAGCCGTCGCGCACGCCAACGATGGCGGCGGATCCATCCGGATCCCCGCGAGCGAGTGCGGTCTCGTCGGGCTCAAGCCGACCCGGGCCAGAGTGAGCCAGGGGCCGCTGGTCGGCGAGGGGTGGGCAGGCGCGACGATCGATGGCGCCGTGACCCGTACCGTCAGGGACGCCGCCGGCATCCTGGATGCCATCAGTGCGCGGCTCCCTGGCGAGCCCTACTACGCCCCGCCCTGGCCCGGCCCGCTGGCCAGGGAAGTCGGGGCAGACCCGGGCCGGCTGCGCATCGGCCTGCTTGACCGGCCGGCCGGCGAGGGATTCCTTGACCACCCCGAGTGTCGCGCTGCGGTCGCAGGGGCCGGGCGGCTGCTGGAGTCGCTCGGCCACGCCGTCGAAGAATCCGCGCCGACGGCGATGTTCGACCCGGAATTCATCCAGCACTTCACGGTCATCATTGCCGCCGACACCGAGACAACGATGCGCGCGTTCGAGACCGCCCTGGGCCGGACCATCGAGGACGATGAGATCGAGCCCCGTAACGCGGCCTACCGGGCGAACGGCCGGACGCTGAACGCGGTGACCTACCTGCAGAGCCGGGCATGGCTCGGGATCTGGGCCAGGCAGATGGCGGCCTGGTGGGCCGACTACGATCTGCTCGTCACGCCCACCGTCGGCGCGCCGCCGCCCGAGCTCGGCTGGTTCACCGCCGCCGGAGCAGAAGCAGAGGGCCAGCGGGTCGTCAGTTTCATTCCGTACACGGCGCAGTTCAACATGACCGGACAGCCGGCCATCAGCCTGCCGCTGCACTGGACGCCCGCGGGCCTGCCCGTTGGCGTGCAGCTCGTCGCGGCCTTCGGCCGCGAGGATCTGCTGATCAGGGTGGCGGCGCAGGTTGAGCAAGCCGCACCGTGGGCGGACCGCCGCCCGCCGCTCCACCCCTGACCCGGCTTGCCGTTCGTGGTGTCATGGGCTCCGTCCGACGGCCCTGAGTACCCGCAGCGCGTTGAGCGTGATCATCTCGCTGGGCCCGGACCGGCCCCAGTCCGCGACCTCAGCATTCCAGGCCTTGACACCGCGGCCGCCATCCCGGCCGGCTCCAAGCGGTTTCCACCAGCTGCCGCCGGGGCTCCAGGTTCCGTCCGCTGACTGCAGGTCCTCGAGGACCTCCACAGCGTCGCGCAGCCGCGGGTCGGACCCAAACCCGATGCGCGTCATGATGAGCAATCCCTGCAGGACGTCGTAGTGCCAGTAAGCCGGATAGTGCAGCAGGACCCACTCTCGGCTGATGCATCGCCCCGACGACAGCGACAGGAACATCCGGTGGGACAGGAACAGCTCCGCGGCCCGGCTGGCTGCCTCGCGGGCCATCCCGTCGCCGGTCGCCCGCGCGTACTCATAGAGCCCCCAGGCCGGGGCCAGCGATTCATGGAAGGAAGACCGGCGGCCGCTCGCGCGCGGGTCGCAGTTCCAGCCGCCGTCCGGCCACTGCCAGCCGATGAGGGAGGCAGCCAGCAGAGCCACCCGCTCGTCGCCGGCCAGCCCGAGCCGGCAGCAGACGGCCACGGCGTTGCCCTCCTGAGACGCGCACCGCCGGGCCAGCCCGTCGATGACGGGGACGTCGCCCAGCCGTTCCGGCCTGGCCAGCCAGCCGAGGACCTGCTCGGCCGCCAGGCACGCCCGCTGCTCGTGCGCCGGAACCCCGAGCTCGACCAGCGACACCAGCCGCCAGTGGGCACCGGTCCAGTTACGGTAGGGATGCACGCCGAAGCCGCACTCTGCCCCTGGCAGGCTCCGCCAGCCGCCGCCGGACCGGAACTCTTCCGGCCGCTGGCCAGCCAGCAGGGCAGACATCCTCGGACCGGACAGCATGGCCGTCGCGTCCTCGCGGCCATCCTCCCCCAGCAAGTCCCGCCGGGCGAGGAACCGGATGGCAGGCTCATCGGATCGGAGCAGGAACGCGACCGCGCTCGCCCAGCGCCGCGCCACAGCCTGGCTCACAAGACCGAGTCTCGCACCCCGACAGCGCCCGTACCAGCGAGAGCTGTCGGACACCGACCCAGCCGACGAGTCGGTTAGCATCGGTATTAGGCGATTTTCTTGGCGGGAGCCTTCGTGGCCCACGATACCGGTACAGACGCAGCCAGCCGGGTGCCCCGGCGCTACCCGTTCAGCCGGGTCCGGCTGGAGCCAGACCCGCAGTATGCCGAGCTGCGCCGCAGCGAGCCGGTGTGCCCGGTTCAGCTGCCCTACGGGCCGCCGGCCTGGCTGGTGACCGACTATGACCTCACGAAGGTCGTGCTGGGCGATCCCCGGTTCAGCCGCGCCGCGGCGGTTGGCAGGGATAACCCGCGCGAGTCCGCGGTCGATCTGAGCCAGGTCGCGGAGAGCATCGTGAGCATGGATCCGCCGGAGCACACCCGGATCCGCGGTCTGGTCGGCAAGGCATTCACCCCCCGCCGGGTGGCGGAGCTGCAGCCGCGGGCCACTGAGATCGCCAACGGCCTGCTCGACGACATGATTGCGGCTGGGCCGCCAGCCGATCTGGTCGGGAGCTTCTCGTTCGCCCTTCCCGCCATCATCATCTGCGAGCTGCTGGGCATTCCTGAGGGCGACCGGCACGCGTTTCGCGGCTGGGCGGACGCGACCCTCTCGACGACGACGGTGACGCCGGTTCAGGAGCAGGAAGCCTTCCTGAATCTGGCCGGCTACCTCGCCGGCCTGTTCGCGGAGCGTCGCGAACGTCCCGGCCACGACCTGCTGACCGGGCTCGTCCAGGCCCGTGACCACGACGACCGGCTATCGGAATCCGAACTGCTGGTCCTCGGCATGGCGCTACTGGTGGCCGGCTATGAGACGACGGCACGCCAGATTACGAACATGACCTACACGCTCCTGACCCATCCGGCGCAGCTTCAGCTGCTCATCGAGGAGCCGGCGCTGCTGCCCGGAGCCGTCGAGGAGATGCTGCGGTTCAACGTCTTCGGCAGCGCCATCAACGCGCGGATTGCGACAGCCGACGTTGAGCTCGGACACGTGCTGATCCGCGCGGGCGAGCCGGTGCTCTGCGCCCGTAGCTCGGCGAACCGCGACGAGAAGGTCTTCACCCGCGCCGATGAGCTCGACTTCCGCCGCAACCCCAACCCCCACGTGGCCTTCGGCTACGGGCCCCACTTCTGCCTGGGCGCAAACCTCGCGCGAATGGAGCTGCAGGTCGCGCTCGGCACCATCCTGTCGCGGCTGCCTGCAGTCCGCATCGCCGTGCCCGAGGACAGCCTGACCTGGCACGACACGACGATATTGCGGGGCCTCGCGGCACTCCCGATCACCTGGTGAGGCGACGGTTCCGGCAGCGAGGTCACAGCCGCTCGCGGAACCAGTCCAGGATCAGGCTGGCGCGCATGATCCGGTGCCGAGGGGACCCGGCGCGGCTGAGCTCGTGATTCTCGGCCGGGAACCTGACCATCACGGGCTCGCGGCCCAGCAGCCGCAACGCGACGAACAGCTCCTCGGCCTGCGCGATGGGACAGCGCAGATCGTCTTCGGAATGAAGGATCAGCAGGGGAGTCGTCATGTCCGTGACGTAGGTGACCGGTGAGTGCCTGGCGTAGGCCTCCGGAGCCGATAGATGATCACGCCCGATATAGCTGCGCAGGAACCCGGCGATGTCGGCGCTGTGCTCCATCGTGGTCAGGTTGTTGCAGGCGCGCTCGGAGCATGCCGCCTTGAACCGGTTGGTGTGGCCGACCGCCCAGGAGGTCATGAACCCGCCGTAAGAGCCGCCGAGGATGCCCAGCCGGGCCGGGTCGATCCAGTCAATACGCTCGCAGGCGGTGTCGACGCAGGCCATCACGTCCTCGAAGTCGACACTCCCCCACCCGGTACCAGGATCGCTCTCACACTCGGGCCACCGCACCGCCCGGCCCCACTGCTCGCTGTACCCGGAACTTCCGCGCGGGTTGGAGTACAGCACGCCGAAGCCGGCGGCGGCCTCGAGCTGAAACTCATCCATGAACCGGTTGCCGTACTGGGTGAACGGTCCGCCGTGAACGTTCAGGAGCGTCGGGTATTTCTCGCCCGGACGCGCTCCGGCAGGCGGAATCGCCCAGCACTCCACCTCGCTCCCATCGGCCGAGCGAGCGAGGAACCGCTGCGGAGAGCCCAGGCTGATCGCGTCGGCGAAGGACTGCGTCAGCCCGGTGAGCGCGCGCTCCTCGCTCTCCCCATCCTTCGGATTCGCCGCGCCGAGGCCCCTGACGAACAGTTCGCCCGTGCTCGTGGGCGTGCCAGCAATGAACGCCAGCGTCCCGGCGGCCCAGTCCCAGTCAGACACCCAGCGGTTGCCGCCGACGATGATCTCCGGCTTCTCGGTCCCGTCGGCATTCGCCCGATACAGGTGGACGTTGCCGCCGTCCTCGGCCGAGAACAGCAGCTGATCCCCGATCCAGGACGGAGCGACGAGCAGGCCAAGCAGCTGGCAGTTCCGGTCCAGATCCGCGGTCAGTACCTGCTGGCGTCGCGAGCTCAGCTCGAGCACGCCGACCTGACGGTGGCGGGGATTCTCCAGCGGCGTGCTGTTGACGTAGTAGGCCAGCCGCCGGCCATCCGGCGACCACGACGGACGCGCGTACACCGATCCGCCGTCGGTCAGGCGCTCCGGCTCGGACGTCCCGTCGGCCCCGACAACCCAGAGATCGTTCGCGAGATCGAGGTCCCACGTGTCGTGGCGCGCGGACGTGAAGGCGATCTTGCTGCTATCGGGCGACCAGGCCAGGCCGTCCGCCTGGAATGGCCCCGGCGTCACGGTGCGCGGCGCCGAGGAGCCGTCCGCCGCCACCACGAAGATCCGATTCGGGCGGTCGAGCGTCCATCCTGCCCCGTTCAGCCGATAGATCAGGCGCGTGACGCGGCGGGGCGGCATGTCCTTGGCCTCCTGCGCCCGCCCCGGCTGACCGTACTGCTCGACGTCGGGATCGCGCGCCACGAATGCGAGCCTGCTGCCGTCGGGCGACCAGGCCAGCTCGGTGACCGGGCCGTGCCAGGAGCACACAACGACGCGCTCGCCCGCGGTGGCCACCGGCAGGATGCAGATCTCCGCGGGCTCATTCCCTGGCGGGGCAGAGACGAAGGCCAGCCGCCGGCCGTCAGGCGACCAGCGCGGCAGGATCTCGTGGCCGGGGCCGGTGAAGGGGTGCGGCTGACCGTCTGCCGCGTCGACCGCGGCCAGCCAGATGTGACGACGGTACGTGTTCGACTCGACGTCGGGGTCGATGACGGTGAACGCGAGCGCCGATCCCGTCGGTGACACTTGCGGGTCCGCCAGCTGCCGCAGGCGGGCGATGTCCTCGGGAACCATGAATGCTGGGCTGGCTGCCGTGTCTGCCATGTGCCGCCTCTCGCCTCCGCCGGAAGAGCAAGACCGCGCAGCCCGCTACCGCACCGCGCGCCGGCCATGAGCCTAGAAATACCTTCATAGGACCATAGACCGTAGGCTCGGCATCGGACAGGTCGGAGCGGGGTGAGGGGCACTGCGGCGGCATCGATCGGTAGTGTGCAGGCGGCTAGCGGACCTGGAGGCCTGCGCATGACCCAGCGAGTCTGGATGAGGGGGAACGGCGGGCGCAGCACTCGCGGCTTCGGCATCGTCGGAGCCGGTGTGATCTCGCTGACGCACGCCGACGCGATCGCCTCGCTGCCAGCCGCTCGGCTCGTGGCCGTCACCGACGTCGAGCCCGCACGCGCCAAGTCCCTCGCGGCGAGCCATGACTGTGCGGCAGAGCCCGACCTGGACGCGCTGCTTGCCCGCGACGATGTCGACGTCGTGTCGGTCTGCGTGCCGAGCGGACTGCACGCGGAGGTCGGCGTCCGCGCGGCGGCGGCGGGAAAGCATCTGGTCATCGAGAAGCCCGTGGACGTCAGCCTGCGGGCCGCCGACCGGCTCATCGCCGCGGCGCGCGCCGCCGGGGTGGTACTCACCGTCATCTCTCAGCACCGCTTCGACCAGGGGCTGATCGAGTTGCGTCGGCTGCTGGCGGCGGGTCAGCTCGGCCGTCTCGTGCTCGGCGAGGCCAGCACCAAGTGGTACCGCAGCCAGGGCTACTACGACAGTGCCGCCTGGCGCGGCACGTGGGCTCTGGACGGCGGCTCGCTGATGAACCAGGGCATCCACTATCTCGATCTGCTGCTGTGGACGATGGGACCGGTCGCCGAGGTGACCGCCCTGTTCTCGACCCAGACGCACCAGATCGAGGTGGAGGACGCCGCGCTGGCCCTGTTGCGATTCGCCTCCGGCGCGGTCGGCACGCTCGTCGCGAGCACGGCGGTGTTTCCTGGCTTCGCCCAGCGCCTGGAGATCAGCGGCACCGGCGGCACGGTGGTGATCGAGGACGGGGAGATTATCCGGCGCGAGCTGAGCGCCGCCCGCGCGGAAACCGGCTCCCCTGATGGCAGCGCGACCCCTCGTGGCAGCGCGCGATCAGCCGCCGCGGCGACGCCGGCCGGCCTGGAGATCGCCAGCCACGCGGCCCAGATCAGCGATCTTCTGGACGCCATCGATGAGGGCCGTGCGCCCGCCGTTACCGGCGAGGACGGACGCGCCGCCCTCGAGATCGTGTGCGCCGTCTATGAGTCGGCTCGCGATGGTCGCACGGTCCGGTTGCCTGCGGTGCCACACCGAAGCGATAACCAGCGGGGCTCGTCGTGACCTTCGTGCTCAGCGGCTTCGCCGACGAGATCTCGCCCGATCTCGACGAGCAGCTGGCCGTGCTCCAGGGCGAGTCCATATCGCACCTCGAGCTACGTAGTGTCTGGTCCACCAACGTCGCCGACCTCGACGACACCCAGGTCGCTACGCTGCGGCGCAGGCTCGACGAGTCCGGCGTGCAGACTTCGGCGATCGGCTCGCCGATCGGGAAGATCGGGATCGACGCCCCGATGCCGCCGGAGCTGGAGCGGCTACGCCGGATCGCGGACATCGCCGACGAGCTCGGCACGACGATCGTCCGCGTCTTCTCGTTCTTTATCCCGCATGGACAGGCTCCTGAGCACTATCGCACCCGGGTCATCGACCGCATGGGCGCGCTCGCGGCGCTCGCCGCCGAGCGCGGGCTGGTGCTCGCGCACGAGAATGAGAAACAGATCTATGGCGACCGCCCGGAAAGATGCGCGGACATCATCGCGAGCGTTGGCTCGCGCGCGCTGCGGGCGACTTTCGACGCGGCGAACTTCGTCCAGTGCGGCGTCCGGCCGCACTCCGACGCGTATGAACTGCTCCGGCCGTACCTGCTGTACGTCCAGGTCAAGGATGCGCTGGCCGCCACCGGCGAGGTGGTTCCTGCGGGCCAGGGCGACGGCCAGGTCCGGGAGACACTAGCCGAGCTGCGCGACTCCGGTTTCCACGGTTATCTGTCGCTGGAGCCGCATCTCGCCGTGGCGGGCCGCTTTGGGGGGTTCAGCGGCGCCGACGGGTTCCGGCTCGCCGCCCGTTCGCTCAAGGACCTGCTCGCGGAGCTGTCAGTGCCGTGGCAGTGAGCTGGGGCCACGGCACCCGCCAATGGCCTTCTGCAAGTTCAGACCGGTAGAGGAGAGTGACAACAGTGGCAGCTACCGAAGAAAATCCCGCTGGAACGCATGGCGGCGATGGTCGCCCACACCGGCATCGCGCGATCGCGGCGGTGGCCGCGACCCTGGCGGCAGCAGCGGCCACGCTGTTAGGCGTGGGCGCGACCGCGCTCGCCAGCCCGGCGGGCGCCTCGCAGCCGAACTTCGGCCCGAACGTCTACGTCTTCAGCCCGAGCATGCCCCTAAGCCAGATCCAGGCGACCGTCAACGCGATCTCGGCTCAGCAGGTCAGCAACCAGTTCGGCACCCAGCGCTACGCGCTGCTGTTCGAGCCCGGTACCTACGGCTCGGCAGCCGATCCGTTGTTCGTCCAGGTCGGCTACTACACGGAAGTAGCGGGACTTGGCGCCTCGCCCAGCGACGTCGTCATCAACGGCGCCGTCAATTCGACCAACCAGTGCATATCCGGCAGTTGTACCGCGCTCGATAACTTCTGGCGCTCGCTGTCCAACCTCACCGTCAACTACACGCCGCCGCCGTCGACGGTGACCAACCCGCCCTGCATCGACTCGACCGAGTTCTGGGCGGCATCCCAGGCATCCCCGATTCGCAGGGTTGATGTCAACGGCAATCTGTTCCTGTTCGACTACTGCAGCAGCCCCGGGTATTCCAGCGGCGGGTTTATCGCCGACTCGCAGTTCACCGGCGGGGCCGTGATCAACGGATCGCAGCAGCAATACATCGTCAGAAACAGCAACATCGACGGCTGGAGCAACAGCGTCTGGAACCAGGTGTTCGTCGGCGACGTCGGCGCCCCCGACCAGAGCTTCGGCGTGACGCCGGGTACGCAGTACACGACGCTGCCCACTAGCCCGGTCACCGAGGAGGAGCCGTTCCTGCAGGTGGACGGCAGCAGCCGCGACAGCGTGTTCGTCCCGGCGCTGCAGCACAATTCGGTCGGCCCCACGTGGACCAGCGGCTCAACTCCCGGCACGTCGGTGCCGATCTGCAGGTTCTTCATCGCGAGCCCGTCGACCCCGGTCCCGCAGATCAACCTGGCGCTCGCGCTCGGCAAGGACCTGATTCTCACGCCGGGAGTGTACGACCTCGACCAGCCGATCGTTGTTAGTCGCGCCGACACGATTGTGCTAGGGCTCGGCTTCGCCACCCTCGTACCGCAGCGCGGCAACGCGGCCCTGGTCGTCGCTCCGAACAACGGGGTGAAGATGTCTGGCCTCATCGTCGATGCGGGCCCGGTCAACTCGCCGGTCCTCGTGTCGGTCGGGACGCCCGGGCCGGCCAACGCTAACGACCCGGACCTGATCCAGGACGTCTTCTTCCGCATCGGCGGTGCCGCGACCACCCCGGTGAGCGCCACGGTAAGCCTGCTGGACAACGCCAGCGACTCGATCATCGACGACGTGTGGGCCTGGCGCGCGGACCATGGCAATGACGTGGGATGGACGGACAACCAGGCCGACACCGGCGTTGTCGTTACCGGCGACAACGTCACTGCCTACGGCCTGGCCGTCGAGCACTACCAGAAGTACGAGGTGATCTGGAGCGGCCAGGGGGGCACCGATATCTTCTTCCAGAACGAGCTGCCCTATGACCCGCCCACCCAGGCGGACTGGATGGCCTCGCCGAGCCAGGACGGCTACCCGGCTTTCCTGGTCACGCCGAACGTCAGGACGTTCCAGGGTTACGGGATGGGCAGCTACGTCGTCTTCATCGACACCACGGCCACGTTGTTTAACGCTGAGGCCTTCGAGTCCCCCGACACGCCGGGTGTGCAGTTCCACGACATCTTCGGCGTCTGGATTGCCGGATCCGGCGGCGACAACTCCATCATCAACGGGGTTGGCGGTCCCGTGACATCAACCGACCCAGGGATAGTGGAGCCGGTGGACGTCGTGAGCTACCCGTAACGCTTCGCCGGCCACCGGCCGCCTGAGCGCTCGGGCCAGCCGGCGACTGCCGTCAGGACTCCAGATACGCCAGGACGGCCAGCACTCGCCGGTGGTCTGCATCGGAAACCGGCAGCCCCAGTTTGGCGAAGATGCTGCCGGTGTGCTTCTCCACGGCCCGCTCGGAGATCACGAGCTGGTCGGCGATGCCGCTGTTGGACCGGCCTTCCGCCATCAGCGCGAGCACCTGGCGTTCCCGCGCGGTGAGGCTGGCGAGCGAGCTCGCATGCCGGGTGGCACCGAGCAGCTGGGTCACGACCTCAGGGTCGAGCACGGTGCCGCCCGCCGCCACCCGGGCGAGCGCGTCGGCGAACTCGCCGACGTTCGCGACCCGGTCCTTGAGCAGATAACCGACGCCGGCGGCGCCCGCCGCGCCGCGGCCGGAGCGCATGCCGAGCAGGTCGGCTGCGTAGCGCGTCTCGATGTACTGAGAGAACACCAGGATCGGCAGGCCCGGCCGGTCGCGGCGGATCGCGATCGCGGCGCGCAGCCCCTCGTCGGTGTGTCCGGGCGGCATCCGGACGTCGACCACCGCGATGTCGGGCTCGTGCTCGGCGACGGCCGCGAGCAGCGCGTCGGCGTCGCCGACGGCCGCGACGACGACGTGGCCACGATCGGCGAGGATCTCGACCAGGCCGGCTCGCACGACGGCGGAATCCTCGGCGATGACGATCCGCATGCCAGCGCGCAGTTTCTCACGCATGCGACGGCAGTTCCACGGTCACCACCGTGGGCCCGCCGCGCGGGCTGCTGATCTGTAGCCGGCCATCAACGGTCCGGATCCGTTCGGCCAGCCCTCTGAGTCCGCCGCTGGCGTCCGGCCTGGCCCCGCCGCGGCCGTCGTCGGTGACCCGGACCCGCAGCAATCCCGGCACGTGGACGGCCTCCAGGGTGGCGTGCCGGGCACCGCTGTGCTTCGCCACGTTAGCGAGCAGCTCGGCCGCGCAGAAGTAGGCGATGGTCTCGATCGCCGCCGATGGACGCTCGGGGACGTCGGTGATCAACTCGACCGGAACGGCGCTGCGGGCGGCGAGCGTGGCGAGCGCGTCCGGCAGGCCGTTGTCGAGCACCGGCGGGTGAATCCCGCGCGCCAGCACCCGGAGCTCGGCGATCGCCTCGATGGCACTGCGGTGCGCGGCCTCGACCAGTTCGGCGGCGCGGTCGAGGTCGGCCTGCGTGGTCGACTCTGCGCTGCCGCCGCCAAGCTTTTCCCTGGCCAGGCCCAGCTTCATGGCCAGCCCCACGAGCTGCGCCTGAGCGCCGTCGTGCAGGTCGCGCTCGATGCTCCGCAGCCGGGCCGCCGAGTCGTCGACAGCGTGCGCGCGCGTCTGTTCCAGGTCCCGCACCCGCTGCGCCAGGGACGACGGGCCGAGCAGGCCGCGGATCATCGACCTGTCAGCCGCGACGGTCGCCCGCGTCAGCCACGGAGCCGCGAGCACTACGGCCGCGCCGACCGGCACGAGCAGGACAGCGACGCCGTAGTGCGCTGCCGTTCCGAAGCCGAATCCGCCCCGTCGTACCACGGCCATCCACCACAAGGGAGCGGTCAGCAACCAGAGCCCGGTCAGCCAGCAGCCAGCCGCGGCCACGAACATGGCGACGCTCACCGGCAGCTTCAGCAGCAGGTAGGCGCGTGCCCGCCAGCCGGGCACGTCGCGGATCGCGGCTGCCAGCCAGTCGCTGTGCGTCTTCAGCTCCTCGATGATTACCTGCTCCCGCGCGGCCAGCTCCGCGAGCTGGCTCGCCGTCATCCGGGTGATCTTGAGCTTGCCCGCGTTCTGCTCCCGCACCTGGCCGCCGGCGGCGGCAACCAGGCCGGCGAGCCGGGTGGCCTCAGGCGTCCTTACGTGCAGGTGGCGGGTCCAGCGCATCGGCGGCGGTGGCTGCACGCGCTCGCCGAGCAGCCTGTGCAGCACGTGCCGGTTCAGCGCGCCCAGCTCCCGCATGACCGGCGTGGACACGAAGACCAGCAAGGGATGGACGAACGTCCCGGCCGTGACGAGGTAGCCGGCGATGGCCACCGGCAGGCTGACGATCGCGTATCTGAACTCGGCCCGGGAGCGTCGGCTGAACGGCATCAGCAGGATGCTGCGGGCCTGAGCCCTCGCCGGAGCCTGCACGACCTGGGTCACGCTGCGATTCTCGCCGGCGCGAAAGCGATCTCGACGCTGGCGGACCGCGTAACTGGGCATGATCCGATGGTCGCGGCTCGGGGGCGGCGCGTCGATAGTGGCGCCACCCGGGTTCGCACTGGGGCTAGCACGACCGGCTCCGTCACCCGGAGGCGCGGCGGTCCGCACCCGGCACGTGGCCCGCGCCGAGATACGGAATGGGTGGCGTGGCGAGCGGCAGCGCCGCCAGTTGCAGCAGGAGCAGCACGTTGTCGTCGGCGGCTGCCCGGTTCATGCGCAGCCGCCCGCAGCGGGTACACCGGTGAATGAGCATCCAGCGGCGCTCGCCCCGGACGGTGACCGCTATCGGCTCCATCCCGCCAGGGCACTCGGCCTTCCGATCGCCGGGCACGTTCCGGTCGAGGTGGCGCGACCAGAGGCAACTAGGGCAGTGATTGCGGTGCGACGTGCCGGGGGCGTCGAGGGATACGTCGACGCCACAGTGCTCGCACCGAAAAGAACGAGGAAACGACAAGTCTGGCGACCCTTCAGAGCTCGACCTGGAAGCTGGGCAGACATTCCGCCTCCTCTCGGTGCGATCGGCCGTTGCGATCGGCCGGGTGCGGCCGATGGCAACCATGGTGGGATCCGGCCATCCCTCGGTCAACCACATTTCGATGCGTCGAGCGACCCGCCGGACCCGCCCGCACTGGCTCGCTACCCGCGGGATAGGGTCCGGAGGTGACCTCGCCCGGTTCAGAGCACCTTGACAGCCGTCACCGCGACACGCTCCGGCAGATCTTCGAGCATCCGTCCAGCCACAACATCGAGTGGCGGGCGGTGCTGTCCCTGCTCGAGGCCGTCGGTACGGTTACCGAACGTCATGACGGCAAGGTCGCCGTCACGGTGGGATCCGAGCAGGAATTTCTCGAGCCGCCGGCCGGCAAGGACGTTGATGTTCAGCTGGTCGTGGACGTCCGCCGGATGCTGGCCTCCGCCGGCTACGGCCCGTCGTAAGGCGCTCAGACCGCCGTTCAGGTCGCGCCGCTCCTTGGTCCCGGCGGCAGGCAACTGCACCGCTCGAGCGATGCGCGCGGCCCGCAACTCCGACCTTGTCACCTGACTTCGGCCACTGGTCAGCCCTAATTGATCTTGTGGATCGCTGGCCTGCGAGAACGTCACACGCGACCGCCGAAGATGTGCACTAGCCCTCGCCGCAACCGTGAAGTCACCGGAGGCTGAACCGAGGTCGCATGATGGCAGGATCGGCGATCGGAGGATGCGACGCCGTGCGCCTGGCACACGCTGAGCTGCGGAGATGCCGCGCACATGGGCCTCTGCCTTCGCGAGCTCTGGCTCAACGAGGCCCGCCGCGACCCCGACTGCCAAGTCCTGCAGGGACACGGCAAAGTCGTAAGTTCCGGAGCAGTTACGTCGCCGGTACGGGCGGCTGGGTCAGTGCGGCGATGCACGCGGTGAGCAGGCGCCGCATCTGATCTTGTTCGCTGGCATCCAGTTTGGCGAGCATGGCTTGCTCGACGCGGCGGACCGCGGCGCTGGCCACCGTGAGCTGGCGGCATCCGCGGGGGGTCAGCTCGGTCGGCAGGGCCCGGCCGACGGGTGCCTGTGCTGGGCGGACGACGAGTCCCTGGCGTTCGAGGGCCTGCAGGAGCACGTTCATCGACTGCCGGGTGACGAACGCGCCCCGGGCAAGCTCGGAGTTCGACAGGCCCGGGCGCTGGGCAAGCAGCTCCAGGCAGGCGTAATGGGTGATCGTCATGCCGAGCGGGCGCAGCACGGCCTCGAGGGCCGAGTGGAGGGCGCTCGCGGCCGCCTTCAGCATGTACCCCAGCGATGTGTCCAGCTCGACTCCGGGCCCGCCTTGACTCATGTCAGTAGTCTGACATACACTGCTCTGTGTCAGACAACTGACATCTAACTGGAGGCAAGAATCATGGCCGTCACCGGACCGGACTTCGTTTCTCTGCAGGTGCGCGACCTGGAGCGTTCCGCCGCCTTCTACGAGCGGTACCTGGGGCTGAAGCGCTCCGACGCGGGACCGCCGCACGCCGTCGTGTTCAGCACCGAGCCCATCGCGTTCGCTGTCCGCGACGTAGTGGCCGGCACCGACCTGGACGCGGTCGCGCAGCCGGGTCAGGGAATGGCGCTGTGGCTACACGCCCCCGACGCGCAGGACATCCACGACGCCCTCGCCGCCGCTGGCACCACGATCGTCTCGCGGCCCGTCGACGGGCCGTTCGGCCGCACTTTCACGTTCGCCGACCCCGACGGCTACCAGGTAACCCTCCACGACCGCGGCTGAGTGGAATAGAACAAGATCGCTGGGTATCAGGTTCAGTTGTATTTGCGTCGCTTGATCTGCGCTCAACGCGGCTTTCCGGTGCGCTCGCCCGCGGCTGTGTTCGGGCCACGAACGCGTCGATTGCCTGCGCGAGATCGTCGCTGATAAGCGGACTCGTGACAGGCAAGCATTGCGCCGGGGGAGGACCTGCCGCATGGCACGTCAGCTGATGACGACAGAACAGATCCTCTTCATCCTGCGTGAGACTCCTGATCGCCTCAGCGTCTGGACCCGGCGACCTGACGGAGGCCAAGTTGCACGCCGCGCCTGAGCCTGGCGAGCTGCTGGCTCTGCTCGGGCACCTGCCCGACCAGGACTGGTCGCGAAGTCCGGGCGCTGCTGGATAAGCCGGCACCTGCTGCGTCGGGCGCCAGCACTGGTTCGTCCGCAAACTAAATGTGTACCGATGGTGGCATGAGCGTTCGGCCGATCCGAGCGTTCGGCCGATCCGAGCGCTCCGACGTTGAGCGAGCCGCAGGACGCGCTGTCCCTGTCCCACTCCTTGCTTCCGTTCCAGGGCATGGCCGGGCGAGCTGGCAAGTCACCGGCCCACAAGATGAGTTTCGCGCCGGGCGGAGGCTGGCTCCAACCCCGGCCGGACAAGCTCTTGACGATGCGGTATCTATGCCATCCGCTAGTTGCCGTTCGACGATCTCATGACCGCCGGGCAGATTCGGTGAGACAGGACAACTCAAAGCAACAGGACAACTCACGATGTGTTGAGCGCGGACTTACTGCCAGTGGAGAAGGCGGAGATATTGTCAGTGGGGTGCGCCACCACAATCGTCCGGACGGCGAGAGCGCCCCTGGCCGATTCGCCGGGCCGCCGACGGTGTTCGTCCGCACCGACGAAGAACCGCGCGTCCTCCGGCCATACTGGGTGAATGACTAGGGTTTCGCTGCTATGAGGAAGGCGCCGATCATCATCGGGATCCTCGGGATCGCGGTCGGCCTCGGCCTCATCATCGCGAGCTCGGCGAGCATGGGCTTCCACTCCTGTAGCAGCGGCGGCGGTCAGCCGCTCTTCGGCACACAGTCAGCTACGCCATGTTCTGGGTCCACAGTACTGCTGGACATAGTGGGAACCGTCATCTGCATTCTTGGGGTTCTCGCCGCGGCGGCTGCTAACGCTGTGATACGCCGCCGCGCGGAGCAGCGCAACGCACCACCGGTCGACCTAGACGATCCGTCAGATACGCCTTTCGGGACATGACCGGCTGGCCGACCACGTCGACAGCGCGCTCCTTGCCTCCATGACGGGCCAGGCATGAGAAGATCACCGGTCATAGCTGACTGGTCGGCCCAGGCGCGGCATGGGGTGCGCTTCGACTGGATGCGGAGCGGCGTTGTCAGCTCAGCTCAGCTGGGAGCGGCTCGGCGTGCAGGACATGGAGACTGCTGACCGCGCGGGTCAGTGCCACATACAGGTGGTGCGCGCCTCGCGGGTGGGCCGCCACAATCCGGGCCGGCTCCACGACGATGACGGCGTCAAACTCCAGGCCCTTGGCGAGGCTCGCGGGCAGGCATGCCAGCCGG
>JASHPF010000091.1 GCA_030038295.1 Streptosporangiaceae bacterium
GCCGGCGGCACGCCTGGCTGGCCGACGGTGGCCCCGTGCGGCGCCGCGGCGGGTTCGGCGGCCGGCGGGCCGGCAGGCCGCGTTACCGATCGACGCGCCCGGCGCAGCAGGCCACGCGCGGGTCCCGACCCAGTCTCGGACGGTCCGGCCGACCCTGCCGGACCGTCGGATCCGTTCTGTCCAGCCGACGCATCAGCTGGCTCTCTGTTCTGTCGCTCGATCTCGAGCATGCGGGCAATCTCTCCCGTCAGGCTCCCGGGCACAGCCGACCTCATCGGGCCGCGCCGCGCCACGCGGGAGCTGTCCATACGCGCTCTCCGGAGCGGTGCTCGCCAGGCTGGCGGTCTCCGCGTCCGGGCACGTTGCCAATACTTGTCCCCGTTCGGCACCCCGCCCGTCCGGCCGGGATGCCTCCGCCGTGGCCATCGCCCGGACCGGGTCCGGGCCGACCGCAATCCCCGGCGAGCCCTGGGCCAGCGGGCCCTGGGCCAGCCGGGTGACTACCGGCGGTGACGACGGTTCCATAGCCGACCTGCGGCGAAGCGCAACCAGGATGTCCTCGGGCCGCACGGCAGGTGTCAGATGCCGAACAACCATTCGAAGTGTTGCACAATCCTGGTCCCCGGCCGCGGCGGCGCGCTCGAGCGCTAGTGATACCACCGCGGCCCGGGTGTCGAGCCGTCGGACTCCGTTGCTGGTCAGGCGATCCACCTCCGCGTGCGCGGCGGCAAGAAACGCCTCCGCCGCCGAGGCCGCCACTGCTGGCGCGACTCCCGGCAGCACAACTCGCCATTGCGAGGCCTCGAGCAGCGGCGTCGGTGCCTCCGCCACGTCTGCGACCTCAATCACGTCAATCCCGTCTGGCAGGGCTGCGTCCAGGCGGTCCCGGACCGTTCCGGGATCCATGCCCGCGGTGAGGGAGATCTCCAGGTACTCGGCTTCGCTCGCAGCGCCCGTGGGCGCGCCGCCAGAGTAGGAGATCTTGGGGTGCGGCGAGAAGCCCGCAGAGTGCGCGATCGGCAGGCCAGCCCGCCGAACTCCTCGCTCCACCGCACGCGCGATATCCCTATGACTCGCGAATCGCATCCTGCCACGCTTAGCGTACCTGACCGCGAGGCGCTGAACCGCCGGCAAGGGCGCCGGTCCCGCTGGCCGCGGCGGCTGCTGCCGCGCCACTAGCGCACCCCCGCGGTCGATTCCGGACGGCCGCTCGCCGCGATGGCCTCGGTATTGACAACCGTGAGCGGCAGCAATCGCTTCCCCGTGGGCCCGACCTCTGTCTCGGTGTCCATAGCAGGACACACCCCGCACTCGAAGCACGGTGTCCACCGGCAGTCCTCAACCTCGGCGGCGCCCGCCGGGTCGATGGCCGCCAGCCAGTCCTGCCACAGCCAGTCGCGCTCCAGCCCGGCGTCCAGATGATCCCAGGGCAGGATCTCGTCGTAGCCGCGCTCCCTGGTGGTGTACCAGTGCAGGTCCACGCCCTCGGCGGCCAGCGCCGTGGCCGCGCATCTCTCCCAGCGCTCGAATGAGAACGTCTCACTCCAGCCGTCAAACCGCGCACCCTCTTCCCATGCCGCCCGGATCACCTTCGCGACCCGGCGGTCACCACGGGAGAGCAAGCCCTCGATGATCGACGGCTTCCCGTCGTGGTAGCGGTAGCCGATCGCCTTGCCGTACCGCCGATCCGACCGCACGGCGGCGCCCAGCGCCTTCAGCCGCGCGTCGACCGTCTCGTGCGGGCACTGCCCGGCCCACTGGAACGGCGTGTGCGGCTTGGGCACGAACCCGCCGATGGACACCGTGCAGCGGACGTCGTGGCGGCCGGTTGCGGCCCGCCCGGCCTCGATCACCCGCTGCGCCAGCGCGGCGATGGCCAGCACATCCTCGTCGGTCTCGGTCGGCAGCCCGCACATGAAGTAGAGCTTGACCTGCCGCCAGCCGCTCGCGTATGCCGTGGTCACGGTCTTGATCAGGTCGTCCTCGGTGACCATCTTATTGATCACCTTGCGGATCCGCTCGGAGCCGCCCTCCGGGGCGAACGTCAGCCCCGATCGTCGTCCGTTCCGGCTCAGCTCGTTGGCGAGCGTCACATTGAAGGCGTCCACTCTGGTGGACGGCAGCGACAGTCCGGTGGCCGTACCCTCGTACCGGTCAGCCAGGTCCACGGCGATCTCGTTGATCTCGCTGTGGTCGGCGGACGACAGCGACAGCAGGCCCACCTCGCTAAATCCGCTGGCGGCCAGGCCCGCCTCGACCATGGCGCCGATCGCCGTGATGGACCGCTCCCGGACCGGCCGGGTGATCATGCCCGCCTGGCAGAACCGGCAGCCGCGGGTGCAGCCACGGAAGATTTCCACGCTGTACCGCTCGTGGACCGTCTCCGCGACCGGCACGAGCGGCTTGCGCGGGTATTGCCAGGAGTCCAGGTCCGGCACCGTGTGCTTCGCGACGGACCGGGGCACGCCGGGCCGGTTCGGCGCGATCGCGCCGATGGCGCCGTCTGGCCGGTAGGACACGTCATAGAAGCGGGGCACGTAGACCCCGCCCGAGCCCGCCAGCCGGAGCAGCAGGCCGTCCCGGCCGCCCGGCCGGCCCGCGCGCTTCCACCCCCGGACGAGCGCGCTGACGCCGAGCACGGCCTGCTCGCCGTCGCCGAGCACGGCACCGTCGATGAACTCCGCAATCGGCTCAGGATTGAACGCGGCGTGCCCGCCCGCGAGCACGATCGGGTCGGTGGCGCGCCGGTCGACGGCCGCGAGCGGCAGCCCCGCCAGATCGAGCGCGGTCAGCAGGTTCGTGTAGCCGAGCTCGGTGGCGAAGCTGACCCCGAGCACGTCGAACTGGGCGACCGGCCGGTGCGCGTCGACGGTGAACTGGGGCACGCCGTGGGCGCGCATCAGCGCCTCAAGGTCGGGCCAGACGCTGTAGGTGCGCTCCGCCAGGACGCCGTCCTGCTCGTTGAGCACCTCGTAGAGAATCTGCAAGCCCTGGTTGGGCAGGCCCACCTCATAGGCGTCCGGGTACATGAGTGCCCAGCGGACGTCGCAGGCGTCCCAGTCCTTTACCACCGAGTTCAGCTCGCCGCCGACATACTGCACGGGCTTGCGCACCAGCGGGAGCAGCGGCTCGAGCAGAGGGTACACCGACTGCACAGGCACCGTTACAGGGTACCGAGCGGACCCACCAGCCACGCTCGCCGGTACCGCCGGGCCTGCTCACAACCTGACAACCGGGCTTTTTCCGCCAGTCCGGCTGGGAGCTAGCGAACCCCGAACACCGATCTGTGCCGGTGCACGCAGTGCAGCGCCCCGATCGCGATCATGTCAGCGAACAGGGCCGACCCGCCGTAGGAGACGAACGGCAGCGGCAACCCGGTGACCGGCATGATGCCGATGGTCATGCCGATGTTGATGAACGACTGCACCCCGAACCAGATCGCAACTCCGGCGGCGACCAGCATGCCGAACTGGTCATCGGCCCGTGCCGCGATGTGCAGCGCGCGCAGCAGCAGCAGCGCGAGCAGCCCGATGAGCACCATCTCGCCCACGAAGCCGATCTCCTCGCCCGCCACCGCGAAGATGAAGTCGGTGTGCTGCTCGGGCACGAACCCGCCGGCCACCAGCTGGCCGTGGAACAGCCCCTGCCCGGTCATCCCGCCGGAGCCAATTGTGATCTTGGATTGAAATGCGCTGTAGCCGGTACCGCGCGGGTCATCGCTCGGATGCAGGAACGAGGTGAGCCGGTTGACCTGATAGGCCTTGAGCAGGTGCAGCTTGGCGACCGCGACGATCCCCCCGACGGCGCACACCGCGAGCGCCGCGATCCAGCGCAGCCGCACGCCGGACAGCACGACGAGGCCGGCGACGAGCGCCAGCAACAGGATGACCACGCCGAGGTCCGGCTCGGCTACGACGAGGACCAGCGGGATCAGCGACAGGCCAACGGCCTTCGCGATCGCGCGCGGCCCCGGCCTGGTCTGGCCCGGCCGCAGCTCTCCGAGGATCATTGCACAGACGAATATGACGGCGATCTTGGCGTACTCCGACGGCTCGATCTGGAAGCCGCCCGGCAGGTCGATCCAGGACTTGGCGCCGTTGACGACCCTGCCGAGCGGCGACAGCACGGCGAGCAACCCGAGGCAGGACAGCACGAGCACGATCGGCGCGTACAGCCGCAGCTGCCGGTAGTCCAGCAAGCTCACCGCGGCCATCAGCACCAGCCCGATGGCGATGTTGATGCCCTGGCGGATCAGGTACGGGTCGTGGTAGGTCAGCCCCGAGGTCGCCGTGGCGGCCCAGACGAGCAGCGTGCCGAATGCGGTCAGGGCCAGCACCACCGCAAGCAGGAACCAGTCCAGGTCACGGAGCGGCGAGCCGGCACCGAAGAGCTGGTGCAGCACGCGCCGCACCCGGTGCCGTCGGCCGCCCAGACTCGGTCCGGGCGCGTAGCCGCCCCGGTGCGCGCTGCCGCCGTTCAGCCGTACCGGCGCGAGGCCGCGATAGCTCTCCGAGCCAGGCACCGGCGGATCGGCGCGCCGGCTCGTCAGATCCGCGCCGCGCCACCCGGTCATCCCGGCCTGCCCAGCGGGCGCCCGCCCGGCTCGGTGTCGGCGGGCACGCTGAGTCCGGCGGCCAGCCCGGCGAGGGCCGGCGACAGCTGCTCCGGGCCGAGGGTGGCCGCGGTCGGCACGATCACGCCCGCGCTGGTGATGTGCGGCTCCGGCGGGAGCTGACCGTGCTGGAGAGCGGGCGGATGGCCCTCCAGCCCGTAGATGGCGTCCCAGATCTGCCGGATCGCCGGAGCGGACACGTCGGCGCCGTAGCCGGAGTCGGGAATCATCATGACGACGACGTACTGCGGGTTGTTGCACGGGGCGAACGACGCGAAGTTCGAGGTCGCTACGGACCCGGCGACCTGGGCCGTCCCGGTCTTGCCGGCCACGCAGACCTGGTTCAGCGGGAAGCCGCCGAACGCGCCGGCCGCGGTGCCCTGGGTGACGACGCCCTGCAGCGCGGTCCTGATGTAGGCGAGCGTGGCGGCCGACGCGGGCAGGTGACCGTCTACCGGCGGGACGATCTGCTGCACGACTTTGCCGGTCGGGCTGACCAGTTCCTCCCCAATGCGCGGGCTGTATAGCGTGCCGCCGTTGGCCAGCGCGGCGTACGCGGTAGCGAGCTGGAGCGGCGTCACCGCGACATAGCCCTGCCCGATGGACGCGAGCACGGCCTGACCCGGCGTCCACACGTTGCCGCTGACGCAGTCCTCATACTCGATCTGTTGCACGTAGCTGCCGTTAGGGTTGCCGTACTTGCACCAGTTCTCCCCGGTGTGCGCGTTGTCCTTCCACAGGTAGTACAGCCATTCCCTGGTCGGCACCGTGCCGGCCGCCTCCCCCGGCAGGTCGACGCCGGTGGGCTTGCCGAAGCCCCACTCCAGCTCCGTCTGCTGCTCCTCCTGCACCGGGAAGTTCGGGCTGGTGACGTCGTCGTACTGCTGGTTGTCCTTGAGCCAGATGTCGTAGCCGAAGTTATAGAAGACGGTGTCGCAGGACAGGATCAGGGCGGTCTGCAGCGACATCATCCCGCCGTTGCCAAAGTCGTTGTTGAACACGTGGCCGCCGACATCCACCGATGCCGGGCAGTCGTAGTCGCCGTACAGCGAGTAGCCCGCGTTGACCGCGGCCGTGGTCGTGGTCACCTTCCAGGTCGAGCCGGGGAAGTACTCGCCCTGGGTGGCCCGCTCGAGGATCGGCTCCCCGTCCGCGGTGCCGAACAGCTGGTTGAACTCCTGCTCGCTGATGCCCCCGGTCCAGATGCTCGGGTCGTAGGTGGGCCAGCTCGCGAGCGCCACGATCCGGCCCGTCGTCGTCATGACCACGGCCGCCCCGGTGGTGGCCCCGGTGTTGCCCTCAGCCTCGGTCTTCTGGATCGCCTGCTGCAGCGCGCTCTCGGCCGCGAGCTGGACGTTCGCGTTGATGCTGGTGACCAGGTCGTCACCGGGCTTCGGCTTGATGTCCTTGATCGTCTGGGTGACCTGACCGCCGGCGTTGACGGCCACCTCGTCGATCCCGGTGGTCCCGCGCAGCTCCTTGTCGTACTGGGCCTCGAGCCCCGACTGGCCGACTAGGTCGTCACCGGCGAACCCGGTGACCGGCACGTGCAGCTGCTTGACCTCCTGCGCGGTGATCGGCTGCAGGTAACCGAGTATCTGCGCGGTCGCCGTCGCGATCGGCTGGTCGTACTCGATGATCGGCTGGATGCTCGCGGTCACGCCGGGGAAGGCCGCCCTGTTCTCCAGCACCTCGAGGGCGATCTGCTGGGACACGTTCTGCGCGACCGGGATCGGCTGGTACGGAGAGCCCGGCCAGCACGGCTGGTGCACGCCCACCGTGCACAGCCGCACCCGCTCGCGCATCACCGTGTCGCTGACACCGAGCAAGGTCGCGAGCCTGGCCAGCTCCGCCGCGCCGCCGTCGGACTCCTGCGACACTGTCGACATGTTGACGGACACCGTCAGCGAGGACTGGTTCTGCACCATCGGCTGACCGGTGTCGTCGAGGATCTCGCCGCGCACCGACGGCGTCACGATGTCCCTGATCCGGTCCTGGCTGGCGAGGGCCACGTACGTCCCGCGGGTCTGCACCTGCAGGTACCACAGCCGGAAGCCAAGCACCGCCAGCAAGCCGACGATGAGCACCGCCACGCCCGCCAGCCGCCATCGCGAGGCCGGGATCATCGCGGGTCTCCCATCCGCCTGCCGACCAGCCACACCGCCGACCGGCTGCCGACCCGCCAGCGCGCCAGCCAGCGGCCACCGAGACGGCGGCCGAGCCGGTGGCTGGTCAGGACCGACAACGGCGACCGTCTGCCGTAGCTGAACCGGGGCTGCTTGCCGGCCCGGCCTGGCGGGCGGCCCAGCCGCGGGCCCCGGCCGGTGCCGCCCAGCATGCCGGGAGCACCGCCGGACAGCCGTAGCCGCGGGGTCGTCCGGCGCGGCCGCGGGTGGACTGCGGTCTCGGTCAGCACGCCGCCCGGCACCACGCCGGAGGACGACCGGGCCGACCGCAGCAGCGCTGTCTTGCGCCGGAACCGCGGCACCGCCGCGCTGCGCCGCGGCACCGGCGACGGCTTGCTCGTGAACTTCAGGCTGGGAATCACGGTCGCGGCCGTCGCGATGGCGGACCGGCGGGCACCCATCCGCAGCCGCGGGGCCGCCGCGGTGCCACCGCGGTGCCCGCCGAACCGGATCGCGGGCCGCCGCCGGTGCGCCAGCCTGGGCCGCGCTGCCGCGACCCCGGTGAGCCTGCGGTCGAGCGTCTGGCCGACCGAGCCGTCCCCCCGGTGCGTGCCGAACCTGATCGCTGACGGCCGCCCGGGTGCCGTCAGCCCTGGCCGGGTCGGCCGGTGGGTCAGCGTGGTCCCGAGCGAGCCGTCCCCCCGGTGCGTGCCGAACCTGATCGCTGACGGCCGCCTGGGTGCCGTCAGCCCTGGCCGGGTCGGCCGGTGGGTCAGCATGGTCCCGAGCGAGCCGTCGCCACGGCGCGGCGTGAACGAAACGGTGGCCCGCGGCGGGGAGTGCATCGGGGTCACCGGGACCCGCGGCGTCGACGACGTCCCGCCCGGCTCGCCGCGGTGCGGCCGGAATTGCCTGCCGCGGCCGGCGAGCAGGCCGGGGTGGCGGCCAGGCTGACCGCGCCGCAGCGTCGTGCCCCCGGCCAGGCCACCACTGCCGATGACGCCATCGCCACGCCGCCCGCTGGCCAGCCGGAGATGCACGGGCGCAGCCGGCCGACGCCGGTCAAACACCAGGCCCGACGCCGAGCCC
>JASHPF010000092.1 GCA_030038295.1 Streptosporangiaceae bacterium
GTCCCGGCGCCGGAAGCGGCACCTCCCGCAGCCGCATGACCTCGGGTCCGCCGAAGTCGGTCGCTACCCACTGCCGTACGGTGCTCATCGGCGGTACCCCTGCCAGGAAACAATCTATGGAACATGCTTCCCTGGATCGTACATCAGCCGCCGAGTATGCGCGCAGGCGTCCGCACGAGCATGGCGTCGAGCTGGTCCTGGCTGACGCCATGGCCCCGCAGGTAGGGCAGCACGTCGCGGCTGACGTGCAGGTAGTGCCAGTCGTGCAAATCGTCGAGGGACCCCGGCGGGAACCAGTCGAGGTAGCACGAGTAGTCGTGGGACAGCACCAGGTGATCGGCCAGCCCTCGCCGGCACAGGTCGACCACGAGGTCGGCTCGCTGCGTGAAGCTCGCGAAGTGGTCGATGCCGAAGCGGTCCATGCCGAGCGTCAGGCCGGCGTCCACCATGGACTGGAGGTAACCGGGCTGGGTTACGTCGCCACTGTGGCCGAGCACGACGCGCGACAGGTCAACGCCCTCGTCCGCGAGCACGTCGAGGATCGCGGGACCGTGCTGGCTCGCCGCGTACGTGTGGATGGTGATCGGCGCGCCGGTTCGCCCGTGTGCCTGCGCCACCGCGCGGAGCACCCGCTCCACGCCGTGGGTCAGGCCCTTCTCGTCCACGGCGCACTTGAGCATGCCGGCCCTCACTCCGGTGCGGCCGATGCCCTCGGTGATATCCCGGACAAAGAAGTCCGCCATCACGTCGCGCGCCGGCCGCCCGAGCGACGCCTCGACCTGCGCGGTGCGCCGGGAAAAGAACAGCGGTACCTCGTCGAAGACGTAGCACCCCGTCGCCACCACGATGTTCAGCTCGGGAACCTGCTCGGCGATCCGCTTGATGCGCGGGAGGTAGCGGCCCTGCCCGATCACCGTGACATCGACCAGTGTCGTGATCCCGGCCGCGGCGAGCGCCCGCAGCTGGCGGACGGCGTCGGCGACGCGCTCGTCCTCGTCGCCCCACTCCTCGGGGTAGTTCTGCTGGACGTCCGCGGTGAGGATGAAGATGTGCTCGTGCATGAGCGTCGGGCCGAGAGCAGACGCATCGACCGGGCCGAGCACGGTATGAACCTGCGGCATCGAAGCGGACTCCCTCGCGGTCGTGGGCGCGCTGCGCGATGGCACTGACCTTTCGGCCAGTATCGGGCAACCAGCGGTGCCGGATGGCGGCGACCGGGGAGCGGACCGGAGGCGGGAGCTCGGTCAGCTAACCGGCCATGGCATCGGCGGCCTTGGCGGCGACCGCCTGGACCAGGGCGACGCCGGCCGCCTCGCTGGCGTTGCCCGACGACAGCACGGCGATCAGCAGGTGCTGCCCGTCGTGCACGATCTCGCCGATGCTGTTGATCTCCCACAGGGTGGGATTCGGCAGCCAGCCGTTCTTGACGAGAAACGGCGTGCCAGGGTCAGACGCGGTCGGGATGCCCCACTGCTGATCCGGCTCGACCTGGCTCATCAGGCCCTGGAGGTAATCCTGGGAGGACGTCCACAGCGGGGAGGGGTTCGTGCAGACGACGCGCAGGAGCTGGATCTGGTCCAGGGCCGTGGTGGTCGTCAGCCCCCAGTATCCGTCGGTGCCCACGGTCGTCTCGGTCAGCCCGAAGACCTGGTTGGCATCGTCGATGGCCGGAGCGCCGCCGACGTCCGCGTAGAGGTCGCTCGCCGAGTCGTTGTCGCTGTTCTCGATCATCGTGGTGGCGAGCTCCTGCTCGTCGGGGGTGATCTCCTGGTCGGTCTGCTGCAGCTGGTAGAGCAGCGTGGCCAGGATGTCGACCTTGACGACGCTGGCGGTGACGAACGCCTGGCTGCCGTTGTAATCGGCCGTGGTACCGGTGCTGAGATCGTCCACCGCGACGGCGACGGCGCTGCCGGCTTGCTCGGTCACCGGCGCCATGGCCGCGGCCAGATTCTGCTGCGCGGTCGGCCGCCGGGGTCGTGGTCGTGGTCGTGGCCGTTGTCGCGGTCGCGCCACCGTCGGCGCGGGCGTCGGCTCCACCCGGGCGGTGCTGACCGTTGCCGCCGCCCGGGCGCACCCGCAGCACACGATGATGACCAGCGTGGTCAGCAGGCTCGCGATCCCCCCGTACCTGCGCACGAGCAGCGACCGTAATGACCGATGCTGAGAGTTAGTTGCACTGACGCCCGCTTTTTACTGAGGCGAGCCCGGGACTAGCTAATATCCAGGACGCTCGATCTCTATGAGCTGATGGCCAGCACCGCGTAGGCAGCGAGCCAGTGCTCGACCATGTAGTCGCTACCGGTCACGTGCGGCAGCGCGGCGGTCAGGTGCGTCGAGGCCGCACGAACGGCCGGCCCGATTCTCGCGTCGCCAGGCGGCAGGCTCTCGGCCAGCCGCCGCCAGCACCACGCCCGGCTGGCATTCAGCCCGTGCAGGTGAGCGATCTGGCCCTCGCTCGCGTCGGAGACCACGGCGGGCGTGAAGAGCGTCGCGGGCTCGCGATCCGCGAGGCCAGGCAGGAATTCACTCAGCCACCCGGCAAACTGCGCCGCCGGGAGCAGGCGCGCCATCAGCTCGGCCTCCGTCAGCGCTGGCGACAGAAAGTCGTGGCCGGACGGCTCGAACCGGGCGGGCCAGTCGGCGTCGTGCCGGAACCACCGCAGCGCCGTTGCCGTCACCGCGTCGGCGAGCTCGCCCGACCTGCGCTCCGCGTACGGCAGCAGCGTGGTGAAGGCGAACGCGCTGTTGGCGTGCATCCCGTAGCGCACGGGGTAGGTCGCCTTGGGCAGCCACGCCAGGAATCCCGTGGTGAGTGCCGTTTCGAGCGGCGCCATCGCGGCGAGCCACCCGGTCGCGTCGGCGTCGCCGAGCTCCGCCAGCTCGTGAATGAGGGCGAGCGCCCACGCCCAGCCGTACGGCCGCTCGCCGCGCCCGCTGCGGCCGGCGACGAACTCGGCCTCGGCCAGCAGCTTCCCGGCGGTGAACTGCGCGTGCAGCAGGTCCCGGATCTCGGCCGCAGGAAGGTCATCGGGCGCGGTCCGCAGCAGCCGGACCAGCAGCCAGTGCATCTCCACGCAGGAATGCCAGTCGAGGCTGCCGAAGAATACCGGGGTGCGGTCGGCGGGTCGGCTCGGAAAGTCCCCCGGCCCGGTCATCAGGTGGCTGACGTGTGCAGGAAACTCTCGCTGGATGTTCCCCGCCGCGATCCGCGCGTAGTCGCCGGCCCGGTCGCGCAGGATCACCCGCCACTCGCGGCCGAGCTGCCCGAGGTCCGCGCTCTCCTGGACAGTCACCTACGCATCCGCCGTGACCTCGTCGGCCCTGGCGTGCGGTCGAGGGCTACTGGCGGTGACACCGGTGTCGGCACGCCGGCCCGCGTTGCGGAGTCGCAGGCTGCTCGCGACCACGAAGGTCGAGGACAGCGTCATGGCCGCGGCCGCGACGAGCGGATTGAGGAAGCCAGCCGCGGCGACCGGGATCGCGGCCAGGTTGTAGCAGAAGGCCCAGACCAGGTTCCGCCTGATGACCCGGTACGTGGCCCGCGCGAGCCGGACGGCTTCCGGCACGGCCGCGAGATCGTCGCGCAGCACGATCATGTCCGCGGCGCTCATGGCAACGTCGGTCCCTGACCCGAACGCCAGCGCGAGATCCGCGGCGGCGAGGGCCGGCCCGTCATTGATACCGTCGCCGACCACCGCTACTCGCCGGCCTGCCGCCTGGAGCGCACGGATAAACGCGGCCTTGTCGGCGGGCAGCGCGCCGGCGTGCACCTCGTCCACGTGCGCCTGCGCCGCGATGGCTGCCGCGGTTGCCTGGTTGTCGCCGGTGAGCAGGATCGTGCGCAGCCCGAGGTCGCGAAGCTCGGCGACGGCAGCGGCGGCGGACGGCTTGATAGTGTCCGCGACGGCCAGCACGCCGCGAGCGCGACCATCCCATCCCGCGAGGACGACCGTCAGGCCGTCGCATTCCCATGCCCGCGCCTGCTCCGCCAGCACCGGCGGGATCGTGATGCCGCGGTCGTGGAGCAGCGTTGCCCGGCCCACCACGACATCGACGCCACGAACGCGCCCGGTGGCGCCGAGTCCGGGGAGCGCGGCGAACTGCTCCGCCTGAACCAGTTCGGCCTCATCGGCGCGCGCGGCCGCGGTAATAGCCGCGGCAACGGAGTGTTCGGAGGCCTGCTCGACGGAACCGGCCAGGCTGAGGAACTCGGCCGCGCCGGTGCCTTCGGCGAGGACAAGGCCAGCCACCGACATCGTCCCGGAGGTGACGGTGCCGGTCTTGTCGAGAACGACCGTGTCGATGCGCCGCGACGACTCGAGGGCCGGGTAACCCTTGATGAAGATGCCGAGGCTCGCGCCGCGGCCGCAGGCGACGGCGAGTGCCGCAGGCGTCGCCAGCCCGAGCGCGCACGGGCACGCGATGATCAGCACCGCGAGTCCCGCGCTGAAAGCACGCCCAGCGGAGCTTCCGGCAGCCAGCCAGCCGGCCAGCGTGGCCACCGCCAGGATGAGCACGGCCGGCACGAAGACGCCCGAGATGCGATCCGCCAGCCGCTGGACGGCGGCTTTCTGCCCCTGCGCCTGCGCCACGAGCCGGACAAGGTGAGCCAGCTGGGTATCGCGGCCCACCTTGACCGCGCGCACCATGAGCCGTCCCGCCACCGCGACCGTGCCGGCGGCGACCGCGTCGCCGACCGTGACCTCGGTCGGCACGGACTCGCCCGTCATCATGCTGCGGTCGATCTCGGAGTGGCCGAAGATCACCTCGCCGTCGGCGGCGACCGCCTCGCCCGGCCTCACCATGAACGTCTCGCCAGCCCGGAGCTCGGACACGGGGATCTGCCTGGTGCTGCCGTCCGGCGACACCAGGCAGACCTCCTGGGCGCCCGACCCGGCCAGCTCGCGCATGGCCTCGGTGGCGGTGCGTCGACCGCGCGCCTCGAAGTAACGCCCGGCCAGCAGGAAGGTCGTCACCGCGGCCGCCACTTCCAGGTAAATTCCGCCGCCGGACGCGTGCACGAGCTCGTACCGCGCGCCGTGAGTCGTGCTCCGGGCGTCGGGACCGAACATCGCATACAGCGACCAGGCTGTGGCGGCCGTGACCCCCAGCGACACCAGGGTGTCCATGGTGAGCACGCCGTGCCGCAGGTTCCTGATGGCGGCGCGGTGGAACGGCCAGGCAGCCCAGCCCACCACGGGCGCGGCGAGGGCGACGAGCACCCACTGCCAGCCCGCGAATCGCACCGCTGGGAACAGGGACAACGCACCGGAGAGGTCCGACACCGGGAGGAAGAAGATCGCCGCGACGAGGAGTCGCCGCTTCAGGTAGGCCTGCTGGTCGCTGGCCCGGTCCGCGTCGTCCTCGTCGTGGCTGCCGGAGCCGGCCAGCGCTCCGGCACCCGTCGGCCGGACCTCCGACGCCCGGTATCCGGTCCGCTGCACGACCGCGATGAGGTCGGCGACCTCGAGCCCGGGCGGGGCGAGCACGGTGGCCCGCTCGGTGGCGAGGTTCACCGTGGCGGTGACGCCGGCCAGCGCGTTGAGCTTCTTCTCCACCCTGGCCGCGCACGCCGCGCATGTCATCCCGCCGATGCTGAGCTCGACCTCGGTCGCGGCTGACGGCGTGGCGGCGTCCGCGGTCGGCGGCGATGCGTGCCGCGCCGACGCCGCGGCCAGCGTCTCGCTCATCGGGGTGCGCCCGGCTGGTCCGGTCGGCTGCGCGGCCGTGCTGGCACCGTCGCGGTACCCGCTCGCGCCCTGGCCGCGCCGGCCGCCGGTACCATGCCGATATGCAGGAGAATGTGTACTCCGTTAGCGGGATGACGTGCAGCCACTGCGCCAGCGCCGTGCGCTCCGAGATAACGCGAATTCCGGGCGTGCGCGAGGTGACCGTCGACCTCGACGCCGGGCTCGTGACCGTCGAGGCGGACGGCCAGCCCGACCGCGCTGCCGTCCGGGCGGCCGTGGAAGAGGCCGGGTACCAGCTCAACGGCTAGCACGAAGTCCGGCGATTGCCCATGACCGCGGGGCGGGTTAGCTCGACGATCCATACTGAATGGGCACCTTGACTGTCTGAGCCTTCGTCCACTGCGTACCCGCGTCGCCGAGCTGCCATACCGTGAGGACGCCGGCCACGGCGGCGAGCGCATCGACCTGACCGTCAGCGGGCAGCGCGATCGTGATGGCGCGGCCGGCCGGCACCGGCGGGGTCTGCTGCCACGATCCGCTTGAGCCGGTGAGCACCTCCGCGTGGCCGCTGGACAGCACCGCCGCGACGGCGCCGGACGCACCGAACGCCGTGGTGCGGACGCTGGCCGCGCCGATGCTGAGCGGAGCGGATGTGGTCCACGTGCCGTTCGCGCCGAGCCACGCGGCGACCAGCTCAGCGCGCGACCCGGATACGGCCAGCAGCAGCGCCGTGGTCTGTCCGGACGTCGTGACGAGCCGGAGCACCTGGATCCGGCTGCTCGCCAGGGCGGGCGGAAGCTCCGGGCCTGCGGCGTGCCACCCGCCCGCCGAGGCGGTGAAAATGCCCGCTACCCCCGGCTCACGGCAGTCACCGGCCAGCAGCTGCGCGCCGCCGGGGGAGTAGGCCACGGCGGTCAGCTGGGTGAGGCCACAGGCGCGTCCGGCCCCCGTGCTGGCGAGCGCGTGCTCGGTGACCAGCGGCGTCCAGGCGGTACCCGCTGAGGTCGTGCTGCTCGCCTCGCCGGCCTCATCGAGAGCCAGCAGGTGGCCGCCGCCTGGCGTCGCCGCGAGCGCGTCTGGCACATCGGCGAGGCGCTGCGCCGGCGGTCCGGCGGCCCACTGCTGGCCGCCGTCGGCGGAGAGGCTCACGGGCGAGTAGGCGAGATAGAGGCTCGGCCGGACCCCCGTGACGATGGATGTGCCGGACAAGCCGGCCAGCTCGAGCGCGCCATTCGTGGCGATGTCGGGCGGGGTGTCGAGCGCCCACTGCGGCCGTCCGGCGGAGAGGAGGAACAGCTGCCAGAATTCGTTCGGCCCGGACGACGCCCCCATCGGCAGCACGGCCCAGGTCGCCTCGCTCGTCGCCTCCGAGTAGGCCGGCTCTGCCGCGGCCGCCGTGGGTGGGGTGGCCGCGGGCGAAGCCGCCGCGGGCCGGGCCGGGCTGCCGCAGCCGGCGCACCCCACCGCCGTGCCCAGCGCGAGCAGGCCGGCGAAGAGTCCGGCGGACCGGAGCCTGCTCATGACTGGCCGAGCGCCTGGTCGGCGGCGTTAGCCAGCTCGGTCGCGAAGGACGAGACCGTCGCGGCGCTACCTGGTCCCGGCGTGAAGTCGAGTTCCTCGAGCATGCGGCCGTCGGGACCGATGACGAAGGCGGCATCGCTGTGCCCGAGCATCGCGCCGGCCGGCAGTGTCTCGGAGGCGATGCCGTAGTTCTTCCACACGGGCTGGAGCTGAGCAGGCGACCCGGTGAGGTACCGCCAGTTCGGGATCCCGGCGAGCCCTTCCTGATTGTCGAACGCCTGCAGGTAGCTCACCTGGCTGTACAGCGGGTTGAGGTTCACGGCGACGAGTTCGACCCGGCTCCGCTGGCCGCCGAGCAACAGGCCGGCCTCCCGGAATTCCTGCGCGATGAGCGGGCAGTCGGTGACGCAGACGGGGTCAAGGAACGTCAGCAGCACCGCCTTACCGCGCAGGCTGGCCAGCGACACGCGCTTCCCTGCCTGGTCGGTGAGGGTGAAACCGGGAGCCGGCGCGTTCAGCGGAGCGCTTGACCCGTCCAGCGCCTGCGCCAGAATCGGTGCCGCGGCGGCGCTTGCCTGCGCGGCCGCCATGGGCACCGCGCCGAGCAGGACGACGCCGACCGCGCCTACCGACATGACGGTCGCGAGGGGTGCGGACGCGAGCGTGACGATGAGATTTGCGGGCCGCAGCCGGCGTCGCCAGGGCCCGGGCTGCGGCGCGGCCGGTGCTGGTGCGGCGGGGGCTGGGGCTACTGCGGCCGCCGACGGGGCGGGCTGGTCGGCCGGCTCCGCGAGCAATGGCTGGGCTGGCGCGGGCACGACCGCCGCGCCGGCGGCTGGCTGCGGCGTGAGTGCCAGGTAGCCCGCGGTCGCCAGCAGCAGCATCGGGATCATGCTGTTCGGATCGGTGCCAAGCCCGCCCAGGAAGCCCAGATCCTGCACGAGGACCCAGTCGGCCAGTCCGAACACCGCCAGCACGATCAGCGCGATGCGGGCCAGCTTCGGCCGCCCTGTCAGGAAGACCAGGCCAATGCCGGCGAGGGCGACGACGGCGATGAGGTTGACCGCGAAGCCGTGCGCGCGAACGACCGAGGCGAACCAGGACACGACGTCGGCCAGTCCGCTCGGCTGTGACAGCGCCGACATCGACTGCACCATCGCGGTCAGCGTGCCGGGCTGTCCGTGCAGGCTGCCCTGCCAGAACCCGCGGCCAGGCCAGGCCTGCAGGACGGCCATCGCGACGAGGAATCCGCCGAGGCAGCCGAGGATCAGGCGGCCGGTCTGCCCGGTACGCCAGTGCCGGTCAGGGAGCAGCAGCAGCGCCGCGGCCGCGCAGTAACAGAGCGCGGCTCCGGGCGCCCCGGTGAGCCAGCTCAGGCCTGGCGCGAAGATCCCGCCGAAGGACTCGCCGAACACCCAGACGACAAGCCCCCAGCCAACCGCCGCCAACGCGGCTAGCTGCGACAAGCGGCCCTTCTTTGCCAGCAGCAGCCACACGCCGATGCCCAGCTGAATCCAGACCGCCGCGGCGGCAGCCTGAATCGGGTGGTACGACCAGGTCGTCCCGGCCCAGTTGATCAGGTGCTGCACCCAGGTCGGCGAGCTCTGCGCGGTCGGCTCGATGACCTGGGACGGGAGGCCGACGGCCATGCCTGGCTGAGCCTGGAGGATGCCGTCGAGGATCCACAACAGGCCGAAGCCGATGCGGAGCACCTGTCGGGCTGGTGCCTCGGGCCGGGCCGCCTGAGCCCGCTGTCCGGTCGATGCGCTCCGCGGCCGGAACTCGCGCACGGCCACCCAGGCGAGGGCGAGAAGGGCGAACAGCAGTACCGCCGCGATCCCCTGGTGCAGGAGCGCGAGCTTGAACGCCGAGACGACCGTGGGATCGTCAACGTCCAGGCCGCTATTCATTCCGGGCATGATCGCCGTCCTTCACGGCTTCAACACGGTCAGCGGGGCCGGGGGCCGCCGTCTCGCCATTCTGCTAGCGTGCAAGGGCACTACGAACTGTAGTCGGCCGGAAGTGAGCCCTTAGCCGCAGGCCGCAGGCCAAGGGTAACCGCTGAAGCGGTTGCCGGGACAGGACGCGGACCGTCACACAGCGAAAGTGACGAAAGTATCATCATGGGCATGATACCGGGCCACCACGCGGCGAGAACGTTGCTCGCGGCAATCGGGCTCGCCGCTGCCCTGTGCGTCGCGGGCTGCGGCGGCTCATCGACGCCCGTCGCCCGGCCGTCAGCTGCCGGAGGGCCGGCCGTCACGATCCGAACCCGCAGCCTGGCTGGCGTGGGCACCGTGCTGGTGAATAGCAGCGGCTACGCGCTGTACATGTTCGCCCCGGACGCTCAGCGCCAGGTCACCTGCACGGGATTGTGCGCCGCGACCTGGCCGCCGGTGAAGATCTCGGCCAGCGCGCGGCTCGTCGCCGGGCCTGGCGTGCGCGCGGACTTGCTGGGTTCTGACCCTGATCCGTCCGGCGGACGGGTTGTCACCTACAACGGCTGGCCGCTGTATACCTACACCGGTGACGTTCAGCCCGGCCAGGACACCGGTCAGGGCATCGACCTCAACGGCGGGGTCTGGTTTCTCATGCGGCCGTCCGGCGAGCCGCTGAGCCAGGGGCTGGCCGGTTGAGCTTCGACCCCGCGCCCGGCGGGTCGCCCTCCCGGCGGGCGGTCCTGCTGACCGCCGGCGGTCTCGCGGCGGCTGGAGGCGGGTTCGGAGCCGGGTTCGGGGTCGCGCACGCGGTCGGCGGTGCGGGTGACCCCGACGCGGCCGCGGTGCTCCGGGTCCCTGCCCCGGGCGAGGACCTGATGACCGAGCACGGCCTGCTGATCCGCGTGCTGCTCATCTACCGGGACCTGATGGCGGGCCAGGCAGCGGGGCAGCCCGTCCAGGCCGGTCACGCGCACGACGCGGCACTGATCATTCACGACTACATCGAGGCCTTCCACGAGGAGCTCGAGGAGGCGTACGTGTTCCCGCGGCTGATCCAGGCTGGTCGGCTGCGGCCGACGGTCAGCACGCTGCTGCTTCAGCACGCACGCGGCCGCGAGCTCACTCAGCTCATCCTCGCCGAGAGCGGCGGCAGCGGATCGCTCCCCGCGGCGGCGGCCGACCGGGTCGCGAGCGCGATGGCCGCCTTCGTCCGGATGTACGAGCCGCACGAGGCCCGCGAGGACACGGTCGTCTACCCGGCCTATCGCGCGCTGCTGACGCCCGCTGAGATCGCCGATCTCGGCGCGCGATTTGCGGACCTGCAGACCGAGCAGTTCGGCGGCGATGGCTTTACGGCCATGGTGGGTCGGGTGGCAGCCATCGAGCAGGCGCTGGGCATCTATGACCTCGCGCAGTTCACTCCGGCGAACATCACGCCGCCGCCCGCCTGAGGCGGCACCGGCGCTACGGCGTGCCGGGCGGGGTGACGGTGGCCTCGACGGTGACCACGCCGGCGTGTCGGAACCGGAGCACGAGCTGCACCTGCTGACCCGCGACCAGCGGGCCAGGGCCGACGAGGACGAGATCCGCGCCGAACGGGCTGAGGCTGACGGTGGCCCCCGCCGGGATGGGCAGTCCAGCCACGGACCGGCCGGAGACGCCGCCGCGGCCGCTGGTGAGCTCCACCCGCGCAGCGTCCGGGCTGCTGGCCGAGACAAGAACGTCCCCGTTCCCGCTCAGATTGCGCAGCGTGAGGTACACCGGCGCGGTGCGCCCGGCGGTGGCGTGGTCGGTGAACGAGAGCATCGGGACCGCGGCCTGGGTGATAAGGATCCGGATCCTGGTGAGGGACCCGCCGCCGCCGATGATGACCCAGACCGCCAGCCCGACGACGAGGATGAGGCTGCAGATCAGCGGGGCGGCGCCAGCGCGCACGAGCTCGCGGGCCATGCCGTGCGCGGCGCCACGGTTGGCAGCACCAGACGGCCGCGCGGTGCTCGTGCCGTCTGCGGTGGCCGTCATGGCCGCCCCCGGTCTGGGTGGAACCGGCGCAGCAGCAGGCTGTTCGAGACGACGATCAGCGAGCTTGCGGACATCGCGATGCCGGCGAAGAGCGGGTTCAGGTAGCCGAGCGCCGCGAGCGGGATGGCGACGAGGTTATAGCCGAACGCCCACGCCAGGTTCACCCGGACGATCCGTCTGGTGGCCCTCGCGAGCTCGATCGCGTCGGCGATGACACCGGGGTCACTTCTGGTCAGCGTCAGGTCGCTGGCGCCGATGGCGGCGTCGGCGCCCGATCCCATGGCCATCCCGAGGTCAGCGGCCGCCAGCGCGGCGGCGTCGTTGACGCCGTCGCCCGCCATCGCGACCGTGTAGCCGGCGTTCTGCAGCTCCCGCACCGCCCGGGCCTTGCCGGCCGGCTGGGTTCCGCCGAAGACGTTCTCCGCCGGGATACCGAGCTGCCCGGCCGTGGCTTCCGCCGCCTCACGGGTGTCCCCGCTGAGCACGAAGAGGAGGAGACCGAGGCGGCGCAGGCGCGACACGGCCGCGACCGCGCCGGGCCGGGGCGAGTCACCGACGGTCAGCACGGCGCGCGCCTGGCCATCCCACCCGGCCACGACCGCCGTCTGGCCGCGGTCGCCGGCCGCTGCGGCGGCGGAGCGCAGCCTGTCGGGCACGGCGAGGCCCGACTCCGTCACGAACGCAGCCTGGCCGACGGTCACCTCGTGACCGGCCACGTCGCCGCGCACGCCCGAGCCGGCGACGCTGGTGAAGTGGCTGACCGGCGGGAGCTGACCGTACCGCCGCACGGCCTCGATGGCGATGGCCTGGCCGACCGGGTGCTCGGACGCGGTCTCGACGGCCCCGGTCAGCACCAGCGCGGTGGCCTCGTCGGAGTCGGGAGCGGTCGTGATGGCCTGGACCGACATCGTTCCCGTGGTGAGGGTGCCGGTCTTGTCGAGGACGAGCGCGTTGACCCGGCCGATGGTTTCCAGCGACTGGGCGCCGCGAATCAGAATGCCGAGCTCGGCTCCGCGGCCGAGCGCGGCGAGCAGCGCCGCCGGAGTCGCCAGGCCGAGCGCGCACGGGCAGGCGACGACGAGGACGGCGACGCTCGCGCTCCAGGCGCTGGCGCCGGGGAGCCCGGCGCCAAGCCAGAAGCCGAGCGTCACGACGGCGAGGGCGATCACGCACGGGACGAATACGGCCGCGGCCCGGTCGGCCACCCGCTGCGAGCGTGCCTTGCTCGCCAGCGCCTCGGCGACCAGCCGGGTGATGTGGGCAAGCGCCGTGTCTGCCCCCACCCGGTCGGCGCGCACGATGAGGCGCCCGGTCAGGTTCACGGTGCCGCCCGTCACCTCGTCACCGACGGTGATCTCGCGAGGCACGGACTCGCCCGTCAGCAGCGAGGTGTCGACCGCCGAGCCGCCACCCCTCACCACGCCGTCCGTGGCGATCTTCTCGCCGGGCCGGACGACGAAGAGGTCACCCACCCGGAGCGCTTCGGCGGCTATGGTCCGTTCGCCCTCGTCGGTGAGAACCGTCACGTCCTTGGCCGCGAGCGCCGCGAGCGCGGTGAGGGCGCCACCCGAGCGGGCCCTGGCGCGCGCTTCCAGGTACCGCCCGGCGAGCACGGCGGTCGTGACCCCGGCCGCGGCATCCAGATAGATCGTCTGCCCGCTCGCCAGGCCGAAGGTCAGCGCGAAGGGCATCCGCATGCCGACCTGACCGGCCCCGCCGAACAGCAGGGCATACAGCGACCAGCCCATCGAGGTCGTAACGCCCAGGCTGACGAGGGTGTCCATGCTGGCAGCGCCATGACCGATGCCCCGCCAGGCCGCCCTGTGCAGCGGCCAGGCGCCCCAGATCCCCACCGGCGCGGCCAGCAGCAGGCTCACCCACTGCCAGCCGGGAAACTGCGCGGAGGGAACCATCGCCAGCACGATCGTGGCGAGCGCCAGCGGGATACAGACGACCAGGCGCTGGCCCGCTGCGCGCGACTCGTTACCCGTGCCGGTCCCGGCCTGGCCACCGCTGGCGAGTTCGGCGGTATAGCCGGCGGTCTCGATGGCGCTGATCAGCTCGGCCGTCCCGCGACCGCCGGCGTTGGTGACGTAGGCGCGGCCGGTCGCATAGCTGACCGTCGCGGTCACGCCGTCGAGCCGATTGAGCTGACGCTCGATGCGTGCCGCACAGGAACTGCAGGTCATCCCCCCGACGCTGAATTCCAGCAGATCCTCCGTCCGCGGCAGTGCCGGGACGGGCGCCGGGCCGGCTGCCGTCGTCATCGGCGGGCGCTGCCCGGAACCTGGGCCCGGCCGGCTGCCGGGCCAGATCCGGAGTTCATGTGCATGGTGCCGCCGGGAGCGCGCGGAGCATGCGTCAGCGCGACGGGCCCGAGACGCGCGCCGACCGCGAACGCACCCGCGAACATGATCGCGAGCAGCAGCAGGAATCCGAGGAGTCGTGCTGCCGGGCTCGCCATGTCGACCTCTCTGCAATCGGGTGCCGGGAAGCTGCACGTCGCCCGCTGGGCGCCGGACCGCCCCAGTGCATTGTGCCACCCGCCCGCAAGCGCTATGGCGCCACTCGGCGACCGCGGCCGCGGGTCAGGGCGCCGCCTCGTCGCGGCGCAGCGGACCGGAAAGAATACCCCTCCGTGGTTTATGAATTACCCCCCGGGGGTTTGGGAAATCATACCCCACTGGGGTTAGAGGTCGTCACCGCAAATGTATTGTTCTCGCGTTTCCGCAGGTCAGAGGTGAGTTGCGAGGCGACTTGAAAAGGTTCTAATGTTTCCCGCGTAGTTCGAACCGCTGATTAGATAAACACCGGGCAGGTCCGCTCGTCGTCGATTGACCGATGCGGCTCGCGCGGTTACGCGGAGGCGGCCGACCGACTGGGTCGCCCAGCCAGACACCGCAGTCGAGACGCACGAGAACGACCAGAGCGAGGCGCATCATCATGGTGAGCGATAGCCCGGCGCTGGCCGGCAGCGGGATTCTCCGCGCGGGTCCGAGCGTGGCCGCGCGGCAGGCCGTGGCACCGGACACCCGGCGCCGGCTCCAGCTCGTGCTGGCGGCGATCTGGCTGCTCGACGGCGTGCTGCAGTATCAGTCGTTCATGTTCAGCCGCGGCTTCAGCCAGATGCTCGACAGCGTCGCGCCGGGCAACCCGGCGGTCATCGCCGACCCGATCACCTGGGCCGCCAAGATCGTCGCCCAGCATCCGGTGCCCACGAACGCTACGTTCGCCACCATCCAGGTGCTGATCGGCCTCGGCATCGCGTGCCGCCGGACGATCCGGCCTGCCCTCGCCGCGTCCATCATCTGGGCCGTCGCGGTCTGGTGGTTCGGCGAGGGCCTCGGCGGGATTCTCAGCGGGACCGCCAGCCCGGTCAACGGCGCGCCGGGAGCGGTCATCATCTACGCGCTGCTGGCCGTGCTGCTGTGGCCGGTCGCAGACGGTGACGGCACAGCCAAGCCCGCGTTCGTGGCGGCCCGCCCGGTGGGCGCCACGGTCGCCAGGGTGCTCTGGCTGGTGCTCTGGGGGAGCCTGGCGTACTTCGCCGTGACCGCGGCCAACCGGACGGCGCAGGGCCTGCACGACATGGTCGCGGGCATGGCCAGCGGCGAGCCCAGCTGGCTGAGTGCGATCAACCGCGGCGCTGCCGACGTCCTTGCGCAGCACGGCCTGGCGGCGTCGATCGTGCTGGCCGTCCTGCTGGCGGTCGTCGCCGTCGGGGTCTTCCTGCCGGTGCCGCTGAGCCGAACCGCCGTCGTGCTCGCGATCGTCATCGCGCTGGTCATCTGGGTGGCCGGCGAGGACTTCGGCACGATCCTGGCGGGCGGTGCTACCGACCCGAACTCGGGCCTGCTGCTGGCGGTGCTGGCGGCGGCCTACTGGCCCGCGTCGGCGGCCATTCGCCGGACGCCGACGCCTGACCGGACGGAGGCGCAGGCGTCATGACTCCCGCCTGGATACTGGACATCTTCGCCGCGATCATGCTCGTGGTCGCGGGGATCAGCGCAGGCCGGCTGCTCATCACCCGGTCGTGGTCGGGGCCGGCGCCGGACGCCGACATCGACGTCGCGCACGTCCTCATGGGTATCGCGATGGCGGGCATGCTCGCGAGCGGCCTGCGCGCGCTGCCGAACGGCGTCTGGGTGGCGGTGTTCGGGGTTGTCACGGCGTGGTTCGCGTGGCGGGTCGCGGTGGAGGCCCGCAGCACGAGCGCCGCGAAAGCGATGGGCGGTGGCCATCACGTGCCGCACCTTCTGCACGGCGCGGCCATGATCTACATGTTCGCGGCCCTGACCGGCGCGGCAAGCTCGGGCGCCGGAATGACCGGCATGGGCGGGCTGAGCGGCAGCATGGGCACGCTGCGGCTGCCCACCATCGGCTTCGTGTTCGTGCTGCTGATGATCGGGTGGGCGGTCTTCGATGTGGACCAGCTGACGGGCGCCCGGTGGCGGGGCCACGGAGGCTGGCACCTGGACGCGGGAACCGTGCCGGCCGCGCTCCGGCAGCGGATTGCGCTGGCCGCGGCGGGCGTCCCCGCGCTCGAGACCGCGGGGAGCGGGCCCGCGCTCGACCCCGCAGGGAGCGGGGCGGCGCTGGCGGCGGCGGTGGATTCCGCCGGCGCCCGGGGAACGGGCTCGGCCGCTCCCGCGGCCACGGCTGAACACCGCGCTGCCGCTCCGGCCTCCGCTAACCCCGTCGCCAGGGTGCTGCTGGATCAGCGGGTCACCATCGGCAGCCGCATCGCCATGAGCGTCACCATGGCGCTGATGCTCGTGCTGATGATCTGAACTCAGCAGCAGATCGCGTCCGACGTGCACGGGTCGCCGGACCGTTGCCGTGCCCGCGTGCGCTCGCCGTCTTCGGCCCCCGAAGAGTGACGGTCTGCGCGCGCACGAAGACAGAGGCAGGATTGGGTTTATGGCTCGTGCTGGCGGTGCGGCGGCGCTACCGGTCATCGACGTGGGACCGCTGGTCGGCGGCGGCCCGGCCGCGGCAGCGGGCACGGTGGCCGGGCAGATCCAGGCGGCCTGCCGGGATCGAGGCTTTTTCTATGTGACGGGTCACGGCGTGCCGGCTGACCTGCTCGCCGAGCTGTCCGATGCGAGCGCCGAGTTCTTCGCGCTGCCGCTGGCGGACAAGCTGGAGATCGCCATGGCGCGCGGCGGCCGGGCCTGGCGGGGCTACTTCCCGGTCGGCGCGGAGCTGACCTCGGGCCGCCCGGATCTGAAGGAGGGCCTCTACTTCGGCGTCGAACTGGCCGAGGACGACCCGCGCGTCCTGGCCGGGCTCCCGCTGCACGGCC
>JASHPF010000093.1 GCA_030038295.1 Streptosporangiaceae bacterium
TAGGTCGGGAAGCCCACCCACTGCCCCTTGATCAGCGCGACCCGCACGCCGCCGATCGGGCCCGAGAACGGCAGGCCGGCGAGCTGGGTCGACATGGACGCGGCGTTGATGGCGATCACGTCGTACAGGTGCTCAGGGTGCAGCGCGAGGATCGTCTCGACGATCTGCACCTCGTTCCGCAGGCCCTTCACGAACGACGGCCGGAGCGGCCGGTCGATCAGCCGGCAGGTCAGGATGGCGTCCTCCGACGGCCGACCCTCACGCCGGAAGAACGAGCCGGGGATGCGGCCCGCCGCGTACATCCGCTCCTCGACGTCGACGGTGAGCGGGAAGAAATCGAAGCCCTCGCGGGGGCTCTTGCTCGCAGCGGTGGTCGACAGGACCACGCTCTCGTCGTCGAGATAGACCACGGCTGAGCCGCCGGCCAGCTTGGCGAGCCTGCCGGTCTCGAACCGGATCGTGTGCTGCCCGAAAGCACCGTTGTCGATGGTGACTTCGGCTGTGTAGACACCCTCCACGGGTGACCTCCTTGACTGAGGTCCCGCGTGCTATCCGCCGGATTGTCGGGTGCCGGCCCGGCCGGCTGACGGCGCCGCCGATCAGCCGTCACTGCCGGGCTTCGGCGGCCGGCCGGTCTTCGATCGAAGCCCTCGGCCCGTACAGACCCGAGAACCACTACCGAGGACCGGCCCGCTCAGCGCTAGCGGCGCTCCTGGCCGGAGCCGCGGGACGTTGTGCTTCTTACGTTATCGAGTTGTCCGGGATGGCCGGCACGGAAGCGGGGCGGACACGCCGCCCCGCTCAGCCAGCTACCTGCGCAGACCGAGGTTTTCGATCAGCGCGCGGTACCGGCTGATGTCCTTGCGGGCGAGGTACTGCAGCAGCCGGCGACGGCGGCCGACGAGCAGCAGCAGGCCGCGGCGGCTGTGATGGTCGTGCTTGTGCACCTTCAGGTGCTCGGTCAGATCAGCGATCCGCCTCGTCAGCAGCGCGACCTGGACTTCCGGCGAACCGGTGTCACCCTCACTGGTCGAGTGCCCGGCGATGATCTCCTTCTTCACCGTGGCGTCGAGCGGCACGTTGCTCCCTGGTGTGTCGTAGTTTGGCGGGTCATGCCCCCACCCATTGGCTAGCCGCCTGAGGGCGCAGCTAACCAGGCCGGATGAGCCGGCCAACGCCCAAGGCTACCATGCCGCAGCCGGGTCCTCAGCCGAGCACCGGCAAGCAGCCTGCGGCCGCATCAGGCGGCCGTTACCGGACCGTTACTCCCGCCGCAATCCGCGGCGCTACCGGCCGCGTGTATAGCTGGTGACCGGGCCCATTCGGCCCGCCACCGCCCAGGAGCAGCCGTGGCGAGATCGGCCGCCGATTTTGGCGAGTTTTACCTGGCCAGCTACGGTCGCACGGTAGCCGTGGTCGCGGCCATCGTCGGCAGCAGGCACGAGGCCGAGGATATCGCCCAGGAGGCCTACGCGCGGGCGCTGTCCCGGTGGCCCCGGCTGCGGGACTACGACCTGCCCGACGCCTGGGTGCGCCGGGTCGCGGTGCGGATCGCCATCGACTCTGGTCGGCGCCGGCAACGCTGGCAGGCCGTCCGGGAGCGGCTGGCGCTGGCCCGCCACCCGGACGTCTTAGAGCCAGGCGACGACCTGCGCTATAGCCCGCTCGGCGCGGCGCTGCTCGACCTGCCGCTGGGTCAGCGTCACGTCGTCGTCCTGCACTACCTGGCGGACCTCCCGGTTGAGGTGATCGCCAGGGAGTGCGGAGTGCCCGCCGGCACGGTCAAGACCAGGCTCGCGGCGGGCCGGCGGCGGCTTGAGCAGCTGCTGTCACAGCAACCCGAGGAGATAGGCAAGTGACCGGACCTCAGCTCGCCGACGACGAGCTCCGTGACCAGTTCGAGCGGTGGGCCGCGCCGCTCCGCGCCACGGCCCCGCCGGCCGTGTCCGTCCTCCGCCGCCGCGCCCGACGGCGCGCCGGGCGGTTCGCCGCCGCTACCGGCTCGGCGGTAGCCGTGGCGGGCGTCGTCGCGGCGCTTCTCGTCGCGGGGCACGGTGCTACGCCGACCTCCCGGTCGGTGCTTGCCGGCCCGACTGCCGCACCGAGCCAGCCGTCCGCGTCACCCAGCGAGCGGCCACCATCGAACCCGTGGGGCTCGGCGCGCTATCCGGCTCCGCCCGACCAGCCTTACGTGCTGTTCAACACCGCCACCATGAGCGCCGAGCCCGAGGTGCTGGACATGGCGACCGGCACGGTGGTGGGCCCGATCCCGCAGCTCAGCAACACCGGTCGGTACGTCGCGCTGGCGGCGGACGCCAGCGACCGGCGGTTCGTGCTGGCCTGGCAGGATGCTGACGGCACTACCACGTTCTGGTCAGAGACGATGCAGGGTCTGCCCGTCACCGGGTCAGGTGGCATCACCACCGTCGCCGGGGTCGCCGGCCCGCTGCCGATCTCGATTCCGGCGACCAACGGCGTCCCGGCCGAGATCACCAGCATGGCGGTTAACTCGGCCGGCACCAGGCTGGTCGTCCAGTGGCTGCCCGACGAGCCCAGCGAGAACAGCGTCCTCGTTGCCTTTGACCTGACCACCGGCGCGCAGCTGGGCAGCTGGCAGGAGGCAGCGGGCAGTGCCGCCTACCTCGAGCCGTACTGGCCGAGCGCGGACGCGCTCGCCATCGCCTGGCCCGACGGCCGGCCCGAGGTCCGGATCCTCGAGCTGACCGGGTCATTCCCCGTCGGCTCCAGCCTGCTGGCCGACACCCAGCCAGATCCGTCGATCGGCGCCTTCAGCGGCGCGACCCTGACGCCGTACGACGGTGCCGTGCTGACCACGGACGGCTCGACGGTCCTGCACGTGACAGAGATCGGCGCCGAGTCTTACCTGCAGGAGTACGCGGCAGCCACCGGCGCGCTGCTGCGTACCATCCCGCTCGGCCCGACCCCGGCCGTCGGCCCGATGCCCGAGCACATCTGCGGCGTGCTATGGGCCAGCGCCGACGGTAGCGAGCTGCTGACCCAGTGCGGCACCAGGCAGCAGGCGGTGGTCGACGGCAGCGTGACCGTGGTGACGCTGGCGACCGGCAACTTCTACGTCCAGATGTCGGCTACCGCGGCCGACCCCTTCGTCTGGTAGCGAGCGGCTAGCCGGCGGTCAGCAGGCGGCGGGCATCGGAGATGTCGATGTGCATCTGCCGGACCAGGGCCTCGACGGAGTCGAACCGGACCGTCGCGCGCAGCCGGGTGACGAAGTCCACCGCCATGTGAGTGCCGTACAGATCCAGGTCGTCCCGGTCGAGCGCGTGCGCCTCGACGGTGCGGTCCTGGTCGCCGAACGTGGGGTTGGTACCGACCGAGAGCGCGGCCGGCCACACCTGCGTCTCGGTGCCGCCCGCGTCGAGGCTGACCAGCCACCCCGCGTAGATGCCGTCGGCCGGGATCGCGGTCTGCGCGGGGGGTTCCAGGTTGGCCGTGGGAAAGCCCAGCGACCGGCCGCGCTGAAACCCCCGGACGACCACCCCCTCGACCCGGTGCGGCCGGCCGAGCTGCTCCGCGGCCGCCGCCACGGCACCGTCGGCGAGCAGCGTCCGGATGCCCGTCGAGGAGATCGTGACCCCGTCCTCGGTCAGCAACGGCACGCCCGTCACGGCGAACTCGTATTTGTCACCCAGCTCGGCCAGCAGCGGCACGTCGCCCGCGGCCTTGTGCCCGAACCGGAAGTTCTCCCCCACCACCACCCGCGCCGCGTGCAACTGGTCGACGAGCACCGTCCGGACGAACTCGTCCGGCCCGAGCCGGGAGAACTCCAGCGTGAACGGGATGACGCAGACCACGTCCACGCCGAGCCCGGCCAGCAGCTGCAGCCGGCGTCGGGCCGTGCACAGCAGCGGCGGGTGCGAGCCGGGCCTGACCACCTCGTCGGGATGCGGGTCGAACGTCACCACCACGACCGGCAGGCCAAGATCGGCGGCGGCCTGGCGGGCGACCGCGACAATTCGCTGGTGGCCGCGGTGCACGCCGTCGAACTCGCCGACCGTGACCACCGAGGCGCCCCAGTCGCCGGGCATCTCGGCCGGGCTCAGCCAGCGCTGCATGCGAACAGCCTGCCACGCGCCCGCGCCCGCGGACACGTCAGGACCCGGCGGTCACAAACACGCACAGCGGCCGCGCCCGGCCATCGGCGTCGGTCAGGAGCGCCACCAGCGTGCCGTCCGGTGCGAAGGCCGCGACCGGCTGCTCGCCCGTTCCCGTCGCCTCCAGCCGGGCGCCGTGCGCGAGCGCCCCCGCCTGCGCCGGCGTGAGGTCCCGGCGCGGGAACGCCGCGGCGGCGGCCTCCGCCAGCGGGATCACCGCGAAGCCCGCGGCCAGCTCGTCGAGCGTCCGCGCCTCGCTGACCCGGTACGGACCGACCCGGCTGCGGCGCAGCGCCGTCAGGTGGCCGCCCACGCCGAGCGCCGCGCCGAGGTCTCGGGCGAGCGCCCGAATGTAGGTACCGCTCGAGCACGTCACCCGCACGTCGAGGTCGAGCACGTCCCCAGCCGGGCGGACCGCGTCGACCGCGAACTCGCGCACCGTCACGGTCCGCGCCGCGAGCTGCGGCGACTGGCCGGCCCGCGCGAGCCGGTAGGACCGCTGGCCGTCGACCTTGATCGCGCTCACGCCGGGCGGGATCTGGCTGATCTCGCCGGTCAGCGCCGTCACCGCGCGGTGTAGCTCGGCTTCGCCCAGGCTCCGGACGGGAACGGAGTCGATCACGGCTCCGTCGGCATCGTCGGTATCGGTCGTCTGGCCGAGCCGGATCGTGGCCGCGTACTCCTTCTCCGCCAGCGTGAGGTAGCCGAGCAGCCTGGTCGCCTTCCCCACGCCGATCACCAGCACGCCGGTGGCCATCGGATCCAGCGTCCCGGCGTGACCGACCCTTCTGGTCCCCGCGAGCTTGCGGATCTTGGCCACCACGTCGTGGGAGGTCCACGCCGTGGGCTTATCCACGATCAGCAGTCCGCCCTCGGTCCCGGTCATGGGTCATCCAGCGTGCGCGTGAGGGCGGCGATGGCCTCGCCTGGCTGGCCGGGGTAGGAGAAGCCGGCCGCCCGGGCGTGGCCACCGCCGCCCAGCTGCGCCGCCGCCCTGGCGACATCCGCGTAGTCCTTCGACCGGACCGAGGCTTGCCAGACGCCGGCGTCATCTTCCTTCAGGACGACGGCAACCTCCGCCTCATCGGTGCGCCTGATGACGTCGATGACCGACTCTGCCGCGTCCAGGGGCAGCTTGGCTTGCTCGCGGTCGGCCCGGGTGACCGTCGTCCAGACGAGACCGCGGCCGTCGGCCGCCGCGCGGTCCAGGGTGGCGCGGCCAAGGGCGGCAGCGAGCAGCCGCAGGAAGCTGAACGGCGCCCGGTCGTAGAGCTCGCGCGACACAGCGGCCGGGTCCACCCCGGCGGCCAGCAGCCGGGCGGCGAGCTCGTGGACGGCCGGCGTCGTGGCGGAGAACCGGAACGAGCCGGTGTCGGTGACCAGTCCCGCGTAGAGGTTCACGGCCATGTCGCGGGTCAGGGCGACGCCGAGCCGGCCGATGAGCTCGGCCGCCAGCACCGCCGTGGCGGCCGCGGCCGGATCGACGAGGCTGACCGAGCCGAACCCCGTATTGGAGGCGTGGTGATCGACGACGATGAGCTCGGCGGCGGCCGCGGCCGGCCCGGCCAGCTCGCCGAGCCGGTCGAGCCCGGACGCGTCGAACGACACCATCACCGCCGGCCGGCCGGGGAAGCAGCCTGGCGGGCTGAGCAGCTCCTGGCCCGGCAGGAACGTCAGGATCGCCGGGACCGCGAACGGTTCGGCGAACGACGCGACCACCCGCTGGCCGCGGCCGTGCAGCGCCTGCGCCACCGCGAGCATGGAGCCCAGCGCGTCCGCGTCCGGCCGGACATGACAGGCAAGGCAGACCTGCTCGGCGCCGTCGATGACGGTGGCACCGCGGGCCCAGTCAAGCGTCGTCATCGTCGGCGCGAGCAGCTGCGGAGTCGGCGGTGTCCTCGTCGGGCTCGGACGGCTTGCGGTACGGGTCCGGATCACCGGCCGGTACCGCCCCGGCCCTGGCGGCGGCGACCTGCTCGTCTGCGGCCCTGGCGCGCGCGACCAGGTCCTCGATGGTGCGGGCCGTGTCGGGCACGGTGTCGCGCATGAAGCTGATCGACGGCGTGTGCTTGAGCCCCGTCTGCCTGCCGACCTCCGACCGGATCACGCCAGTGGCGCTGGCCAGGGCGGCCACCGTGTCCGCCACCTCGTCGTCGGAACCGTAGACGGTGTAGTAGACCGTTGCCTCGCGCAGGTCACCGGTGACCCTGGCCTCGGTGACCGTCACAAAGCCGAGCCGCGGGTCCTTGATCCGCCGTTCCAGCAGCTCCGCGACGATCTCGGCGATCCGGTCACCGAGCCTGCGCGCTCGTGGGCTCGGCTGGCTCATCGGCTCACTCACCTTCTGGCGTCAGCAGCCGCTGCCGCGCGGCCAGCAACTCGATCTCCGGGCGCCCCGCGACGAAGCGCTCGCATGCGTCCAGCACCTGCCTGGCGTTCGCCGCGGTCGAGCTGACCACGGCAATGCCGATCTCCGCTCGCCGGTACAGGTCCAGATGCCCCGTCTCCCCGACAGCGACGCCGGGGAACCGCCGGTGCACCTCGGCGATGAGGGGCCTGACCACGGACCTCTTCTGCTTCAGCGACCGGACGTCGCCGAGCAGCAGGTCCAGGGTCAGGGCCCCCACATACACGCCGACCGGCTCAGGTCCGCGGCTTCTCCCGCATCTCGAACGTCTCGATCACGTCGCCGACGCGGACGTCGTTGTAGCTGAGCCCGATGCCGCACTCGAAGCCCTCCCGGACCTCGGTCGCGTCCTCCTTGAACCGGCGGAGCGACTCCACGGTGAGGTTGTCGGAGACCACGACGCCGTCGCGGACGAGCCGGGCCTTGCTGTGCCGGGTGATCGTGCCAGACCGGACGATGCAGCCGGCCACGTTGCCGACCCGCGGCACCCGGAAGATCTCCCTGATCTCCGCGGTGCCGAGCTGGACCTCCTCGAAGATCGGCTTCAGCATGCCCCTGAGGGCAGCCTCGACCTCCTCGATCGCCTGGTAGATGACCGAGTAGTAGCGGATGTCCACGCCCTCGCGCTGGGCCAGCTCGCCCGCCCGGCCGGCCGGCCGGACGTTGAAGCCGATGATCACGGCGTCGGAGGCGATGGCCAGGTTGACGTCGTCCTGGGTGATCGCGCCGACGCCGCGGCCGATGACCCGGAGCTGCACTTCCTCGCCCACGTCGAGCTGCAGCAGCGCGTCCTCCAGGGCCTCCACCGAACCGGAAACGTCGCCCTTGATGATGAGCAGCAGTTCCTGCCGCTCACCGGACTTGAGCGCCGACTCCAGGTCTTCCAGCGTGACCCGCGGTCGCCGCTGGGCGAACATGGCGTTGCGCTCCCTGGCCTCCCGCCGCTCGGCGATCTGCCGGGCGATCCGGTCGTCGTCGACGACAAGGAAGCTGTCACCGGCGTCGGGCACGCCGGTGAGGCCCAGTACTTCGACCGGCCGGGACGGGAGTGCCTCGCGAACCTGGTCGCCGTTCTCGTCCAGCATGGCCCGGACCCGGCCGAACGCCTCGCCGCAGACGATGGAGTCGCCCACCCGCAGGGTGCCGCGCTGCACCAGCACGTCGACCACGGGGCCACGCCCCTTGTCCAGATGCGCTTCGATGGCGACACCCTGGGCCTGCTGGGTCGGGTTCGCCCGCAGGTCCAGCTCGGCGTCCGCGGTCAGGATGACCGCCTCGAGCAGATTCTCGATGCCCTGGCCGGTCCGCGCCGATACGTCGACAAACAGCGACTGGCCGCCGAACTCCTCGGCCACCAGGCCGTACTCGGTCAGCTGGGCCCGGACCCGCTGCGGGTCAGCACCCTCCTTGTCGATCTTGTTGACCGCGACCACGATCGGCACGCCGGCGGCCTGGGCGTGGTTCAGTGCCTCGGTGGTCTGCGGCTTGACTCCGTCGTCCGCCGCCACCACCAGGATCACCAGGTCGGTGGTCTCGGCACCGCGGGCCCGCATGGCGGTGAACGCCTCGTGGCCGGGAGTGTCGATGAAGGTGATCTTGCGCTCCTGGTCATCGACCTCGGTGTTCACCTGGTAGGCCCCGATGTGCTGGGTGATGCCACCGGCTTCGTGGGCGACCACGTTGGTGTGCCGGATCGCGTCAAGCAGCTTGGTCTTGCCGTGGTCGACATGACCCATCACGGTCACCACCGGGGGCCTTGGCATCAGGTCGGCGTCCTCGCCCGCGTCCTGGCCAAACTCGATGTCGAACGACTCGAGCAGCTCCCTGTCCTCTTCCTCCGGGGAGACCACCTGCACGTTGTAGCTGAGCTCGGCGCCGAGCAGCTGCAGCGTCTCATCGTTCACCGACTGGGTGGCGGTCACCATCTCGCCGAGGACGAACAGCACCTGCACGAGCGACGCCGGGTTGACGCCGATCTTGTCTGCGAAGTCGGTCAGCGACGCACCCCGGGATAGCCGGATGACCTGCCCGTTGCCGCGCGGGATCGACACGCCGCCGATGGTCGGCGCCTGCATGTTGTCGAACTCCTGGCGCCGCTGCCGCCTCGACTGCCGGCCGCGGGTAGGCCGGCCGCCCGGCCGCCCGAACGCGCCGGGCGC
>JASHPF010000094.1 GCA_030038295.1 Streptosporangiaceae bacterium
GTGATCGTCAGGGACGCACTGCCGTACGCCGACCGCTGGTGGATCTGGGTTGGGGCGTTCGGCACGTTCATGGGGTTGTTCGGACTTGCCTACGTGCCACACCTCAAGCGGTCCCGCGAGCGCGCCGCGCACCGCCGCGCGCTGGCGGGCGGGCGGCGCGCCGACCGGGATCAGGACTCGTGATCCAGCGACTCGAACACGGTATCGGCTAGGGCGACGCCCGGCATGTCCACGAGGTCATAGCCGATCTCATCGATGACCGGAGAGATGATCCCGTGGCCCAGATGGCCTGGGATCGCCTCCGAGTGGGCTCCGCAGCCGTGATCGAGGGACACGACCCGGCCGTCATCGGGCGCGTACTCATTGGTGCACACGCCGAATACCCGGCCAAGCGGGCCCGCGAGCGGCGTCAGAAAGCCGCACGTGACGCACGGGCCGGGGGCTGACCTGGCCAGCGGCGTGCCCGGACCGTGCTCGCTGTGGTACCACCGCGCCGCGGTCTCGTCCCGGCCGATCGCCGAGAGAACCCTGGACCGCCGGGCTGCGGCGCCGTCGCCGAGGGCGGGCTGGTCGCCGCCGGCCGACTCGGTCTCCAGTCCGGCGGCGAGACCGAACGGGGCGGCCAGGCTCTCGTCCCAGTCCAAGACGCCTTCGTCACCCTCCAGCAGGCGCACGGAGATCAGACGCTCGTCGTCCGCGGCCGCAGGCATCAGGTCACCGACGCCCAGATCGCCCGGCCGTACCCGCTCGCTCCAGGGCACCCAGGGCGGCGCCAGCAGCGAGTCGGGACCCGGCACCAGGCCGGTCTCGTCGATCGTGACGGCCTTCGCGCGCGCGGCCCGGCTCACCGTGACCGACCACCGCCAGCCCAGGTACGCGCGGTCTAGGCACCCGAACAGATGCGTAGCTACCCGCTCATCCTCGGCGAAGACGCCCTCATGATCGCCAACCAAGCCGGTACCGGCCAGCTCCTCCGCGGCACCGCGGGCGAGGTCGATAGCCTCCGCGCAGGCCGGATCGAGGACAGCGCTACGGGCGCGTACTGGGCTCACAGTCAGTAATTGTCCCTCATCGGAAGGCTTGCAGTCGGTCTGGGGGTCGGCCGGGGGCGGCCGCGCGGCGCGGGCGGTAGTGCCCAGGTCCGCGAAGGAAGAATACTTGACCCCATGGACGAGACCAGCACGGCCGAACGGGCGCGTAAGGCTGGCCGGTCCATCCTGACGGCCTCGCAGCGCGCCGGCCGGGTGAGCGCGGCTGCCGCGGGCGGCGCCGGCCGCTTCGTCCACCGGTTGTCCGGGGCGTCCGGGGCGGGTCGCACCGGTTTCTCCCACCTGCTCGAGCTCACCGCGGCTGGCGGAGTCGGTGACGCATTCGTGGCGATCGCCCTCGCTGGCAGCCTGTTCTTCAGCACGTCGGTGGGGGAAGCGAGGAGCCGCGCCGCGGTTGCCCTGCTCGTGACCATCGCTCCCTACGCCATCCTGGCGCCCCTCATCGGACCCCTGCTCGACAAGGTCAGACAGGGCAACAAGTTCATCCTCATGGGCACGCTGCTGGCTCGCGGCCTGCTGTGCTGGGGCATGTCCGGCGCGGTCGAGTACAACAACGTCCTGATGCTGCTGCCGGCCGCCTTCGGCGTCCTGGTGCTGCAGAAGGCGTACGTGGTCACGAGGGCCGCCGTGACGCCGCGGCTGCTGCCGTCGGAGATCACCCTGGTGACGGCCAATGCCAGATCGAACCTCGCTTCCCTGATCGCCACGTCAACCGGAGCTGCACTGGCGCTCGGCATCGACAAGATCATGGGAGGGGACGGGCACGGCGCCGCCTGGGTCCTGCGCGTGGCGACGGTCATCTACCTCGGCGCCATGATCCTCGGCCTGCGGCTGCCCGACACGGTTGACGCTCCTGCCAGGGGCCCCGCATCCGGCGGTAGCGCCGACGGCACCCCGGCACCCGACGGCTGGGGCACCGCGGCCGGGCAGGCTGGGGCCGCCGGATGGGCCGGAGCTGGCCGGAACGGCCGCGCGGATGGCGGGACCGCGACGCTTGGCAGCCCGTTCCCCGGTGATGCTCCCACGGTGGCTGGCGCGAGCGCGCCCGGTGGCGCCTTCCCTGGCGCGACCATCCCGCTTGGCCGTCCGGGGAGGCAACGCCGTCGGGCCTTCTTCATCCCGCACGTGGGGCCCGTCGTCGCCGAGGGCATGCGCGCCAACGCCGTGAGCCGGGTCTTCTATGGCTTCCTACTGTTCTTCCTGGCGTTCATCCTGCGCAGCGAGCGGTTCGGGCATGTCTCCGACACGATCGCGCTCGGCGGCTTCGCGGCCGCGGTCGCGGTCGGCGGCATGCTCGGCACCGTCATCGGTTCGGCGCTGCGGTCACGCTGGCCGCAGGCCATGATCTTCACGGTGCTGGCGCTCGCGACTGTGGCCAGCATCGCGTGCGCCGTCTTCTTCGGCCTGGCGTCAATCCTGATCGTGACGCTGGCCGCAGCGATCTGTCAGACCCTCGTGAAGGTGGCGCAGGACTCCATCCTGCAACGCGAGATCCCCGAAGAGGCCCGGTCGTCGGCGTTCGCGTTCTCCGAGACGCTGAATCAGCTCGCGCTGGTGGCCGGCGGCCTCATCGGGCTGCTGTTCTCGCTGACGCACAGCGGATTTGCCGGGCTGACATTCGCGGCCGCGGGCCTGGCGGTTGCCCTGCTGTGGCTGCTGATCGGACGCCGTCGGCGAATAATGCGGGCCCGGCCGACCGCCCCCTCTACGGCTACCACGTTCCGGTAGCCGCTGGCGTGCCGTCCGCCCGGTGCTCAGCTATCCAGATCTGCGGCGACCGCGCGCAGCACGGCGCCGATCTTCTTGGCGTCGCGGTTGTCCGGGTGCTTTCCGCGCCGATAGGAGTTGGACACGCCATCCAGGAGCTTGATCAGATCCTCGATGATCGGGACCATCTCGTCCGGGCTCTTGCGCGCAACCTTGGACACCGTGGGCGGCGGCTCCAGCACCCGCACCTGCAGCGCCTGCGTGCCGCGCCGGCCCTCCGCGATTCCGAACTCCACCCGCTGGCCTGGCCGCAGCGCCGTACCGGCCGGATCGAGGGCCGTCGAATGGACGAACACCTCGCCGCCGTCGTCGCGCGTCAGGAAGCCGAAACCCTTGTCGGCGTCATACCACTTGACCTTGCCAGTAGGCACGAGCGAGACCTTACACGAGAGGAACACTGCGCGAGCAGGCGCTGGGCACCGCCCGAGTAAGGGTATCCGTTCGGGCCAGTTGCCGCTCTGCCGGCGACAGTGCCAGCGGCGGACCGCGCGGCCTGCTCGCGCCGGGCGGGATCGATGTATACCCGGGCCCCGCCTGACCAATCAGGGCCCTGGCCGTGCTGGCCCCCCGGCGTTCAGGCGGTGGTCCGCCGCGGGCGGCTGTACGGCGGTTCGGCTGGCGGCCGCCGCAGGTGCCCGCACCGCCAGCCGAGATACGCGGCCCCGAGCACGGGCGCGATGCGGCTGATTACATCGAGGTAGAGCCAGCTCTCGTGCTGCCAGTGCGCGCGGCCGCCCGCGGCGACGCCGACCGCGAGTCCGATGACCGTGAGCACCACGGGCAGCGCGAGGCCGAGCCACTTGTCCCGGCCGTCCCATAGCTCCGAGCCGAGCGCCACGGTGGCGCCGATCAGGAACACGGGCGGGAAAATCGGTCCGCCGATCCCCATGAGCACGATGGCTGCCGCCTCCAGCGGTCGCCTGCGTGCCCAGGACACGAGGCGGCCGAGCAACACCCACCACCCCGTGCTACCGGCCACCTGGGTCGAGCGAAGCCACCGGGGACCCGGCGCGCCACTGCTCGGCTCGGCGGAGCCTCCGGCGTCCGGGCCCGGCGGGGGCTCCCGGCCGTCCC
>JASHPF010000095.1 GCA_030038295.1 Streptosporangiaceae bacterium
CTGGCGGTGGCGGCTCCGGGTCCGCGCGCACCGCAGCCCGGCCAGGGCGGTCGGGCACCACGTTGCACGCCGCGGTCAGTGCGTCGGCGAAGGCGCGGCACGTCGGGTACCGGCTGCCGGGCGACTTCGCCATCGCCCGCGCGATCACCTGGTCCACCGCCGGCGGCAGCTCGGGCCGCCGGTCGGTCAGCCGTGGCGGCGTCGCCTGCAGCTGCGCCCACATCAGCGCCATGGTGTCGGTCCGCTCGAACGGCGGCGCCCCCGTCAGCATCTCCACCACCGCGCAGGCCAGCGCGTACTGATCGGCGCGCCCGTCCACCGGCTGACCCTGGATCTGCTCGGGCGAGACGTAGTCGAGGGTGCCGAGGAACTGCCCGGTGGAGGTCAGGGTGGACGGCGTCAGCGAGTGTTTGCTGAGCCCGAAGTCGGACAGGTACACGTGGTCGAGACCGCCGCTGGCATCCCCGAGAAGGATGTTGCCCGGCTTCACGTCGCGGTGCACCAGCCCGTGGGCGTGCGCGGCGTCGAGCGCAGCCGCCGCCTGGTTCGCGATCGCGGCGGCCCGCCGCGGGCTGAGCCTGCCCTCGTTCTCGATCAGGATGCGGACGTCGCCGCCGCTCACGTACCGCATCGCGATGAACAGCACGCCTGCCGACTCGCCGGCCTCAAACACCGGGATGATGTGCGGGTGATCGACGCCGGCCGCGGCGCGAGACTCGCGGATGAAGCGCTGCCGGAAGGCCTCGTCCTCGCCCAGCTCCGGCGCGAGGACCTTGAGTGCGACGAGGCGGCCGAGCCTCAGGTCGAGAGCACGGTAGACGACCGCCATGCCGCCGCGGCCGATTTGCTCCTGGATCCGGTAGCCGGCGATCTGATCACCGGGTGCGAGGTCTCCAGGCCCTGAGCGGACATCGTGTGTCACTGCGAGCCTCCAGCGGCAGGGCTGATCGGCGCCCTGGACCAAGCGCTGGCAGCGCCGTCGAGGTCGTGCCAGGAACGAACGGGTTCTCCCAGTATCTTGGGCCTGCGCGGCGGCCGCAAACGGTACGGCGGGAAAGCCCGGCGCCCGCCAGTATCAGGTTGGTCTCAGGCGGGTGTCAGGCCGAGATCCGGGCCGCCGGTGCGCTCCCCTGGCTGATTCACCAGGCTGTGCGCCGCCATGACGAGATAGTCCCAGAGCTGAGCGTCGTGGGCTGGGTCAAGCTGAAGCTCGTCCAGCGCCGTGCGCATGTGCCGGAGCCAGGCGTCGCGCTCGGCCGGACCGATCGCGAACCGGGCGTGCCGCATCCGCAACCGCGGGTGGCCGCGAAGCTCGCTGTAGGTAGCCGGGCCGCCCCAGTACTGGATCAGGAACAACCGCAGGTGCTCCTCGGCTGGCCCGAGGTCCCGGCTCGGGTAGACGCGGCGCAGCGCGGGGTCCGCGGCAACGTCCTGGTAGAACCGGTGCACCAGGCGGCGGAAGGCGGGTTCTCCCCCGATCGCCTCGTACAGGCTGGCGGCGCTCGACTCGGTCATGACGGCTCCAGGGTAGCCGGTGTGACGGCGTTGATGATCACGCCCGCTAGCTCAGCCGCAGGCCCGTCTGGGCGGCCGCGAAGGCCAGGGTGTCGGCCGACAGGCCGATCGTCCGGCTGACCGCGCGCGCGCCGTGCCCCACCTCCGCCTCGGTGCGCAGCAGCACCGGCCGCTCGTCCGGCGGGGAACTCGTGGCGTACTGCAAGGCTGCGCACATCTTTCTGGCGTGCATGGTGTCCACGCGGGTGTCCCCGTCGAAGATCGTGAACAGCACGGCCGGATACCGCGTCCCCGGCCGGACGTGATGGTACGGCGAGTAGGAGAGGAGCCAGCCGAACTCGGTCGGGTCGGCCGCCGTGCCGAACTCGTCATTCCAGGTCTCGCCGAGGCCGAACTTCTCGTACCGCACCATGTCCAGCAGCGGCGCCGAGCACACGGCGGCCGCGCTGAGGTCGGGCCGCTGGGTCACCGACGCGCCGACCAGCAGGCCGCCGTTGGAGCCGCCCCATACGGTCAGCTGGTCACTGGTGGTCCAGCCGTCGGCGATGAGCTTCTCCGCGGCCGCGTGAAAGTCGTCAAACACGTGCTGCTTCCGCTCGCGCATGCCGTCCCGGTGCCACTCCTCGCCTTCCTCGCTACCGCCCCGCAGGTTCGCGATGGCATACACGCCGCCTGCCTCGACCCAGGCCAGGATCGGCGCGGAGAAGGCAGGCGTGAGGCTGATGTTGAACCCGCCGTACCCGTACAGGATGGCCGGACCGGGGCCGCCCGCCGGTGCATCGCCGGGGTCGGCCGAGATCACCACCAGGCGGATCGTCGTGCCATCGGCCGACGGGTACGCCACCTGCCGGGCATGGATAGCCGGGACGGCCACGGCGCCGGGTGCGCGCTGCCAGACGTGGGTGCCGCCCTCGGCGGCGTCATAGCGGAGCACCACGCCGGGCGTCGCGTAGTCGGTGTAGCTGAACCATGCCTCGTGGCCGCCCTCCTGGCGTTCGCGGAGTCCCTCGACGGTGCCGAGTCCTGGCAGCTCCACCTGGCCGATGCGGTCGCCGAACGCCAGGTCGTGGATCGTGATTTCGCTGATCGCGTGCCGGGCCCTGGCGGCGAGCAAGACCGGCTCGCCGAGGCCTGGCCCGTCCAGGATGGCCAGGTCGTGCAGCACCGCCTCGGTGTCCTCGCGGATCAGCTCCTGCCAGCTGGCGTACTCGGGGAACGCCGGGTCGGCCGGGTCGGCAACCACGATCCGGCCGCGCGGTGCGCCGCGGTCGGTCAGCACGTAGAACCGGCCGTCCCGGCCGGCTCTCGGCCACGCCTGCGCGTCGACCCCCTGCTGCATGACCTGCAGGTTCGGCGCGGCTGGAGCGGACGTGGTCAGGTCGGCGACCCAGACGTCGTTGCGCGGTGCGGTGCCAGCGGACGCCGTGACGACCAGCCAGTGGCCGTCCTGGCTCACCTCCACGGAGTAGTAGTTCGTCTTCTCCAGGCCGTCGCCGAAGATCAGGACGTCCTCGTCTGCGGGCGTTCCCACCCGGTGCAGGTAGACCCGGCGATGAAACTGCTCCTCGCCGGCCGGGACGGCCTCGGGAGGCAGCCGCCGCGCGTAGTAGAAGGCTTCCCCGCCGGGGAGCCACGCGACATCGGTGTACCGGCAGCGGTCGATCGGGCCGTCCACGGGGCGGCCGCTCGCCACGTCGATCACCCTGAGCTCCGACTCCTCCCGGCCGCCCTGCGAGAGCTGGTAGGCCAGCAGCCGGCCTTCCCGGTCGGGGCGCCAGCTATCCAGCGTGGTCGCGCCGGTGGGGTCGATCCCGGTCGGGTCGATCAGGGCTCGCTCGGCGCCTTCCGCGCTGACCGTGTAGACGACGGCGTGCTCCTGACCGGGCTCGCGCCGGGCGAAGAAGTGCCGATCGCCGCGCCACACCGGCGGCCCGACCTCACCGGCCGCGAGCAGCTCGGTCAGCCGCGCCGCCAGGGCCGCCGTGCCGGGTACGTGCGCCCGGTACGCGCCGTACAGCTCGTCCTCGGCGCGCAGCCACTCCTTGGTCGGCCCGCTGTCGGCATCCTCGAGCCACCGGTACGGATCCGCGACCTCGTGACCGTGGATCGACTCCGTGATGTCCTGCCGCGGCGCCTCGGGATATGACGCCGCCCCATCGATCCCGGCACTGTCTGACCCGGCACCCTCTGACACAGTCATATCCGGCACTGTAACGTCCCGGTCCGCGCTCGCCCCGGCCTGGCGCCGGGCCCGCCGGACGTCAGGCGGCCAGGTGACGTTCACCTGAGCTTCTGGTTGCAATAGGGCATCTGGTGTTGGCTATCCGGGTCGCTGGCGGTCACACTGGTCACGGGTGCCCCGGCGGCGCTGACGGCGGGCGCGCATCCCAGGTGTGCGGATCGGACCCGCGGGCGAACGGAGGTGCACGTGCGCCGGGTGCTGTTGCTCAACATCACCTATGAGCCGCTGACGACGGTCGGCCTGCATCGTGCGGTCTGCCTCGTCCTGGGTGAGAAGGCCGACGTGGTCCACGCCGACACCGCCGGCCTCGAGCTGCACTCCGCCTCGACCCGGCTCGCCGTGCCGTCGGTCATCCGGCTCCGCCGGTACGTCCGCGTCCCGCACCGCAGCCGAGTGCCGCTGACCAGAGCAGCCCTGATGCGCCGTGACAACTACCTGTGCGCCTACTGCGGGATCAAGGCCGACACCATCGACCACGTGATCCCGCGCAGCCGCGGGGGGCAGCACTGCTGGGAGAACTGCGTGGCCTCGTGCACGCGGTGCAACCACCGCAAGGCGGATCACCTGATAGAAGAACTTGGGTGGACGCTCGCACGCGACCCTGCGGCCCCTCGAGGGCCGCATTGGCGTCTTATCGGGGCTATTAACGACGGCGACCCGCAGTGGGTCGCCTATCTGGAGCCCGCCGCCGCCTGACCGCGGCATGGGAGCGGATTTAGTGCTGCTATCACGACACTAAATCAACTCCCATGGTCCTGCTCAGCCGCGCGGGGCGCGGCGGGAGACGACCGCCAGGTCGCCGGTGTCGGTGGTCAGCACCTGGATGCTCGGGCCGAAGTGCCGGGTCAGGATGGCGTCGGTGAGCACGTCGGGCGCGGCGCCGCTGACCGCGATCCGGCCGGCCGACAGCAGCAGCAGCCGGTCGGCGAACTGGCCGGCCAGCGTCAGGTCGTGAATCGCGGACAGCACGGTGAGGGACCGTTCCCGCCGCATCTGGTCGATCAGCTCCAGCGCGTCGACCCGGCGGCCCAGGTCGAGCGCGCTGGTGGGCTCGTCAAGCAGGAGCACCGGCGCCTCCTGGGCGAGCGCCCTCGCGAGCACGACCCGCTGCAATTCGCCCCCCGACATGGCGCGCAGCATCCGGTCGGTCATCGCGCCGAGGTCGAGCCGGTCGATCGTCTCGGCGCAGACCCGCCGGTCCGTCGCGGTCTCGGTACGCAGGTAGCCGATGTGCGCGGTCCGTCCGAGCAGGACGTACTCGCCCACCGTCATGTCCGGTGGCAGCACCGGCCGCTGCGGCACGTAGGCGATGAGCCTGGCCAGCTCGCGCCTGCGCAGCACCGTCACCGGCTTGCCGCCCACCGTGACCACGCCGTTGAAGGGCAGCAACCGGGTGATGGCACCGAGCAGCGTGGTCTTGCCTGCGCCGTTCGGGCCGATGAGGCCCAGCCACTCGCCGTCGGCCACCTGCCCGGCGATGCCGTCGAGCGCGACCGCGTCGCCGTAGCGGACGGTGAGCCCGTCGAAGCCGATCACGATTCCGCCTGCCTGGCGCGCCGAGACCGGAGCACGAACAGGAAGAAGGGTGCGCCGATGAGCGCCGTGATCACCCCGATGGGTACCTCGGCCGGGGCCTGGGCAGTCCGCGCCACCACGTCGGCGAGGACCAGGAACGCGGCCCCGCCGATCATGGAAACCGGCAGCAGCACCCGGTAGCTCGGCCCGGCGGTCAGCCGGACCGCGTGCGGGACGATGATGCCCACAAACCCGATCAGGCCGCTGACGGACACGACGGCCGCGACGCCCAGGGTCGCGGCCATGACGATCGTCAGCCGCAGCCGGGCCACGTTCACGCCAAGGCTGGTTGCCTCGGTCTCGCCAACCCGCAGCACGTCCAGCAGTCTCCGGTGGACGAGCAGCGCCGCGGCGGCCACGATGACGTACGGCAGGATCAGCCAGACGTCCGACCAGGTCGCGGCCGACAGGCCACCCAGGATCCAGGCGTACACATACGCGAGCGTCTGGGTGTGCTGCTGCTGCAGATAGGTCTGGAACGCGGTGAGCAGAGCCGCCACCGCGATGCCCGCCAGCAGGATCGAGCTGGTGCCGCCCCTGGTCACTGGTGACTCCCCGCTGCGGCCGACGCGGGCCCCCAGCAGGTAGGTGAGCGCGACGGCACCAACCGCACCGGCGAACGCGGCCGGCGGGGTCAGCGCCGGGTTGCCGCCGGACACCACGACGATCGTCGCGCCGAGCCCGGCGCCCGCGGCGACGCCGAGCAGGTACGGGTCGGCCAGCGGGTTCCGGAAGACGCCCTGGTAGGCCGCGCCGCCGCCGGCCAGCATCGAGCCGACGAGAACCCCGAGGACCACCCTCGGTAGCCGGATCTGCCACACGATCGCGCTGTCCAGCGCCGAGACGGCGAGGTGGGGGTGCCAGGGCAGCTTGGTCGCGATCGCGTCCAGTACCTGCAACGGCGACAACTCGGCCGGACCGACGGCCGCGCCGACGGTCACCGCGATCAGCAGCAGGACGGTCGCGACCGCGACCGCGCGGCCGGGCCTGCTCCGCCGGATGGTGACCGGGTTCGCCTCGTCGGCTCGCTGTCGGGTGCGGTCGGGTGTCCCGGCCGGCCGCAGGCCGGCCGGGACACCCGACGCCGCATCAGCCGCGACCGCATCAGCCGCGACCGCGCGAGCCTCGGTCGGCCGGCCAGCCGCCGCGCGCGCAACGCCGCCTGCGGTCCGGCCGGCCTTCGGCCTCGTCGCGGTCACGACGAGGTGGACTTCACCGCGGCGGCGACGCTCTGCAGCAGCTGCACGATGCGCGGGCCCCAGCGCGAGGCGATGTCCGCGTTCAGGACGATGACGTGGTTGTCCTTCACCGCGGTCAGCACCGACCAGCCGGGCCGGGCAGCGACCGTCGCGGCGGTCTGGCCGCCGTCGACGCCGGTGTCCGAGAGGATGATGTAGTCCGGGTTGGACTTGAGGATGAACTCCGGGGACAGCTCGGGGTAGCCCCCTGCGGCCGCGGCGCCGGTCGCGGCGTCCGCCACGCTCTTCATGCCGAGCAACGACAGCAGGTTGCCGATGAAGGTCGAGTCGGTGACCGAGTAGTACGGGTCCGTGCTGAGCTCGTAGTAGTACGTCAGCGGGGCCTTGTGCTTGGGCTCGGCCGCGACGATCGCAGCGATCTGCGAGCGGATCTTCTGGTCCTCCGCCTGGGCCTGCGCCACGTGACCGGTCGCCTCGCCCAGCTCAGTGAGCTCGGCGTAGACGCCCGACACGTTGGCCGCCGCGGGCAGGTCGAGCACCGGGATCGACAGGGCCGTGAGCTTCGCGGTGATGCTGTCGATGTTGTTGGAGATGACCACCAGGTCGGGCTTGTAAGCGGCGATCGCCTCGGCGTTGGGCTCGTAAGCAGACAGCTTGGTGACCGGCGCGCCCGGCGGGTAATCGGAATCGCTGTCGACGGCCTTGACTTGCTTGCCGGCGCCGATCGCGTAGAGCATCTCGGTCGCCGTCGGGGCCAGCGACACGATGGCATCTGGTCGCGAGGTCAGGTGCACCTTGCCAGCAACGGTCGTGACGGTGACGGGAAATCCAGCGCTCGCTGAGCCTGCGCTGGCCGAGCCGCCGTGGCTCGCAGGGGAACTGCTACAGGCCGCGCAGGCGGCCGCGAGAGCTGCGGCGGCCACGATGGCCGGCCGCACGCGGGTGAGAGCCCGCATAGTCATCCTCCTTGGTGGGGGAGGACGAAGTGCGTTTCGCTGCGACGCCGACCCAGGCATCGAACGAGCCGCCCTTCCTCCGAGGACAGGTCGTTGGCACAGGCCAGGCGTCCGGGCTCGTCCTCCACCGGAGGCATCACCGTTGCGGGACAGCGCCGGGATCACACCGGCTTCGCTGCGCACTGCACCGCCCAGGGGGCGGATCCCCTGGGCTGGCGGCAGCTTATCGCAGCGAGCCGGCCACGCCGGCACAACGGGTGAGCTAGCACGGCGGGGATCCCGGGGCTCGTCCCCCGGGCCGACACGGCGGGGGTTCCGGGGCGCGCCCCCGGGCAAAAACGTGGCCCCTCCATCCCATACCTGGAGGGGCCTGCACCTGATTGTCGCGCCCCGAGGCCGGCCTGGCCCGGAGCGACACGCCGGCCGGAACGAGCGCGGCCGCCTGCGACCACGAGCCCGTTCCCTCTCCATCGGAATCTGTTTACGTATCGCGCTCGACCGGTAACGCATTGTGCAATGCTTCCGATAGTCAGGCAGTGGCGGGTGGCGCGAGTACCCCCGAGTTCACGCCGCCCGCCTGACCGTGTCAGCGCCGCGCCGCACTGCACTGGCGCCGCCGCAGCCGGTAGCGTTTGCCCTATGAGCGAGACAGAAACTCTGGCTGGCCGGCAGGCGAACGTACCGTTCGGGCGGGCGCTCACCGCGATGGTCACGCCCATGCACTCCGACGGGGCCATCGACTACGACGGCGCCGCCCGGCTCGCCGAGTACCTGGTCACCGACATGCGGAACGACGGTCTGGTGATCAGCGGCACGACCGGTGAGTCGCCGACCACGTCCGACGAGGAGAAAAGCAGGCTGCTCGCTGCGGTGCTGGAAGCAGTCGGCGACCGTGCCACCATCGTCGCGGGCGTTGGCACCAACGACACCGCACACACCTGCGAGCTGGCCCGGCAGGCCGAGGCAGCGGGCGCGCACGCGCTGCTGGTCGTTACGCCATACTACAACAAGCCACCGCAAAGCGGACTGCTGGCGCACTTCGTCAAGGCCGCTGACGCCACCGGGCTACCGGTCATGCTGTACGACATTCCCGGCCGGACCGGGACACCGATCGCAACCGAAACGCTGGTGCGGCTCGGCCAGCACCCGCGAGTCGTGGCCGTCAAGGACGCTAAGGGGGACCTGCTTGCCGGGTCCTGGGTGATGGCGCGCACGGATATGGCGTTCTACAGCGGTGACGACCCGGTCAACCTGCCGTGGCTGTCGGTCGGCGCTGTCGGCTACGTCAGTGTGCACGCGCACGTAATCGGAGACCGGCTGCACGAGATGATCGATGCCTATCTCGGCGGCCGGGTCCAGGAGGCGCTGGCGATCCACCGGGCGGCGCTGCCGGTGTTCACCGGCATGACACGCACCCAGGGCGTCATCACCACGAAGGCAGCGCTGACCATGCTGGGCCTGCCGGGCGGATCTGTCCGGCCGCCGCTGCCAGACGCCACGCTTTCCGAGATCGAGCAGCTCAGGGCGGATCTGACGGCGGGCGGAGTTAAGCTCCCGTGAGTCACCCGCACCCGGAGCTGGGGCCGCCGCCCCCGCTGGCACCCGGCGGCTTGCGCATCGTCGGACTCGGCGGCCTGGGCGAGATCGGCCGGAACATGACCGTATTCGAGTATGGCGGCCGCCTGCTCGTGGTGGACTGCGGCGTCCTGTTCCCCGACCAGGATCAGCCGGGCGTGGACCTGATCTTGCCGGACTTCTCGTGCCTCGACGGGCGGCTGGATCTCGTCGACGCACTGGTGCTGACGCACGCGCACGAGGACCACATCGGCGGCGTGCCGTTCCTGCTCCGGCAGCGACCCGATATCCCGGTCATCGGATCGCGGCTGACGCTGGCGCTGGTCCGCAGCAAGCTCACCGAGCACCGGCTCACTCCGACTGACATCGAGGTGCAGGCCGGCGCGGTCCGCTCCGTCGGCCCCTGGCGACTGGAGTTCTTCGCGGTCAACCACTCCATCCCGGACGCGCTCGCCGTGGCGATCAGGACGCCGGCCGGCCTGGTGCTGCACACCGGCGACTTCAAGATGGACCAGCTGCCGCTCGACGGGCGGCTCACGGACCTCGGCGGGTTTGCCCGGCTTGGCACCGAAGGGGTCGATCTGCTGCTGGCCGACTCGACGAATGCCGAGGTACCGGGGATCGTCACCTCCGAGCGCGAGATCGGCCCGGTGCTGTCGGATGTGTTCGCGGGGGCCGCGCAGCGGATCATCGTGTCCTGCTTCGCCAGCCACGTGCACCGGGTCCAGCAGGTCATGGAGGCCGCCGCCGAGCACGGCCGCAAGGTGGCGCTGGTCGGCCGGTCCATGGTGCGCAACATGGGGGTGGCGCGCGACCTCGGGTACCTCAGGGTGCCGTCGGTCCACGGCGGGCTGCTCGTCGACCTCAAAGAGGCCGAGGAGATGCCGCCAGATCGGATCGTGCTGATCTCGACCGGTTCCCAGGGCGAGCCGATGTCGGCGCTGTCACGGATGGCGGGCCGGGATCACCCGATCCGGATCGCCGACGGCGACACCGTGATCCTGGCGTCTTCGCTGGTGCCGGGGAACGAGTCCGCCGTCTCGCGGATCATCAACGACCTGACCCGGCTCGGCGCACGCGTCGTGCACAAGGGGAACGCGCTCGTGCACGTCTCCGGCCACGCTCCCGCGGGCGAGCTGCTGTACGTGCTGAACCTCGTCCGGCCGAGCAACTTCGTCCCGGTGCACGGCGAGTGGCGGCATCTGAAGGCGCACGCCGAACTGGCCGCGCTGACCGGCGTCCCGGCGGCAGGCATCGTGATCGCCGAGGACGGGGTCACGGTCGACCTAGTCGACGGCCGGATCGCGGTTTCCGGGAAGGTGCCATGCGGCTACGTGTACGTCGACGGGCTGTCGGTGGGCGAGATCACCGAGACCTCGCTCAAGGACCGGCGCATCCTGGGTGATGAGGGCTTCATTTCCATCGTCGTGGTTGTCGACTCGACCAGCGGAAAGCTCGTGGCCGGGCCGGAGATCCACGCCCGCGGGGCCGGCATTGACGACGCCGGACTGGCCGAGGTCGGGCCGTTGGTGGAGGAGGTGCTGGCCGGCGCGGCCAGAGAGGGCGTCAACGAGATCCATCAGCTCCGGCAGCTGGTGCGGCGGACGGTCGGCCGGTGGGTCAGCGACAACTACCGGCGGCGGCCGATGATCATTCCGGTGGTAGTCGAGACCTGAGCCCTGCCGGGGTTACGGCGGTCGGCCTCGCGGCCTGGCGCCGCTGGGTTGGCCCAGTCGTAGCGTGGCCCCCGCCGACGGAGTCCGCGGGCGCGCCGGGGCGTGTCGGCGGATGTTGGCAACTTGCCGTCTTTGCGCTGGTCAGGCGCCTATCCTGAGCGCCAGTGTCGCGCAACGAGGGGACGAGGCCGATACCGCCGTGCCAGCTAGCCATCCGGAAGACCCGAGCTCCCGCCGTCCGGGACATCGCAGCGCCGCGCACCGGCGTCGCGGGCCAGGCCGCGGATCCGAGAGCAGCGGAGCCGGCGGGCCGGACGTAGCCGGATCGGACTCGCGCAGATCGGACGGGGCCGCCGGGGATCAGCGCGGACCAGACCGGCCCGATCGGGATGCGCGCGGCCCGGACCCGAGCCGGTCCGACCCGCGTGGCCAGGATTCACGCCGGGCCGACCAGGGCGATCCAGAGGGGCGCGGGCCGGGTTCGCGGGAGCCGGGCGGGCCGGGCTCGCGCTGGCAGGAGCCGGGTTCGCGGGACTCGGGCGGGCGGGGCTCGCGGTGGCAGGAGCCGGGTTCGCGGGAACCGGGCGGGCCGGATTCGCGCGGGCGGGAGCCTGGCGGGCCGGAATCGCGGTGGCAGGAGCCGGGTTCGCGGGAGCCGAGCGGGCCGGATTCGCGCGGGCGGGAGCCTGGCGGGCCGGAATCGCGGTGGCA
>JASHPF010000096.1 GCA_030038295.1 Streptosporangiaceae bacterium
CGTCCGGGTCGTCGCCAGCGCGCGCAGCCTGCCGCCCACGAAGCCCGCCGTCGCGGTGAGCGGCGTGGCCGTGCTCGTCCCGGCCGCGCCGGCGACCGACCCAGCCCTGGCCGTGGCCGTCGCGGCCACGGCCAGGGCGGCGGGCGCCGAGGTCATCACCATGACCGGGGATGACCCGCGGGCAGATCCGGCGGCTATTGAGGCGCTGGCTGCCGCCAAGCCGGTGACCGTACTCGGCATCGGGGCCGGCTTCGGCGCGGCCAGCCTGCTGGCGGCCAGGGTCGCGGTGGCGGAGACCGGAGTGCAGCTGCCTGGTGGCGGGCAGGTGCTGTTCCCCGGCCACGAGCTCGTGGCGCTGTACGGGACACCCAGCTACCCGGCGCTCGGTGCCCTCGGCGAGCAGGGCCTGCAGGCGAGCATCGCCAGAGCCAAGGCGGTGGCCGCCCAGTACGACTCGCTCACCAGCGTTCCGGTCGTCCCCGCCTTCGAGATCATCGCCACGGTCGCATCTGCCGGGCCGGGCCCGGACGACGAGTACTCGCAGGTCATCAGCCCCGCAACGTTGCTCCCATGGGTCGAGGCCGCGAGCAAGGCCGGCCTGTATGTGACCCTCGACCTGCAGCCAGGCCGGGCCAACTTCCTGGCGCAGGCCAAGCTCTACCAGTCGCTGCTCGAGCTGCCCAACGTGGGCCTCGCGCTCGACCCGGAGTGGAAGCTCCAGCCAGGCCAGCTGCCGCTGCAGCAGATCGGCTCGGTCAGCATCGCCGAGGTCAACAGCGTCGTGACCTGGCTCGCCGCCTTGACGGCGACCTACCACCTGCCGCAGAAGCTGCTGGAGCTGCACGAGTTCCGGCTCAGCATGCTCCAGAACATCCAGCAGCTGGACACCAGCAACGACGACCTGGCCATCGTCATCAACATGGACGGCCAGGGAGCGCCCAGCTCCAAGCGGCAGACCTGGCAGGCCGTGGTGGCGGGCGCCCCGAAGGGCGTGTTCTTCGGCTGGAAGGACTTCTACGTCAAGGACACGCCGATGCTCGGCCCGCAGGCGACCATCGCGCACGACCCGACGCCGGTGATCATTTCCTACCAGTAGCCAGGTCGGGCTGCATCCGCGCGACCGTCGCGCAGTCGTCGGCGAAGGAGACCAGCACGTCGACGTGCTGACCCGCGAGCACCAGCGGCAGCCAGTACCGCGCGTCGTCCCACATCTGATCGAACGGCAGCGCGTCCGCGGCGAACCACCGCGGCGCCACCTCCGCCGACTCGGCCGGCTCGCCCTGGTAAACCGAGGTGACGAACACGTCCGTCGCCTGGTCCCAGGACGGCCGGACCGGGAACCTGAACTCGATGCTCGCCATGTGCTGCAGCGCGTCGGCCGGCACCACCAGGCCGGATTCCTCCGCGACCTCGCGCACCGCGGCCGCCACGGGCTTCTCGCCGGGCTCCACGTGACCGCCGAGCCCGACCCACTTGCCCGCGCCGAATCCGGTCTTCTTGAGCCCGAGCAGCACCTGCGGTCCGGTCGCGGACTGACGCCTGATCAGGCACAGGCAGGTGCGTGGGATCACCGGGTCAGCCTACTGGCGCCGATCAGACATCGCCGCGCGCCATGGCGATGAGCCGGTCGAGCACCGCGCCGTTGCTCACGCGCAGCCCATCGTGCTCGTACTCGTTGGTCACCCACGCGCGCAGTCCGCGGATGGCGGCCGCCGTCTGCAGCGACAGCTGGGTGGGCACGTACATGTCGTCGACGTACACGGCCGCGGCCACCGGGACATCGGTGCGCGCCAGCTGCCCTGCGTCGTAGAGCACCGGCCAGTCGGCGCGCTGCGCCAGCAGCTCGCCCGCTGCCGCCAGCGGGCGCAGGGCCGGGTCCTGCTCGAGCACCCACGGGTAGACCATCTCGCCGGTGAACAGCACGGGAGCGTCTGAACCGAGCGCGGCGAGGGCGTCGAACTCGGGAAACTCCGCTCGGACCCGGTGCGCCGCCCAGCGCGTCGGCGCACCCTGGGCGTAGCACGCCTCGTGCAGCAGCGCATAGAGCGGCGCCGACCCGTAGCGCAGCGACTCCTCCGCCCGGTACAGGAAGTCATCGCTGAGCTCCGTCCCGGCGAACGCGTCCTCTAGCAAGTAGTGCAGCCGGTGGCTGCCGGTGCTGCTGCCGAGGGCGTGGCCGAGCTCCTGGAACCGCTGGACCGTGAGCGAGCCGCCGCCGGGCAGCGCCGCCGGACGGTCTGCGAGCACCGCCGCCACCCGCCTGGCGGCGGCGACGTCCTGCGGGTACCGCGCGTAGTGCGCCCGGCTTTTGGCCGCCACGACGGCGTACGTCAGCCGGTAGACGTCGTCCGTGGCCGTGGCCAGGCCAGGCAGCCCGCCGGTGATGAAGACCTCGCGCAACCCGCCGGGAGCGACCGACAGGTAGCTGACCGCGCAGAACCCGCCGAAGCTCTGGCCCAGCACGCTCCACGGCGCGCCACCCGTCACCTGCGGCCGGATCAGCTCGGCATCGGCGACGATCGAGTCCGCGCGAAAGTGCGCGAGATAGCCAGCCTGCGCCTCGGCGGTCGGGAGGCGCGCCAGGGTCTGCCTGGTGGCAGGCGTCGAGCGGCCGGTGCCCCGCTGGTCGAGCAGCAGCACCCGGTAGTCCCGGAGCGCCCGGTCCAGCCAGTTCTCCCGGCCGACCGGCCGGGGCGCGGCAAAGCCGGGCCCGCCCTGCAAGAACACGAGCCAGGGCAGGTCGGCCGGCTCGCGGCCGCGGGCTACCACCTCGCGGGCAAACACCTCGATCTGCTCGCCGCCAGGCCGGGCGTGATCCAGCGGGACCGAGAACACCCGGTCGGTGAGCACGGTGCCAGGCTGCCGGTAGCTGACCATGATCAGCACAGTAGCGCCCGGGCACGGCAGCCACGGTCATACGATGCGGGAGTGCCCGAGATTGCGCGCGGCCCGGCTGCCATCATGTTCGCCGCCGACCAGGCGTCCCGCGGGCTTGGCATGGAGCTCGTGCATCTCGGCCCCGGCAGCGCCGTGGTGCAGATGCGGGTCGCGCTGCAGATGCTGAACGGCCACTCGATCTGCCACGGCGGCTACGTCTTCATGCTGGCCGACACCGCGTTCGCCTGCGCGTGCAACAGCGACGGGCCGGTGACCGTCGCGGCCGGCGCCGACATCACCTTCGTCTCGGCCGCGCGGGAGGGAGACGTCCTCGTCGCCACCGCGCAGGAGCGCACCCGGTTCGGCCGCAGCGGCATCTACGACGTGACGGTCCGGCACGGTGATGACGTCGTGGCCGAGTTCCGCGGTCGGAGCAGGACGATCGGCTGACCGGTCAGGGAACGGCCGGGCTGGGGCTGAAACGGCGGCCGGCAAAGCTGACGCCACGGCGGCGGCAAATCTGCGCCAGCTTGCCCAGCCAGGCGGCCCGGCGGTACCGGCACGCCGGACTCGGGTGGACCGCCTCGGCGGGCACCGACTAGATTCGGCCCGTGCCGCTCCGCAAGCTCCGGGTGCCGCGTGGCCGTCTGCGCGGGCCGCTCCGCACCCTCCGGGCCCCGGCCCGCCGCTTTGCGGTCCGGCTCTACGAGCGGCGGCTGCGGCGGCAGCTAGCGGGCCGCCCGCTGCCTCGACACGTCGGGCTCATCATCGACGGGAACCGGCGCTGGGCGAAGGAGGAGGGCCTGGCCAGCCCCAGCGAGGGGCATCGGCACGGCGCCGAGCGCATCTGGGACGCGTTGACCTGGTGCCGGGCGGCCGGAATCCGGCACGTGACGGTGTTCGTCTGCTCGGCCGAGAACCTGGCCAGGCGAGACGATGCTGAGGTCGCGGCGCTCATGGAGATCATCGAGCACCGGGTGGTGACGAGGATCCTCGCCGCCGACCCCGGCTGGCAGGTCCATATTGCCGGGCTTGTCGACATGCTGCCCGACAGTACCTCGCGCGCGCTCAAGCAGGCGGCCGACACCACCAGCGCCAGCGAGGCCGGCGCGCACGTCACGCTGTGCGTGGGCTACGGCGGCCGCCAGGAGATCGCCGAGGCGGTCAGGTCGCTGCTGCTGGAGCGGGCGGCGACCGGCACCGGCCTGGCCGAGCTGGCCGCCGCGGTCACCGAGGACGACATCGCCAGGCACCTGACCGGCGACGGCCAGCCCGAACCGGACCTGATCATCAGGACCAGCGGCGAGCAGCGCATGTCCAACTTCCTGCTCTGGCAGAGCACCGGCGCCTACCTGCACTTCTGCGACTGCTACTGGCCGGCGTTCGGTGAGATCGACTTCCTCCGGGCGCTGCGGGACTTTGCCGCGCGGGCGGCGGATCCGCCAGACCTCTGGTAATGCGCGTGGCGGTGTTCTGCGGCAGTTCGGCGGGCCGCGAGCCCGGCTATGCCGCGGCGGCGGCCGAATTCGGCCGCGAGCTGGCGCGTGCCGGGGTGGGCATCGTCTATGGCGGTGCCAGCGTCGGGCTGATGGGCGTGCTGGCCGACGCCGCGCTCGCCGCCGGCGGTGAGGTCATCGGCGTGATCCCCGGCGGGCTCTTCGCCGCGGAGGTGCCGCACCAGGGCCTGAGCCGGCTGCATGTTGTCGGCAGCATGCACGAGCGCAAGGCCGTGATGGCAGAACTGGCCGATGCGTTCGCCGCGCTGCCAGGCGGGCTCGGCACGCTCGACGAGCTGTTCGAGATCCTGACCTGGCGGCAGCTCGGCCTGCACGCCAAGCCGGTCGCGCTCATCGACGTCGGCGGATTCTGGGATCCGCTGGTCGCCCTGCTCGACGAGCTGACCGCGGCTGGCTTCGTCCCGGTCGCGGCGCGGGGCTCGGTGGCCAGGGTCGTCGATGCCGGGGAGTTCCTGCGGCTGTTCGGCTGATTCGGTAGCGTGCCGGTCCAGTCGACCCGAAAGCGGCCCATGACCGATCCGATCGAGGACAACTCGCTCGACAACCAGGGCGACGTGGCGTTCATCAGCGCCGAGCGCGTGATCTTCTTCTCCGACGCCGTGGTGGCGATCGCCATCACGCTCCTGGCACTGGGCCTCCCCGACGTCCACGGCACCTCGAATGCCGCAGTGCTGCGCTCGCTGCGGGCCAACTTCGACGCCTACCTGCCGTTCGTGATCAGTTTCGTCGTGATCGCTGCGTACTGGCGCGCGCACCATCGGCTGTATGAGTACGTGGCCAGGCTGGACCCTCGACTCGTCACCATCAATATGGTGTGGCTGCTGATGATCATCTGCACGCCGTACGCGACCCGGGTGCTGTCGGGCGGACCATTCGGCGGCGTGCGATTCAGCCTGTACGCCCTCATCCAGGTCATCACGATTCTGACTCTGGTGATCATGCGCCGGCACATTCTTGGGGCGGGGCTGCTGCGCCCCGACGCCCCGGCCGCGGTCGCCGGGACCGATGACTTCAGCATCGTCGCCGTGGCCGCGACGTTTGCGGTCTCGATCCCGATCGCTTTCATCCCCGCCGTTGGCCAGTGGGCGTACGCGGTGTGGGCGGCGGCCGCGCTCGTCGCGCGCGCGGTCCGGCGCGCCCGGAACAGGCTCCCCGCGGGCGGCTAGCCGGACAGCTCGCCCGCAGCGGCCAGGGCCGTGTTCAGCAGCGTTCGTGCACACGTCGACCACCACCGCGCGTCCGCCCTCGCGACCGCGGCCTCATCCGGTGTATCCGGCCAGAACCGCCGCGGTCAGTCTGACCGCGCGCTCCTCGAGCGCGTCGACCGCACCGAGCGCGGCGGTGAGCCGGGCCCGCGCGGCCGGGTCGGTGACGCCGGCCAGGTTGGCGGCCACGTTAACCCGGGACGTCGCGACGCTGGCCCGGACCGCCTCCACCGCCGCCGCCACGTCGCCGGCCACGGTGCGGTTGACGACCGGCTCCAGCAGCTCGGCCAGCTCCAGGAGCCGCGCGCCGACGCCGATCAGCTCGGCCGGCGGTGACGACGCGGTGACCATGGCGGCGGCGATCGACGCGGAGCGGGCGGCACGCTGCTCGTCGGTGTCCTTCGGCAACCGGTACGCGGCGGCGACGGCCCCGAACGCCGTCCCGTCGAGCTCGATCAGGTCGGTGGCCACCTCGCGCAGCCGGTCGGCCTCGCTGACGATCATGCTGATCGTCCCGGCGTGCGCCGCGTAGCGCGGGCCGTCGGAGTAACGAGCAGTCATCGCGAGCAGCGCTGCGGCCTGCGCCGCGTGCAGTGCGGCCGTGGCACCGCCGCCCGGCACCGGCGCCCGCGCGGCCAGCCTGGCCAGGAAGCCGCCGATGGTCTCGTCGCGCACCTGCGGCTCCTTCGATGTCCCGGTGGCCCGTGCAGACGGCAGGCTACCGCCCGGACGCGCTGCCGTGCCGACGCAGCCGGCTGTTAGCGCTGCCGGTCGCTGCGCAGCCAGACCGGGACCACGAGCACGCCCGCCACGACCGCTGCCGCGACCGCGACGACCCTGACGATGGCGGAGGTCGATCCCGCGGGCAGCATCGGCACGGCCGCGGCGCCCACGGCGAGCGCGAGCAGGCCAAGTCCCGCCGTGACGAGCGCAAGCTGCGGCCGCAGGACGCTCGCCCGGGCGCCGGTCTCGACGAGGTGCACGGCGAACAGGTAGGCCAGCAGGGCCACGCCGAGCAGGGCGGTGTGCCATGGCCTGGCCGGGTGCCGCACCTCCAGGACGAGCACGGCGACGGTCAGGACTTCGGCCCACGGGGTCGCCCGGAGGCTGCCGAGGAGAGACGCGATGATCCGCGCCGGCAACGAGGCGAGCGCGTGGCCGGACGGCGGGACGCCCGCCAGGACGAGCTGGGCCAGGCTGGCCAGCCCGGCGACGATCGCACCGATCACGGCGATCGCGGGCACGGCACCTGGCCGGCCGGGAAGCGCGGCCCAGCCGATCACCGCGCCGGTCAGCACGGCGATGACGATCAGCGCGCGCAGCCGCGGGTAGCCTCCCGGTCGCGCCGTGCCGCCGGTCACCGGTGCACCACCATCACCCGGCGCGTGTAGGGCGCGAGCGGCTTGTCCAGGCTGGTCGTCCCGTCCCAGTGCACGACCGGCACGCCGATCTGGGTCAGTGAGAACCGGATCGCCTCCTGCTCGAGCCGCCACATCCGGCCGGCCAGCACCGAGAGCACGCTCCGGTCGGGCCGCGGCTCCGCATTCAGCACGTCGATCACCAGCACGCTGAATCCGCGCTCGCGCAGGTCGCGCACCGCTTCTACGAGGCGCGGGTCAAGCAGCGGGCTGAACACGATGATCAGCGCCCCGGACGGCAGCGCTGCTCGCGGCAGCCGGGTGAGCGCGGCGGCCGGCTCCCAGCCGAACGGGCTCGACACGAGCAGGTCGATCAGGCGGTGGTAGTGCCGCTGGCCCTGACCAGGGCCGATCCAGGTCAGTCTGCTGCCGAAGATGATGAGGCCGACCCGATCCCGCTGCGCAAGGTAGCGGGTTATCGCGCCGGTGGCGCCCCGCAGCACGAGGTCAAGCGAGGTTGAGCCCGGCTCGCCGACGTCGGCCGTGGCGTCCGCGATCACGACGGTGTTCTGGGTCCGCTCGGCCGCGAACGTGCTGAGATGCAGCGTTCCGGTTCTGGTGGTGGCAGGCCAGTTGATCCGGCGCTGCCGGTCGCCGGGCACGAACTCGCGGACGCCGGCGAACTCAGACCCGTCACCGGCAGTCCTGGCCGCGTGCTCGCCGAGCCGGCTCGGCAGCCTGCTCAGCACGACGCTGCTGGCGAGCTGCGCGGGCAGCGGCCGGCAGTCGACCCGAGGCAGCGCCGCTGCGACGTGCCCCTCGGTTAGCCGGTATGGGTCACGAAGCGTGACCACGACAAGGCCAAGCGGCCGACTGCCCCAGCGCTCCGGGGTGAACCGCAGCCGGGCGGCGCGCGCCAGCTCGTCGGCTGGCCGCAGCCGCACGGCAGATCCAGCGGCGATACCGTCGCCAGGCTCCATCCTGATGTCGGCCTCGAACTCACCAGGCGCGACGACGTCGACGATCACCGCGGACTCGGTGCCCTCGACGAACTGCGTGTCGGCGAGCCACACCCGGACACCCAGCTGTCCGGGACGGCTCCCTCGGATCGTCGCCAGCAGCAGCACGGCGGGGGCGGCGACGCCCGCGAACTCCGGTCGCCCGGTGGCTACGGCGAGCACCAGCCCGGCCAGCGCGAGCGTCAGCAACCTGCGGGCGTGAGCCGACGGGCCCCACCCGATCACGAGCTGGCGGAACCTCGGTCGGCCGTGCTGATCAGGCAATTCTTCCCGCCGGGTCGGTCTGCGGCGTCGGCACGCCGGCGAGCAGCTGGGCGACGATGTCATCCGACTTCACCTGCCGCACCCAGAGCTCGGGTCGGAGCGTGATCCGGTGTGCCAGCGCTGGCACCGCGACGCTCTTGATGTCGTCAGGGATGACGAAGTCCCGGCCGCGCACGAGCGCCTCGGCCCTGGCCAGCTGTGTCAGCGCCAGGCCGCCGCGCGGGCTGGCGCCCACCTGGATCTGAGCGTCTGAACGCGTCGCCCGCACGATGGCGACCACGTAGTCCACCAGGTCGGGCGCGATCTCGACCTGCTCCAGCGACGCACGCATGGCGATCACCTCCGCTGCGTTCGTCACCGGCTGGAGCTGAGCCGCCTCCTGCCGTCGCGCGATCCGGCGCTGCAGCATGGTTACCTCGTCGTCGCCGCTGAGGTAGCCGAGCCGCAGCCGCATGAGGAAGCGGTCGAGCTGAGCTTCGGGGAGCTCGTAGGTGCCCTCGTACTCGATCGGGTTGTCGGTTGCCAGCACGACGAATGGCTGCGGCAGCCGTCGCGTCACGCCGTCCATGCTGACCTGACCCTCACCCATGGCCTCCAGCAGCGCCGCCTGCGTCTTCGGCGGCGTCCTGTTGATCTCGTCGGCGAGCAGCAGCTGGGTGAAGACCGGGCCAGGCCGGAACACCATCTGCCCGGTCCGCTGGTCATAGAGCGGCGCGCCGACGACGTCGGACGGCAGCAGGTCGGGCGTGAACTGGATCCTCGCGAACTCCAGGCCGAGCGCTGTGGCGAACGACCGCGCGATGAGCGTCTTGCCGAGGCCAGGCAGATCCTCGAGCAGCACGTGCCCGCCGGACAGGATGCCCATCAGGACCAGTTCGAGGCTGCGCCGGTGGCCGACGACCGCGCGCCCGATCTCGCCGAGGACGGCAGTGCAGCGGTCGGTCGCCTGGCGAGGAGTCAGGGCCGGTTCGGTCACAGTCGCTCCAGTCGGTCGAGGAGGGCGGCCAGGGTTCGCGGCGGGATGCCCCGGAGCTGCTGCCTCGTCTCGGCCGGGCGAGCCGGGTCGAGCCAGTACCAGAGCTGGTCGTCGCGTTCGCCGCGCCCGGTACCAGGCAGCAGCAGCCGCCGGGCAGCGGATGGGTCGGCGTAGAAGTTGACGTCGTGCCGTTCGGCCAGCCGGGCCGCGAGCAGGTGCTGCAGGGTCGGGCGCAGTTCGGCGTCAAAGCTCACCATGCTGGCCGTAGCGTCGGTCAGCACGCCGCGCTTGCGCCAGAAGCCGGTGAAGCCGCTCCGGCCGGTGGCCCGCCACGTAGGCTCCGGCAGCGGGGGGGTGGCGGCGGCCGTCACGAGGCCGCGCGCGAGCACGAGCAGCACCACCGCCCAGATGATCAGTGCGAGCACGGCAGCACGGGCGCCGGCGTAGCCGTACACCGCCGCGCTCGTCGCGACCGTCAGCGCCACCGTGACGGCGAGCTCTGGCGCGCACCCGCGCCAGCCGGCTGCCGTCCCCGCCGGCTGGTCGCTCCGCCGGCCAGCTGATCGGCCCGTCACGGTCCCGCTCCCCGTGCGGCGGCACCGGGCGCCCGGCTGCCTTCCTCCCGGCGCGCCAGCTCGGCCGAGATGGCGTCGAGAGCCCGGACGGCCTCGTCTCTGGCGGCCGCCGGCAGCGCGTGCGATGAATACCTGGCCTCGTAGAACAGCGCGGTCAGCCGCCCGGCGGCGGTGCCCTCAAGCAGCCCGGATCCCACGGCCCTCGCGAGGAGCTCATCGGGCGTCTCGGCGGCTGCCCGCGCCGTGCCCGCCGCCGCCAGGCTCGCCTCCATGGCCACGTAACAGGCAATGATCGCGGCTTGCGCGTCGTCAAACGACCGCAGCGCGCGCCGGCCTGACTCGATCGCCGCGCGCAGGCTCGCGTCGTCGTCGCCGGCAAGCAGGAGCTCGCCCTCGGCCGCGACGTCCGGTACTCGCCGCAGCAGCACCAGCACGCAGGCCACGATGGCGGCGATCAGGAGCACCGCCAGCAGAGCGTAGAAGAGGTAAGTCAGGCTCGCGGCGTGCTGCGCGGCGGCGCTGCTCGGGACGCGCGGTAGCCGCAGGGCCGGCCTGCCTGGCGCGGTCACGGGGGAGCGGTGGCCTGGCCGAAGGTGCAGCTCGCTGAGCCCGGCGAGCACCGCGACCGTTGCCATGCCGAGCGGAATCGCCCGCACCAGCCCGGCCCTCAGCAGGGCAGCCGGATAGCCGGGATTCGGGCGGCGCCGGGCGATGAACCACAGGGCGACGAGGAGCACGGCCAGCGCCAGCTCGAAGGCCCCGGCAAGCGGCAGCGCGTCCCGCTGCCAGGGCCCGGTCGTGGCGGCGGCGGGGACGGCGGCCCGGATTCCGGCCAGCACGACGATCAGCAGCAGGCCGACCAGGACGGGCCGCGCGTACCGAGCCGGCCACGACAACCGGTCTGGAGTCTGCAGCTGAGCCACTAGGCGGCGGTGTCGTCGGACGCGGCGGCGGGCTCGGGCCCCGGCAGCCGGGTGGCGTCGAGGTCGGCGACGAAGACCTTCTGCAGCATGTGCCAGTCCTGCGGGTGCTCGGCGATGCCGACCTGCCAGACGCTGGCGAGCTGCTGGCTCATCGCCGCGACCTGCTGCGCTCGGGTCCCGTCGGGCGGTACCGGAACCTCCGGGTAGATGCGGCCGCGCCAGCCGTCCGGCGTGAACCACAGCGTGACCGGCATGAGCGCGGCGCCGGTGCGCACGGCGAGCGCGGCCGGGCCGGCGCCGATGCGGGCCTTCTCGCCGAACAGGTCTACCTCGACGCCACCCGCGCTGAGGTCTCGGTCGGACACGATGCAGACCAGCCGACCCTGCCGCAGCCGCTGCGCCATGACGCCGAACGGACTTGGCCCGCCGGTGTGCGGTACGACCTCCATGCCGAGGCTCACCCGGTAGGCAAGGAACCGCTGGAACACCGCCTCGGGCTTGAGCCGCTCGGCGATGACGCTGATCTGCCCGAATCCCCTGGTCATGATCCAGGCGGCCCCGAGGTCGACGTTTCCCGTGTGCGGCAGCGCGAAGATCACGCCGCGGCCGGCCTTGATGTGGGCCAGCGCGGTCTCTTCTTCGCCCGCCACGGACATGCCGGCCGTAATGCGCTCGGCAGGCGTCGTCGGCAGTCGGAACGCCTCCACCCAGTAGCGGAGGTAGGACCGCATCGCCGCACGGGACAGCCGGCGCAGCTCAGCGTCGGTGGCATCCGGCTCGACCCGGCGGAGGTTGGCCTCGAGCTGCCGCACGGCCTTGCCGCGCCTGCGCCACAGGTAATCCGCGATCCGGTTGAACAGCCAGCGGGCGACCGGCTCCGGAATGTGCCGGATAGCCAGCCAGCCGGCCCGGTACGCGACCGACTGAGCCCGATCCGATAGTGCCATTACTCCATCTTTGTCGCTCTGCCGCCCGACCGCACGTCAGATCTCCCGGGTTTGCAGCAGGCGCACCGCGAGCGCCAGCGCAACGGCGCCCGCGACGGCGGCGACGCCGAGCGCAGGCAGGTAGTGGGGAAGCTGATAGGCGCCCGCCACCAGCCCGGCCGGGGCCCCGACCAGCGCGCTCGGCACCCAGCCGGAAATGGCGTGCACGTCGGCCAGCAGCGGCAGGGCGAGCAGGATCGCCAGGGTGATACCGGCCGAGGCGACCGTGTTACGGGCCAGCGAGGCTGCGAGCGCGGTCAGAGCGACGGCGAATGCCAGGTAGACCACCCCGCACAGCGCCCCCGCGAACAGGCCGGCCGCCGGGAGGGAGCCGATCAGCAGGTGCGTCTCGTACCAGGCGGCGAGCGTGCCGAGCAGGTAGGCGAGCGCCCCGGCCACGGCGTAGGCGGTAAATCGCGGCGCGACCAGCTGCCACATGCTCCGCACCCGGGTGCGGAAGAACGCCGCCAGGCCGGGGCTGGAGTCAAAGCCGAGGGCGCTGGCCGCGACGACGACGAGGACGATCAGCCCGACAATCGCGGCCTCGCTGACGTAGCTGCTCAGCGCGTCGGCCGGTGTCGGCTTCGGCAGCCGGATAACCGCGCCGTGGCTGGCGTGGCTGAGCAGCGTGCTGGCGTACCTGGTCGCCACCGGCTCGATCAGCCCGATCGCCAGGAAGACGACGGCGAGCGCCAGCGCCCGCGGGGTACGCACCAGCCGCAGCCACTCCAGCCGCCACAGGCTCACGGTCGTGCCCCCTCGGTCAGCCCAGCAGGCTCACCGGCTCCGGTGAGCGCCAGGAACGCCGACTCCAGGTCGGCGGCGGCCGGCTCGCAGGACACCTGGCGGGCGCCGCAGCCCGCGACCACGACGGGAATGCCGCGCTCGCCGGCCGCGATGCTGGTGGCCGCTACCTTCAGTACGTCCGGCTCGGCCGGCTCGACCTTGGTGACCCACGGCTGGCCGGCCAGCGCGGCGGCGACCGGGTCAATGCCATCCGCGACGCGCAGCAGCCAGCTCGGCGTCAGGTAGGTGTCCATGAGCTCTCGGGTGCTGCCCTCATACAGCAGCCGGCCGTCCCGCAGGATGCCTACCTGGTCGGCGACCCGCTGCACGTCGGCCAGGATGTGGCTAGAGAAGATCACCGTGCGGGTGCCGCGCATCGCCGCGACCAGGCCGAGCATGTCCGCCCGGCCGGCCGGGTCGAGGGCCGACGTCGGCTCGTCCAGAATCAGCAGCTGCGGGTCGCCCACGAGTGCGCAGGCCAGGCCGAGACGCTGGAGCATGCCCCTCGACAGGCCGCCGACCCGCCGGCTCGCGGCGTCGGCCAGTCCCACGGTGTGCAGCGCGGCCGCCACCTCAGCTTGCCCCTGGCCGGCCGGCGCGACCAGCGATCTAGCCAGGTCGACCACCTCGGCCGCGGTCAGCCAGCCGTCGAACTCGGGAACGTCCGGGCACACCGCTACCCGCCGCCGGTCGACCGCCAGGCGCACGCTGCCGCGGTCCGGGTGCCGGGTGCCCGCGATTATCGAGAGCAGCGTGGTCTTGCCCGCGCCGTTCAGGCCGACGAGCCCGTAGATGCTGCCGCGGGGCACCGCCAGGTCGACGTCGAACAGGCCGGTACCGCCGTAGTCCCTGGTGAGGCCTGTCGTCGTCAGCGCGAGCGAACCGGCTCCGGCGGACCTCACGGCGCGCCGTACCGCGTCGACGTGAGCGGGCGAGGCGGCCGGGCGCGCCGGCCCGGCTTTCGTGCTGCTGCCGCTGTCCCCGCTGCGATCCATGCCGAAGAACAGGTAGAGGATCGCGCCAAGCGGCGCGCTCACGAACACGATGACGATCGCCCAGGCGAGCTTCGGTGCGTTCCGAACCGACCTGGCGCGCACGAGGTTGACGAGGCAGAACACATCCAGGCCGAACAGCAGCGCCAGCACCGGGATGAGCGCGGGGAGCGCTGGCAGCAGGTGAATCAGCGGGTGCGACGGCCCGGCCGCGTCGAGGCGAACGGCAGAGAATTGCACGGCCCCGTTCCCCTCTGTCACGTGGCGTCGTCCCCGAGCAGCACGACGGTCGCCAGAATCCGCCGACGCCGGCCCTTCCGTGGCGCGTTTGCCAGCCGCGGCATGAGCACCCGGGAGAGGTCGGCCAGCATGGCTGTGTACTCGGCGTCGTCCAGCCACAATCCCGCGATCCGGTAGCTCGTCAGGTCACGCAGCGGATCGAAGTCCGGGCGCGCGAAGTAGCGATCCGCGGCGGCGAGCAGGCCGGCCACGAAGGCCATGAACGCCTGCCGGTGATCCTCGGCGCTCATGGCCGCGGTCTCCTCCGGCGGGATCACGGCCGCCGCCTGCCGGAGCACGTACGTGCGCTCCATCGCGCCGCGCACCCGGCGCTCGGCGACCACCTGCAGGACGCCGGCCCGGACCAGCCGCGCCACCTGCCGGTACAGGCTGGCCGCCGGCACGTCGGACAGCTCCGTGCTGAGCTGCGACGTGGTGAGCGCCCGGTCACCGAGGAACGCCTGGACGATGCGCAACCGCACGGGGTGCAGCAGCAGGTCCGCGGCGCCTGGCATGCCGCCGAGCGTAGCCGTTTGATATCAGTTCTGACAACATTCTCAACATGGATAGCAATGGGGGAGCCGTGCACGCACCCGGCGGCCGGTAAACTCGCCGTGAAGGGGAGTAGTCCTTCGCCGGCAGGCCGACAATCTCGGCGCACGCGACAGCACGGTGCGCCCGGTCGCCGGGCCACGTTCGGGTGGTGGATGAGACCTTCGGCTGTTGAGCTGTTCCGGCCGGAGGCGCCCCCGACAGCGGAATCCGGGCCGGACCCGAGGTAAGGACCGTGCCCGTGCCCGAGCTCGCCGTGGTCGGCATCGCTTTCGCGGTGACGTTCCTGGCCGAGCTGCCGGACAAGTCGATGTTCGCGTCGCTCGTGCTCGCCACCCGCTACCGGCCGGTGCTGGTCTGGGCAGGCGCCGCGGCGGCGTTCACGGTGCACATGGTCATCGCCGTGACCGCTGGCCAGCTCCTGGCCCTGCTGCCAGTCCGGATCGTGGACGCCGTCGCGGCGGGGCTGTTCGTCGCCGGCGCGGTCTACCTGTATGCCGGGAGCTTCCGCCAGACCCAGCCCGAGGGAGCCGATGCGGCCCGGCAGGGCCACGGCCCCGTCTCGCCCTGGCGCGTGATCGGCACCGCATTCGCGCTCATCTTCGTGGCCGAGTGGGGAGACATCACCCAGATCGCCACCGCAAACCTGGCGGCCAGGTACGAGCCGGTCCTGGTGTTCGCCGGCGCCACGCTGGGGTTGTGGGCGGCAACCGCGATCGCCGTCGCGGTGGGCGCCAAGAGCCTCAGCATCATCCCCATGGCCTGGGTGAACCGGATCGCCGGCACCATCCTGCTGGCCCTCGGGATCTACTCGGCCATCGCCGCCGCGCGCGGCTGACCGGTCACGGCTTGCGCGCGATCCACAACATCTCGGCTGGCCACCGCCGGGCCCAGTCGGGCGGCTCAAAGACCGCGTACCCGCTGGCCCGTGCCGGGTCTGGCCGGGCCTCGATGAGGTCGTCGATGATGAGGCCCGCACCCCGCAGCGTCCTGACCCAGTCGCCATAACCGAGCTGGTAGCTGGCGGCGCCATCGCCTTCGTCGACGGCTCCCAGCCCGAAGTAATCGCGCCGAAGCTCCGTGGTCACCGCGTCGGCCGCGTCGTCGTAGCAGACCTCCAGCCACGGACTGGCGACGGTGAACACCAGCCGGCCGCCAGCGCGCAGCACGCGCGCGGCTTCGGGGACCGCAACACGCGGCGGCGCCCAGCTGAGCCCGCCGTGGTCGCAGAGCACGACGTCAAAGCTGGCCGACCGGAACGGCAGCTGCTCGGCGGCGCCCTGCACCCGCGAGAAGCCGCCGGCGCCCGGCCGCCCGGCCCGCGCTGCCGCCGCCGCGAGCTGGGCCTCGGAGAGGTCAAACGCCACCACCGTCGCGCCGTCGGCGGCCAGCGACCCTGACCACTGGCCGGCGCCGGAGCCGAGCTCGAGGACACGCCGGCCGGTGACGTCGCCCAGGGCTTCAAGCTGGGCGTCGGGGATCGAGAACATTCCCCAGAGCCTGGGCGCCGCGCCGATCTGGGTATCATGCTCGGCTTGGTAGCCACGGCTGATCCGGTTCCAGTGCGCCCGGTTGCTCCCGATGCTGCTCACCCGACGACTTCAGCACGGGACCGCGGCGCGGTCAACGAGACGGCGGGCGGTGCCCGGCAGCCACGCGACGGGGAACGGCCGCCCAGGCAGGAAGGACGGGCAGGACGAGGATGGACGACACCACCGGGTTCGGGTTCCACGAGATCCCCACCACGATCCTCGCCGACATCCTGGGACGCGAGCAGGTCATGGACGCGGGCATCCACCCGCTGTGGCCGGCGATCGGGCGAACTGCCGGTCCGGCTTTCACCGTCCGCTGCGCGCCCGGTGACAACCTGATGCTGCACGCGGCCATCTACCGCGCCGCGCCCGGCTCGGTGCTGGTCGTCGAGGCCGGTGCCGCCGACTACGCGGTCGCCGGGGGAAACGTCTGTGCCGTCGCGCAGCGCCGGGGCATCTCGGCGCTCGTGGTCGATGGCGCGATCCGTGACCTTGCCGAGGTCAGGGCCAGCGGGTTCGTGGTGTTCGCCAGGGGAGTGGTGCCGGTCGCCGGGATCAAGGCGGCCGCCGCACCGCTCGGCCAGCCGGTCCGGTGCGGCGGAGTCGTCGTCCGCGCTGGCGACATCGTGGTGGGGGACGACGACGGCGTCGTCGCGATTCCCGCTGGTCTGCTGGAACAGGTGCTGGCCGAGGCCCGCGCGAAGCTGGCGCGCGAGACTGACCAGTCCCTCGATGCGTGGCAGGCTGAGCATCGCGCGCGCATCGACGCGATCCTGGCTGAGGCCGGCTTCACCGACTGACCTCCCTGAGCCGGCTCTGGCTGAAAGGTGGGCGAATGACGACCTACGTTCTCGTGCATGGTGCCTGGGGCGGTGCTCACGGGTTCCGCCGCGTCCGGCCGCTACTGTCGGGACGCGGACATCAGGTCTTCACGCCCAGCCTGACCGGCATCGGCGAGCGGTCTCATCTCGCCAGCCCGCAGGTCATCCTCAGCACGCACGTTCAGGATGTCCTGAACGCGGTCTGGTACGAGGACCTGACCGACATCGTGCTGCTCGGATACTCCTACGGCGGGATGGTCGTGACCGGCGCGGTGAGTCATCTTGCCGACCGCGTGCGGCACCTGGTCTATCTCGACGCGTTCGTGCCTGGCGACGGTCAGTCCCTGTACGACCTGACCGGCCAGCCGGGCGGGCGCGTGCTCGCCCTGGGGCAGCAGTGGCTCGTGCCGGCCCGCTCGCGCGAGTACGACGACCCCGCCGAGGCCGCGTTCGCGGAGCCGCGCCGGACGCCGCACCCGGTGGGCTGCTTCACCGAGCCGGCCATCGTGCCGCGGCCGCTCGAGGACTACGCGTTCGGCCGCACCTACATCAAGGCGACCGTCGAGTCGGAGCCGAAGGCCTTCTGGACCGCCGCGCAACGGGCTCGGTCGTCGCCGGCCTGGAGCTACCGGGAGATCGACTGCGACCACGCGGTCCCGATGAACCGGCCGGGCGAACTGGCCGAGATGCTGCTCGAGCTGGCGTGATGCTGCTTACCAGGCGACCGGCGTTCCGTCCCAGGAAAAGAATCCGCCGGTAGGGCCGTCATCGGGGAGGAGCGCCAGCCGCACCGCGCCGGCCGCGCCCTCCGCGGGATCCCCGCCGCTGGCGGCGGTCAGCGGGTTGAGGTCGGTCGCGCGCAGGCCCGGTGCGAGCGCGTTCACCTTGACCCCGTCGGCGGCCAGCGCCTGAGCGTAGAACACCGTCAGCGCGTTGAGCGCCGTTTTGGACGACCGGTACGCCGCGGCCCCGCCCGCGGCGAAGGCGAACCGCTGGCCAGGACTCGTGCTGGCGGTGAGCGATGCCGTGCCGCTGGAGACGTTGACGATTCGCGGGGCGGCAGACCTGCGCAGCGCGGGGAGGAAGGCATTGGTGACGGCGACGACGCCGAAGACGTTCGTCTCGAACATGCGCCGGAAGCTGTCCACGTCAGCCTCAGGCGCGGGTCGCGGGTCATCGCCGATGCCCGCGTTGTTGACCAGCACGTCGAGCGCCTCGACCTGTTCGGCCGCTGCCGTCACGCTGGCCTCGTCGGTGACGTCGAGGACCAGGAGCCGGGCGCGGCCGCCGATCTCGGCGACCGCCGCGCGGCCCCGGTCGGCGTCGCGCGACCCGACGTACACGGTGAAGCCGGCTGCCGCGAGCTGGCTGGCGATGTGCTTGCCGATGCCCTTGTTGGCACCGGTCACGACGGCGGTCGCGGTGGTGGTCACCGGGCCGACGCTACTCCTGACCGATGCTGTTCCGGCCAGCGGCTGACGGCTACTCGCTCGCCGGGTCGTCCTCGCAGACGTGCGCGAGCAGCTGGCCGGACAGCTCGGCGGCCGGCATGTTCGGGTCACCCTTGGTGATGAACACGTGCCCGCAGGACGCGCAGGACAGCGCTCCGGATGCGACGATCCACTCGTCGCCGGCCCGGCGCAGCTTCAGATACTCCCTGGCGCTGAGCAGGGCTGCCTGAAATTCTTGCGTGGCCACCGCGGACAGCTCGGTTTCCTGCTCGGAACGCTCGGCCCAGCGATCCCAGATCCCGGCGGTGACCCGCCAGTATCCGTAGGCTGGCGAGTCCGGCTTGTAGCGCTCGCGCACGGCGTTCGCTGCGGCCCTCAGCTCCGAGCCGGGGTCAGCAGAGCCGGTGTCCGGGGGTACTTCCTCACTCATGGCACGCCTCAGTGTCTGGTGGCCGCAGGTGCGGGCAGCGGGAAAATGGGTCGGAAAGCCGATGACGCCAGGTAATCGGGCGGATGCAGGACAGCGTTTCAGCTGCTCGTCGGGCCGATGCCAGCGATGATTTCCGGCTCTCATGGGCACGCGCGAAGGCCCGCCACCATCGCCGAGGAGGGAGCGCCGTCAGCGCCAAGCCGCGCATTCTACTTGCGATCGTAAGCTTTTAACGGCCAGCGGCAAGGTCTCGCCGACCGCTAAAAGTTCATGCTGGGGCGAGGATCCGGTCGCCGCGCGGTAACTCGAGCGTCACTCGCTGTAGAAGGGGCGGACCTCGATCGCGTGGTACCTGGCGATCGGGTGCGCCGCCGCGAGCTGGATCGCCTGCTGCCGATCGGCACAGCTGACGACGTCGAGGCCGGCGATGAATTCCTTGGTCTCGGTGAACGGCCCGTCGCTGAGCAGAATCTCCCCGTCGCGTACGCGGATCGTCCTGCCCGTATCCGGGCCCTCCAGCGCGTTACCCAGGATCTGCAGGCCGAGCGCCTCCAGATCCTGCCGCCAGGCTTCCCCTTCGTGCATGACCGCGTCATCGTCGAGCGGCATCGCCGGGCTGCCGCCCATCCACATGATCAGCAGGTACGGCCGGGCGGCGCCGTCCTCGCCGCGCCCGAACGCGAACGCCTGCTCGCCGAGGCGCAGCCCCGGCATGAACGGTCGCACCTCGAGCGTGTGGAACCAGGAGATGGGGCACTTGGCCGCCACCTCGATCGCCTCCTCGAGGTCGGCGCACTCGAGCAGGTTGAAGCCCGCAATGAA
>JASHPF010000097.1 GCA_030038295.1 Streptosporangiaceae bacterium
GCGTATTCGACAAGGACGGCATCGAGCATATTCCGGAGGACGTGCGCCGCAATCCATGGTTCCGCGTCGCGCTCTGGGTCGGACTTGCCTGGTGCCTGTTCTCGACGGGCGCGCTAGTCAAGTCCGGCGTCGACGCCGGCTGGGGCTTCTTCTGGGGGGCCGTCGCAGAGAACGTCGTCTCCTGGCTGGCGTTGATCAGCGCCTGGGCGGGCTTGGTCTGGAAAGACTGAGCGATAGCTCACCGAGTTCTCCATGTACGGGCGATCGCCCGTACATGGAGAACGTGCTCCGGCACGTGCGTCGGAATGATCTAGGGATCACACTTCTGGGTGTCGGCTGGAGCCCTGGTTGTTGCGCGCTGCCGCCGCAACCGACACTGGGCACGCCTCGCGCTATTGCCGACGCCTTGGCTGCTCGGGGGTTAGGGACGCCGGCTACTTGCCCTGAAAGAAGCCGTAGAGGGTCGGATGCAGCGCAGCAGCCGCTTCCGCGAGCTGAGGGGACACCGGGCCGAAGCCCTCGATCTCAAGCCCGCCTCCGAGTTCGGCGAGCCTGCCGAGCAATTCACCCACGTTCCCCATGTGGGCCAGGACGGCATCGGAGTCCTCGTATGTCTCCCGCACGACGCATTTGGTTTCGTCGGCGCTTAAGAACCAGTCGTACTGGAGCGCCCCCGCTTCACCCTTGGTGCGCTCCAGAAGCTGAGCTGCAAGTCGCTTGAACTCAGCAAGATCACCGGGGGCGATCTTGGGGAGTGTGGCCGTGACCTGTATGTGTTCCACAAGATTCTCCTTTCAGATCCGGCAGGCTGCGCCCGCAACGCTACTCGCGGAGGGACCGCAGCGATACGCCACAAAGAGGGGGCAGCGCAGATTCACGCCGGCGATTCCGGCTGACCACGCTCGCGCCCTATGCGGTAGATGAGGATGCCGCCCGTAGCATCGGCGAGGGAGCGAGGACTCAGCGGGCGGGAACCGGCTCGGACGACGGCAGCCACTCCCGCCTGATCAGCCCGTAGACCCAGGAGTCGGAGACCTCGCCGTTCACGACGCAGTCTTCCCGCAACGTCCCTTCCCGCACGAACCCGAGCTTCTCCAGCACGCGGGCAGATGCCACGTTGCGTGTATCGGTCTCAGCCTGGACGCGATTCAGGTCCAGGGTGTCGAATGCCCACTGCAGCAGACCGCGCGCGGCCTCCGTCGCGTAGCCGTGGCCCCACGCCGCATCGTCGAAGCAGTAGCCCAGCGATGCGCTGCGGTAGTCCGGATTCCACCGGCTCAGGCCGCACCAGCCGATGAACGCCCCGTCGGAGACACGATCCACGGCCAGCCGCGCCCCGGTGCCCTCCGCTGCCAGCTGCCTGCATGCCGTGATGAACCGCTCGGCGCGCACGCGGTCACGCCACGGCGGCGCGTCCCAGTAGCGCATGACATGGGCGTTGCTGTGCAGCGCGAAGAGGACTTTCGCATCCGCGTCGGCAACGGGACGCAGTCGAAGGCGAGCGGTGCGCAGGGTAGGGGCGGGCAGCGACATGCGCGTCCTGTTTCCTTCCGTGATTGGTGGCCGATCAACCTGACATCTGATGGCGGCCACTCGCAACGGGTTTTCTCGGCGGGCGGGAGAGCGACGTGCCCGCTCCTCGGCATGACCGACGTACTTCGAGCTGCTGGCGCGGGCCCGTCGGGTGCGCTAGCATCGAGATATGACGCATCGTTAGGACTTGTCGGCGGGTCGTCTCTTTGTCGTTACCCGCACTGACCTACCCATCGGCGTCCAGGCCTGTCAGGCCGTGCATGCGGCGATCGAGTTCGCGCTTACTTTCCCTGAAATCGCGGCAGCCGCGCCCACGCTGGTTGTCCTTGCGGCTCGTGATGAGCTCAGCCTTGTTTGGTTGCGCGACGACGCTATAGCGGCGGGATTGCGAGTCTCCGCCTTTCATGAGCCCGACCTCGACGATGCGCTGACGGCGCTGGCACTGGAGCCAGCCGCCGGCCGGCTGGTCGCCAGGCTGCCGCTGGCGCTGGCGCCGGCGGGCTCACTCACCTCCGCAGGACGAGGGGAGGTGAGAACATGACCACTGCTGTCACCGATGTGCGGGCCGAGCTGGTCGAGCTGACCGCCGAGCGCGACGCGCTGCGGGCCCAGCTCGCTGGGGATCTGCCCGCGGCGACCCGCTGGCTGCAGCGCAAGGTATGGCGTCAGGCTGCCGAGCTGGACAGGCTCAACCGCCGGATTGCCAGCCAGCGTTTCGTGCTGCGCACGCTGGACGAGCTCGGCCGGTCCCTGACCGGCGAGGAATACCGGACTGCGCGCGACGCCGTCAGCAACCCTCAGTTGCGTGACCGGATCGCCGCCGATCCGGCCTGAGAGGCAGGTCCTGGTGACGGCCCGTGCCGTCACCAGGACCTGGCACCATGAGCGTGACGCCCCTGGAGTCCGACGGCAGGGCAGCCGCCTCTAAAGCGGAGAGAGCGGGTTCGATTCCCGCCAGGGGCACCCGGTGCGCACCCCAGCGCCGAACCAGGCGGACTGCCGCTGCACCGCAATTCCGCGCCGTCGGCCAGGCGCTCCATCTCGGTCAGTCGTTGCGCCTCAGGGCCGCTGGTCGGAACCGCAGCGCAGACCACGTGTCATCGATGGAAACCTGCCGGACAGGCTGGATGCCTTCGGCAGCGAGGGCCTGGACGAGCCGGTCACGGTTGAGGTCGGTGCCGAGCTTGCCGCCTTTGGGGTAGCCGATCCACGCCAGGCGGTCGGCGCGGGCGGCAACGATGACGGGGCCGAGCTGGTCGAGGTCGTCGCGGTGGACGGCGAAGCCGATCACCGCAGCGGCGGTGTCAGACTGGCCACCAGTGGTGCCCGCGGGCAGCGTCAGGCCCGGCGGTGGGTTGAGGATCGCCACCGGCTGGCCCGGCTTGATCTGCAACTTCTCGGTGAGGTCCACGTGGTCAGCGTGCCAGCGGCCGCGCGGCGCGGCAATATGCGGCCGGCCGCGACACACAGATCACCCGGGCCCGCGCGGCCTCCCGGCCTTCGCCGGCGATCTTTGCGCAGACAGAGCTGGCCGACCCGAGGGGGTCAGTAACTGGCGACGATGGTCGTGACCGGCAGACCGAACCGGCGCTGCACCCGGCGCGGCAACCCGGCTCTGAGCCAGCGCGAGACGGACCGAGGCAGAGTGGCCACGATGATCTCGTCGAACTGGCGACCGGCGCAGACCCTCTCGATGGCCTCCAGCGGGTCCGCGTCGCCCAGCTCGCCTTCCACCGGCACACCCAGCGCGGCGAAGCCGGCCAGCATCGAGCTGAGCCGCTGCCGGGCCTGCGCGGTCGCCTCCTCATCGGTAGCAGGGCGCGCGTAGTAGGTCGCCCACCACCACATGCCCGGCTGAGGGAGTGTCCCGCCCGCCGCCACGGAGTCGTACTGGGCAGCTTTCGTGTCGGGGACGATCACGAAGAACGAGCACGGCCCCGCGATGATCCGCTCGCGCAGAACTTCCCTGACCTCCGCCGCCTGCAGGGTCTGGTTCGCGACGACAAGATATCTGCGCATGCCACCACCCAGGTCCCAGTATCACGGGAAACCTAGCCGCGGCGCCAGGGAGCTCCGGCTAGACGTCAAGCAGGAAGCGGGCAGCCGGGCCGAGGCGGGCCAGCGTTTCCGGCCGCACGTACTTCCGCTGGTCGAGTTGCTGAGCGTTGTCGCGCCGGGTGAAGTAGGCGTGCAGCGCCCGGCGGGGACGGGACGAGCGGTTCAGCGTGCCGCCGTGCCACAGGTGGCTGTTAAAGACGACGACGGTCCCGGCCGGCGCGAGCAGCAGCACCTCGCCGGGATAGGTGTCCCGCGTATCGGTCATCACGTCACCCGGTGACTTCCCGGACAGGTGCGACCCCGGCACGACGCGGGTCGCGCCGTTGTCCGCGGTGAAGTCGTCCAGCAGCCAGATCGAATTGCACACAGAGAAAAGGGCCGGATCGGTGACCGGACCGCCCTCGGCGTGCAGGGACTGCAGGCCCTGGCCGGGAAGCGCGGCGCGGAAGTTGAGCGACGACAGCTTGAAGTCGCCCAGCACATGGGCGACACAGGCAAGCAGCCGGGGGCTGGTGAAACAGACCTCGAACGCCGGGTCCTTGTTGACCAGGTCGGCGAGACGGTCGGTCCCGGCCTCCTGGTGCACCTCCAGTCCCGCCCGGTCACCCTCGGCGGCCAGCAGCTCGCCGAGCCGGGTCCGCATCACCGCGAGCTGACCCGCCGAGAGAACGCCCGGCAGCGGCGCGTACCCGTCCCGGTCCAGGCGTGATCTCGTCTCGGCGTCGATGCTGTCGGGCGCGACGCTGAGCTCGGCCAGTGCGGTAGCCATGTCCATGGTCTTTCCAGACTAGACGTGGCGCCTTGTCAGTCGCCGAGCTCGGCCCTCCGGCGCGTGACGAAGTCCTCGAGCTCAGCCTTGATCGCCTCGTCGAGCGGCGGCGGCTGGTAGTCCGCCAGCGTCTTCGCGCAGATCTCGCCGGCCCGGGCCGTCGTGTCCTTGCCGCCGAGCTTCAGCCACCGCTCGTAGTTGGCGGTCGACGACAGCAGCGGCCGGTAGAAGCACTCGCGGAACCGCTCCATGGTGTGCTGCGCACCGAGGAAATGACCGCCGTGGCCGACCTCTTCGTGCGCGCCGAAGGCCAGCGACGCCTCGTCGATCTCCAGCGGCGTGAACTCCACCCGCAGCATCCGCAGCAGCTCGATGTCAACGATGAACTTCTCGTAGCACGAGACCAGTCCGCCCTCCAGCCAGCCGGCGGCGTGCATGACCCAGTTGGCGCCGGCCAAGAACGTCGGCAGCAGCGTCATCAGCGACTCGTAGGCGGCCTGCGCATCGCAGCTCTGGCTCGACGTCAGCCCGCCTCCGGTGCGGAACGGCAGCCCGAAGTGCCGGGCCAGCTGGCCCGTGCACAGCAGCCCCATCGCGGACTCCGGCGTGCCGAAGCTGGGCGAGCCCGACTGCATGTCGATGTTGGACAAGAACGACCCGAAGATGACCGGGCAGCCAGGCCGGATCAGCTGGGCGAGCGCGATGCCGGACAGCGCCTCCGCGAGCTGCTGGACCAGCGCGGCGGGCACCGTCACCGGGGACATCGCGCCCATGAGGAGGAACGGGGTGAGTACCACCGGCTGCCGTGCGGAACAGTACTCAAACTGGGCGTCGAGCATCCGATCGTCCCAGCGCAGCGGCGAGTTGCAGTTGATCAGCGAGATGGTCGCAGGGACGGCCTCGATCGCCGCGCGGCCGCCGAACAGGATCTCGGTCATCGCGATGGTGTCGGCGGCGTTGGGCCCCGACACCACGTTGCCCATGTAGATCTTGTCGGTCAGCGTCTGCAGCGCGTAGACCATGTCGAGGTGTCGCGAGTCCAGCGGGGTGTCGTTGGGCTCGCAGATCACGCCGCCCGCGGAGTCGAGCTGGCCGAACGACTGCGACAGCATGCACAGCCGGCGGAAGTCGTCCATGGTCGCGTCGCGGCGCACGTCGCCGTCACGCACGAACGGCGAGCCGTAGACCGCGCCGAATGCCATGTCGTCGCCGCCGATGTGGACGGTGTTGGCGGGGTTCCTGGCCTGCACGTCGAATTCCCGCGGCGCGAGCGCGACCTGCGCCAGCACGAACTCCGGATCGAGGTACACCACCTCGCCGTCGGTGCGCTGCCCGGCCGCGCGGAACAGCTCGACCGCCTCCGGCTTGGCAAACTGCACGCCGATCTCGGAAACGATCCGGCGCCAGCCCTTGTCGAGCACGGCGATCGCGTCCGGCGACAGGATCTCGTACCTCGGCATCACGTTGCGGAACATGCGCACCTCGTGTGCGGGAGTGACGGCCTTGACCTGGATCGACAGCCCAACCTACGATCACATCGTAGAACTGTGTTCCGCAATATGGAACGACACAGTACTTTTTCCAACGGCACTGAGAGCGACGACGTGAGTTCTCCTACCGGCACGCAGGCTGTCGACCGGGCGGCGCAGCTGCTCGTCGAGATCACCAGGCGCGGAACGCCGGTATCTTTCGCGGAGCTGACCGCCGCCAGCGGCCTGGCCAAGAGCACCGCGTCCCGGCTGCTGACCGCGCTCGAGCGCAACGGCCTGGTTCGCCGCGCCGACGGCGGCCGGTTCGCGCCCGGTGAGGTCCTCGTCTCCTACGCCTGGCGCGGAGGCGCTGAGGCCGACCTGGTCAGCATCGCTCAGCCGGTGCTAGCCGAGCTCGGCCAGCAGACCGGCGAGACGATCAACCTGGGCGTCCCGCGCGAGGGCGGGCTGGTCGAGCAGATCGCTCAGGTCGACAGCACGTACCTGATCGGCGGCACGAACTGGGTCGGGCTGGCCGTGCCCCTGCACTGCGCGGCGCTCGGCAAGGTGCTGCTCGCCTTCGGCGCGGCTGAGCTGCCCGGCGGCAGGCTGGAACGGCGGACGCCGCGCACCATCACCAGCCGCAGCGCGCTCGCCGCCGAACTCGCCGCGGTGCGCGAACGCGGGTACGCCGTCACGACCGAAGAGCTCGAGCCGGGCCTGGTCGCGGTCGCCGCGCCGGTCACCAGCGGGAGCGGCGTCGTGGCCGCGCTGTCGGTGTCCGGTCCCGCTGGCCGGCTGGCCGGCCGGACTCTGACGCACGCGGCCGCCAGCTGCATGTCGGCCGCCCGCACGCTGTCGGTCATGCTCGGGCACTCGCCGCCTGCAGCGCTAGCCGACGCGGCCAGCAACCGAAGAGAAGGTGTCCCGTGACCACAGACGAGCTGCTCCGCCAGCTGTATGACCGCACTCTGGTCGGCAACGGCC
>JASHPF010000098.1 GCA_030038295.1 Streptosporangiaceae bacterium
TGGCCGGGGCAGCACCGCGGCGCGGTCGCGGTCGGGACGCAGCCGACGGCCGGCGAAGCCGGCCGAGCCGGAGGCCCCGTCCGCGGACGCGCACGGAGGCGAGCCGGGCAGCTGACCCGCCGCGGGTGCCGAATCGCGGCCGTCGGGACGGCGGTCCGGGTCTGATACCCTTGTCAGTCGGCGCATGTGACAGGGGCGGACGGCCGCGCGGAGTGGTGAGCGGTCGGCCCGGTGCGCACCCTAGGCAAGCCCCAGCCAGCCGGCGGTGCCGACTCGGGGATCACTCAGATCCACCGCGTCCGGTGCGGGCAGGCGTTAAGAGGAGAGGCTCTCGGTGTACGCGATCGTGCGCTGCGGTGGCAGGCAGGAGAAGGCGTCGGTAGACGACGTCCTGACCGTCGACAAGCTGGCCGGCGAAGTCGGGACGAGCGTGACGCTCCCGGCCGTGCTGGTCGTCGACGGCGGCAAGGTGATCAGCGATCCGGCCGAGCTCAGCTCGTACCGGGTCACCGCCGAGATCGTGGGTCCGGCCGTTGGCCCCAAGATCAACATGATCCACTACAAGAACAAGACCGGCTACCGTCGCCGCCTGGGCCACCGGCAGAAGTACACCCACGTGCGAGTGACCGGCATCAGCGCGCCGAAGGCGCGGGCCAGGTCGGCGACGAAGGGCTGATGCTCAGATGGCTCACAAGAAGGGCGCGTCGTCCAGCCGGAACGGCCGGGACTCGAACGCGCAGCGGCTTGGCGTGAAGCGATTCGGCGGGCAGGTCGTCGGCGCCGGCGAGATCATCGTGCGCCAGCACGGTACCCACTTCCACCCCGGCGTCGGCGTCGGCCGTGGCGGGGATGACACCCTGTTCGCCCTGGTTGGTGGCAGGGTTCAGTTCGGCATGCGGCGGGGCCGCCGGGCCGTGAGCGTGCTGCCGGTCGAGACCGAGGCCGCGGACGCCTAGCGGCCGGGGCCGCTGACCGGTCGGCTAAGCGGCGACTTTCATCGGCCGTAGCGGTCGGGCCGCCCGACTCGGCATGCCGAGCCACGGCCGGGCAAGGTTCCCGGCCAGGCGGGCAGCCGCTGACCAGAGGGGGTGGCCGTGGCGGAGTTTGCCGACCAGGCCCAGGTGCAGGTGCGCGGGGGGCAGGGCGGCCACGGGTGCGCTTCGGTGCACCGGGAGAAGTACAAGCCACTCGGCGGCCCGGACGGCGGCAACGGAGGGCGGGGCGGCGACGTCATCTTCGAGGTCGATCCGGGAGTCAGCACGCTGCTCGACTTCCACCGCAGGCCCGTCCGCCGAGCGGGGGACGGGAAGGCCGGCTCCGGCTCGAATCGCAACGGTGCGGATGGCGCCGACCTTGTGCTCCGGGTGCCGGACGGCACCGTAGTCAAAACCGCGGTCGGGCAGCAGCTCGCCGACCTCACCGGGGTCGGCACCCGGTACGTGGCCGCCCAGGGCGGGCGCGGCGGGCTCGGGAACGCGGCGCTGGCATCGCCGCGGCGGAAGGCTCCCGGCTTCGCGCTGCGTGGCGAGCCCGGTGTCGAGCTCGACCTGGTCCTGGAGCTGAAGACCGTTGCCGACGCGGGGCTGATCGGCTTCCCGAACGCTGGCAAGTCCTCGCTGATCGCTGCCATGTCCGCGGCCCGACCCAAGATCGCCAGCTACCCCTTCACCACGCTGATCCCGAACCTCGGCGTCGTCGAGGCTGGCGATGTCCAGTTCGTGGTCGCCGATGTGCCCGGACTGATCCCCGGTGCCAGCGCGGGCAAAGGCCTGGGCCTGGACTTCCTCCGGCATATCGAACGCTGCCTGGTGTTCGTCCACGTGCTGGACTGTGCCACCGAGGAGCCCGGCCGCGATCCGGTCAGCGACCTGGATGCGCTGGAGGCGGAGCTCGCCGCCTACCAGGCACAGACCGGTGCCCAGCTCGCCGACCGGCCGCGGATCGTGGCCCTTAACAAGATCGACATACCCGCGGCCAGGGAACTGGCCGACCTCGTCGAGCCGCAACTGGAGGCCCGCGGCCTCAGCGTGCACCGGGTTTCCGCGGCCACCACCGAGGGGCTTCGCGACCTGGCTTTCTCCATGGCGGCCGCGATCGCGGCGGCCCGGCGGGCGGCACCGCCGCCGGAACCGACCAGGCTGGTGCTCCGCCCGCAGCCGGTGGCCGGCCCGGACTTCCAGGTGTTGTCGCTCGGGGACAACAGCTTCCGCGTCCGCGGCGAGAAGCCCCGCCGCTGGATCCTGCAGACCGATTTCTCCAACGACGAGGCGGTGGGTTACCTTGCCGACCGGCTGGCCAGGCTCGGCATCGAGGAGGCGCTGGCCGCGGCCGGCGCGACGCCCGGTGCCGAGGTTCTGATCGGCGAGGACGACAATTCCGTCGTATTCGACTGGGAACCAGGGGCGCCAGCCGAGCAGGCAGCGCTGGGTCCGCGTGGCACGGACACCCGGCTGGGCTGACGGGCGGACTGGTTGGTCGCGGCCCGCTCTGCAGGCGCTCCCGGCCACGAGATTGCCGCCGAGGCTGCCGGAAATAAAAAAGCGCGCTACGTTCTTGTAGCGCTGAGAAAACTTTAAAATCCTTTGTAATGCATATCTTGCCATTTAAGAATAACAAAAAGGAGCCTGGTTGTCAAACGCGGAACTGCATCGCGAACAGGCGTACATTTCGCTGCTCTACACCCGGCTCGACGACCTGAGGGAGCGCGCCACCAGCCGGATGGCCGGCGTGCTGCGGCAAACTGGCGGCACGCACCAGGCCAGGGCGGAGCGGGAGTCCTTCAGCGCCCTGTACCGTCAGCAGCTCGCTCAGCTCGACGCCGCGGAAAACGGGCTGTGCTTCGGCCGGCTCGAGTTCCGCGACAGCGAGCTCCGGTACATCGGCCGACTCGGGATCCACTCGGATGCCGATGATTACCAGCAGCTCCTGATGGACTGGCGAGCCGACGCAGCCCGACCGTTCTACCTCGCCACCGCGGCATCGCCCGGCGATGTCCGGGTGCGCAGGCACATCAAGACTCGCGGCCGGTCCGTGGTCGACCTGGACGACGAGGTACTCGACCTCGCCGCCGCCGACCCGTCCAGGCACGAGGGGCTGACCGGTGAGTCGGCGCTGCTCGCTGCCTTGAGCGCGAGCCGCACCGGCACCATGTCCGACATCGTCGAGACCATCCAGGCCGAGCAGGACGTGATCATCCGGGCGCCGATGGGCGGTGCACTCGTCGTGCAGGGCGGCCCCGGCACGGGCAAGACGGCCGTCGCGCTGCACCGGGCTGCGTACCTGCTCTACACCTACCGCCGCCAGCTCGAGAAGCGCGGCGTGCTCGTCGTCGGACCGAACGCCACGTTCCTCCGATACATCGGCCAGGTGCTGCCCTCGCTCGGCGAGACCAGCGTCCTGCTGTCGACCATCGGCGACCTGTTTCCCGGCGTCAGCGCCGCCGCGGCCGAGCGGGCCGAGGTGGCCGCCGTCAAGGGCCGGGCAGAGATGGCCAGGATCGTCGCGGCGGCGGTCAGGGCGCGGCAGCTCGTACCCGCCGAACCGGTCGAAGTTGAGGCCGACGTCGCCCGGATCCGGCTGGTCGCGACCAGCGGCCGGGAGGACTCACCGCTCGAGTTCACGGCCGACGCGGGCCGGCTGCAGCTCACCCCGCGAGCGATCGCGTGGGCACGGGAGCGTGCCCGCCGGTCCAGGCGGCCGCACAACCAGGCCAGGACGGTCTTCGCTCGGGAGATCATTAACGCACTGACCAGGCAGCTGGCCGCCCGGATCGGCACGGACGTGCGGACCGGGGCGGCGCTGATGGATCGCGATGACGTGGCCGACCTGCGCAGGGAGCTGCGCGACGACCCCGCCGTCCGGTCCGCCATCGCGGAGCTGTGGCCCATCCTGACGCCTCAGCAGCTTGTGGGCGAGCTGCTGACCGAGCCGGACCGGCTGATCGCGGCCGCGCCCCGGCTGTCACCCGCCGACCGGGCGACGCTGCTGCGCGATCCTGGCGCACCCTGGACGCCGGCCGACGTCCCGCTGCTGGACGAGGCGGCCGAGCTGCTCGGCGAAGACCAGCGGGCCAGCCGGGCGGCTGCCGCGCGGGAGCGTCGGCGCGCCGAAGCCTACGCGCAGGGCGTGCTCGACATCATCAGCCGGGACGAGGAGGCCGACGAGGAGGCGCTCATGGGCGCGGACCTCGTGGATGCGAGTCGGCTCGCGGCCCGGTTCGAGGCGGAGCAGGACCTCACTCCGGCCGAGCGGGCGGCCGCCGATCGCACGTGGGCGTTCGGGCACGTGATCGTCGACGAGGCGCAGGAGCTGTCGCCGATGGCGTGGCGGATGATGATGCGCCGCTGCCCGGCCCGCTCGCTCACCATCGTCGGCGACGTCGCGCAGACCGGCGACCTGTCCGGGTCGGTGTCATGGCACGACGCGCTCGATACGTATCTGTCCGATCGCTGGCGCCTTGCCCCGCTCACGGTGAACTACCGGACTCCGGCCGAGGTGATGGTGGTCGCGGCCGACGTGCTGGCCGCGATCGACCCAGCCGCGCAGCCGCCGCGCTCGGTACGCGAGTCTGGGCACCGGCCGTGGCACCGGCAAGCCGCTCCCGACGAGCTGACGCTGACCGTCGCGCAGGCCGCGGCCGAGCTGTCCGACCAGGCCGGGGACGGCAAGCTCGCCGTCATCGTCCCGGAGGAACTAGCCGCGGAGCTCGGGCAGGCCGTGGCTGCCGCGCTGCCCGGCACGGCGATCGGCGCCGACCCCGATCTGACCAGCCCCGTAGTGGTGCTTACCGTCCGGCAGGCGAAGGGGCTCGAATTCGACTGCGTGCTGATCGTCGACCCTGGTCGGCTGCTCGCCGCGTCGCCGCGCGGGTTGAACGACCTCTACGTCGCGCTCACCAGGGCGACACGGCAGGTCGGTGTCGTGCACTCCGGCGAGCTACCCGCGGTGCTGGGCCAACTCGACCCGGCACCGAGCCCTGCGGGAGTCGGCTGAGGCGCCGCGCTGGCCGCCTCTGGACGGTCAGTCCTCGTCGTCGTCGTCGTTTCGGCTGCCGCCCGTTCCGAACCTGTTAAGCAGCCGGGCACCGGCGTCGACCGCGCCAGAGGCGACGCCACGCACAGCCCCGATCAATGGGTCGGCGCTGCGGTTCCACGAGTCTTGATAGGACTTGGCCGCTGCGCGGAACTCGTCACCCACGTTCGTGTCGCGGTCGTCGTCGCGGCGGGGGTAGTTCCCGGCCAGGATGTCGCGGTAATCGCCATCCTGAGCCCACCGGTCCAGCTCGGCGAATCGCACCACGGCGAAGGGATGCGTGGTGCCCTGCAGCTGGAGGAGCTTGAGCAGGCTCTCCCGGACGTCCGGCACCGCGTCGTACTCGCGCGCCTGCCGGTGGAACTCGTCGCTGCTCAGCTCGGCCAGCCGACGGCCGCCGGCCAGCTTCATCAGCGCCCGGCGGGCCGCATCGACGTCCTGGGTCGCGAGCAGCCCGGCACGGTCGCACGACAGCTCGGCCTTGCGGTGCCACTCCTCGAGGCCCCAGATCACAGTCTTCAGCCCGATCCAGGCGAACGGCACCAGCGCGAGCCGGCTCGCGAGATTGACCAGGTAGTAGAGCATCGTGTTGTAGACGGTGTGCCCCGACAGCACGTGGCCGAGCTCGTGCCCGATGACGAAGCGGAGCTCTTCGGCGTCGTGCAGCTCTACGATGCTGCTCGTCAGCACGAGGAACGGCTTGTCGGAGCCCAGCGCCATTCCCTGCACGACCGAGGACTGACTGATGTACAGCTCGGGCACGTGCGGCATGTCGAGGATGTAACAGCTGTCCAGCATCGCGTGGTACAGGTCAGGGAACTGCTCCTCGGACGCGCGCACCGAGCTGGCCAGGAACATCAGCCGGAGGGCCCGGTCGTTGAACAGGCCCGCAAGGTTTTTCAGGATGGTGTCGAAGCCGGTCAGCTTGCGCAGCGCGACAAGCGCTGACCGGTCGGCGGGGTGCTCGTAAGCACGTGAGCTGATGCCCGGCAAGCGGATCCGGGAGCGGTCCGGCACAGTGGTCATAGCTGCCATCGTAGGCGCCCTGGCCAGCGCCTCGGCCGATCTGTGTGGCTGATCGCGCGAGTGCTAGTCACGACCGCCGAACAGCCGCAGGAAGAACAGGAACACGTTCAGCGCGTCCAGGAAGATCGACGCGGCTATGAAGGGGGCCGAGGCCGCGTCCTGCGAGCGGCGTAGCCGCTGGAAGTCGAACATGGTCAGCCCCGCGAAGATCAGCAGGCCAAAGATCGAATAGGCCAGGTCGGCGCCAGGGATGTGCACGAAGATCAGGATGATCCCGGCCACGATCAGCCCTAGCAGGGCGAAAAACGAGATGCGGCCGAGCGCCGACAGGTCGCGCCTGGTCGCGTAGCCGAACGAACCGCAGCCCGCGATGAACAGCGCGGTCGCGCCGGCCGCCTGCCACACCGCGCGGGGGCTCGTAGTGGAGTAGTAGGTCACCACCGGACCGAGGCCGAGTCCGAGGAACAGTCCCATCAGCACCAGCAGCGCGATGCTGACGCCACTGGAGGCGCGGCGGGCGAAGTTGAGCCCGATCAGGCACGCGAAGCCGGCGATCCACCAGACGATGCTCCACCCCGGCGACAGGTTGCGCCCCGCGTAACAGCCCAGGGCAAAGCAGCCCGCCGTGAGCGCGACGAGCCACATGACGTTGCCGAACAGCGTCCGCGCCTGAAGCTGAGCTGGTGCGACATAGCTGGGCGTGTACTGCACTGCAGATCCCTCCGGTCGCTCAGGCACACTGGTGCCGTCCCATATACCTACCCGCCACGGCTGGGTCAAGACGGGCGGAGCGGGCACTGGCGGCAGATCGTGCATCGATCCGGACATTCCGGGCAGCGACGGTGCCAAGGGAGGCAGTGCCGATGAGGCAGGTTAGCAGCGACCACTGGACCGCGAAGGACGTTCCCGACCAGCACGGCCGGGTGACGGTGATCACTGGAGGGAGCGGCGGGCTGGGGCTGGAGACGGCAAGAGTGCTGGTCGCGAACCGGGCGACCGTGGTGCTCGCCGGACGCAACCAGGCCAAGCTGGCGGCGGCCGGCGCCGAGCTACGCCGAGCTCAGCCGGATGCGGCGGTGGAGACGGTCGAGCTAGACCTCGCATCGCTGGAGTCGATCCGCCGGGCAGCCACCGAGCTCGCCGGGCGGTTCGCGACGCTCGACCTGCTGATCAACAACGCCGGCCTTATGTTCCCGCCGTACGGCCTCACCAAGGATGGCTACGAGCTGCAGTTCGGCACGAACCACCTCGGCCACTTCGCACTGACCGGGCTGCTCATGCCGCAGCTCCTCGCGGCGCCGGGGTCGCGCGTCGTGACGGTAAGCAGCAACGGGCACCGCGCCGGCCGGATGAACTTCGCCGACCTCAACTCCGCCCGGCACTATCACCGGGCGGCCGCCTACGGCAGGTCCAAGCTGGCGAACCTCATGTTCACCTATGAGCTGCAGCGCAGGCTGGCCGCTGCCAAGGCATCGACCATCGCGCTGGCAGCCCATCCCGGCACCGCCAGAACGGAGCTGACCAGGCACATGTCCGGGCTGTCCAACGCCGCGATGGGACCGCGGTTCCGGGCGGTCAACTCCTGGCTCGTGCAGGACGCCGCCATGGGGGCGCTGCCGATCTTGCGGGCGGCCACCGACCCGGCGGCTATCGGCGGCACGTATTACGGCCCTGACGGGTTCCTGCAGCTGACGGGTTACCCGATCGTCGTGACCTCCAGCGGCAGGTCCCAGAACCGGCAGGCCCAGCGCCGGCTGTGGGTCGAGTCGGAGCAGCTGACGGGGATCACGTATCCGGTCTGATCTGCCACCGTTTACGCTCACTGGCATGAGTGACGCCGGTCTGGACGAGCCGGGCACGCTGGGCCACGGCAAGCGAATCGGGGTGATGGGCGGCACCTTCGATCCGATCCATCACGGCCACCTCGTGGCGGCCAGCGAGGTCGCCCACTTCTTCAACCTGGACGAGGTGATCTTCGTCCCGACCGGCCAGCCATGGCAGAAGAACGGCCGCAAGGTGTCACCGCCCGAGGACCGCTACCTGATGACCGTCATCGCGACCGCGTCGAATCCCCGGTTCTCGGTGAGCCGGGTCGATATCGACCGGCCGGGCGAGACGTACACCATCGACACGCTCTGCGACCTGCGCGCCCAGCGCGGCCCCGACGTCGAGTTCTTCTTCATCACGGGGGCAGACGCGCTCGCGAAGATGATCTCCTGGCGTGACTGGGACGAGCTGTTCAGCATGGCGCAGTTCGTCGGCTGCACCCGGCCGGGCCACCGGCTCTCGATCGCGAGCCTGCCGCCGGAGCGCGTCAGCCTCATCGAGATCCCGGCGCTGGCGATCTCATCGACCGAGTGCCGCGAGCGGGTGCGGGAAGGCCAGCCGATCTGGTACCTCGTGCCCGACGGGATCGTGCAGTACATCTCGAAGCGTGGCCTGTACCGCGACTGACGAGCGACTGGATCGCTCCACGTCCGAGCCGATCTGGTAGGAGTGCCAGCATGTTTGAGAGGTTCTCAGATCAGGCGCGGCAGACGGTAGAAGGGGCGCCGCAGCACGCGCGAGAGCTTGGACACCGCTCGGTCGGCAGCGAGCATCTGCTGCTCAGCCTGCTCGAACTCGGCGATGGCAACGCGACGAGCGCCCTGGATCAGCTCGGGATCGATCGCGAGCTGGCCGCCAGTCAGGTGCAGGCGCTGGCCGGACCGGGACCGGGCGCTCCCCCTGGGCAGATCCGGCTGGATGCCCGGGCGAAGAAGGTTCTGGAAACCAGCCTGCGCGAGGCGCTGATGCTGCGACACGGGTACATCGGGGCCGAGCACATCCTCCTTGCCATGCTCAGAAAGGAATCCGGGATCCCGCATCAGGTGCTCACTGGACTCGGAGCAGATCAGCGAGTCGCCGGTCAGATAGTTGCGCGTCTGGTCGAGGACGCCGGGCCACCCAGGCCAGCCGGGCCACCCGGGCCGGCCCGGCCACCTGGGCCCTCTGGGCCGGCCGAGCAGGGGCCGGGTCGACCTGCCCGCCGCTTCGGCCGGCGCCGTCCCTCGTCGTGACGGAGAGAGTCGCCGGCGGGTGTTGATTCGGGTGCGCCGAGCGGCCACGCAGCGCACACTCCGTGCACACGCGGCCTGCGCGAGCGCAGCGAGTCCCGAGAGGAGCCGACGTGCCGCTCGCGGCCGCTGCCGCGGTCGCCACGCTCGCTGCGGTCGCCTGGACGGTGTCGTGCTGGCTGGCCAGACGACCTGGCTGGCCGGACGGCGCGGCGAGTCGAGCTGACGGCCGCGCACGGCGAACGGCCGGGTCCGGCAACACTGCCGTTCCCTATCTTGAAACGGTCTAAAAACCGCAAAACACTCTACCGAGCTCGCTCGCGATGTCGGTGACTCCGGTTAGGCTTGTGCTAGCGGGCCGGAGAGACCGGCCGGCGGGGAGGACTGCCAGCACTTGACTGCCACCGAGAGGGCCGTCGAGCTCGTTGAGATCGCGGCCGCAGCCGCGGCTGACAAGCTCGCCTCCGACATCATCGCTTACGACGTGAGCGAACAGCTCGTGATAACCGACGCG
>JASHPF010000099.1 GCA_030038295.1 Streptosporangiaceae bacterium
CACGTTGGTAGCCCAGATGGACGCGCCGGTGGCGAACAGCGGGCCGGCCTCGCTGCCCGCCTTGCCATCCAGGATCGCGCGGATCAGCAGGACCGCCGACGCCACGTTCGCGATGGTGATGAGCGCGATCAGCGCGATGCTCGCCATCCGGACGGCCGGCCCGCGGCGTTCGATGCGAACCGGGTTGGCGATGCTGAGCCCGACCAGCAGCGCGACCTCGAGGGTCGGCAGCAGCCACGACGGCAGCGGCTCCGTGAACTTCGCCGGGAGCAGGAACTGCAGCACGATGGCACCGACCACGCTCAGCGTGATCGGCCAGCGCCGCTCGCCCTTCGTGCTCCGCAGCCAGGCAGGGACCGGAACGTGCTCGCCGCGCAGACGGCTCAGTTCCCCGCCCGGGGCATTCGGTCCAGGCTGTGTCATCGGTGCAAGGTTACGGGCCGACCGCGCCAGCGATCAGGGCGGGGCGCGATGGTCACGCCGACGGGCGGGTCCGCGGGCTCAGCGACGAGACACCCGGAACCCGACGGCCACGACGGCGAGGCCGCCGACCGCGATGATCGGCCCGAGTACCGACCACAGCGTCGTGCCCGTCATCACGCTCCCGGTCAGGTAGCCAAGCCCCTGCAGCGCAAAGATCACCCCGGCGATCGTGACGAGCACGCCGGCACCGACGATCAGGGCTCTCCGCATGAGTGACCTCGTTCCGCGCGCTGACACCGTCGCGCGCAACGTTACTTGCCGGGCTGCCATCGTGACGGGGGTGGCCGCCGCCGGGTCAGGCCGACCTGCCGCGCCGTGGCGGCGCCGGCACGGTCTTGCCCGCGAGCGCGCGCCCGGTCGGGATGACGACCGCCTCGCCCGCGGCCGTGCGCACCGTGAACGCGTCTCGGTCGGCGGCCTCGAGCACGCCGAGAACATCGGCGATCTCGTCACCGCCGTCCGCGGCCGGGCGCCGCCAGCGGATCACGACGCGTCGTCCCACGTCGGCCGGGCCCAGCCTGACCTCGAGTCGGTAGCGCACCGTGTCCCCCGCCACGATCTCCGGAACCGTGCTCGCCGCGCGGCTCACCGGCGAGCCTACGCCGGGGCGCGCGGTGGTTGCGAGCAGGCGTGAGAGGCTGGGCTGGTGGCCGACATCCGGGTGCGCCGGGTCTACGACGCGCCAACGCCGACCGATGGCGCGCGCGTCCTCGTCGATCGAGTCTGGCCGCGTGGCCTGCGCAAGGACGCGGCCCGGCTGGACGACTGGGCCAAGGACGTCGCGCCGTCGACCGAGCTGCGGACCTGGTACGGGCACGACCCGGCCCGGTTTGACGAGTTCCGTCGCCGCTACGTCACCGAGCTCGGCGCGGCGCAGGGCCAGGCCGCGCTCGCGCGGCTGCGCGCGCTCGTGGCCACGGGACCGGTGACCCTGCTGACCGCCACCCGCGATACCGACATCAGCCAGGCGGCGGTCCTCGCCGACCTGCTGCGCCGACCGGTCCGGCGCTGATCTCACCGCACGGTCGACGACTCCGCCGGCATGACAAGCTGTCCTCATGGACTACACGAACCTGGGCCGCTCCGGCCTGTCGGTCAGCCGTCTCTGCCTCGGCACCATGAACTTCGGGCCGCTGACGCCGCCCGCCGACGCGCACGAGATCATGGACCACGCGCACGCGCTCGGCATCAACTTCTTCGACACCGCAAACCGCTACGGCGGCTTGCAGAGTCCGCCGGGCCAGGTGGGGAAGGCCGAGCAGGCCCACGTGGGCTGGACCGAGGAGATCATCGGCGACTGGTTCGCGACCGGCGGCGGGCGGCGCGACCGCACCGTGCTCGCCACCAAGCTGTACGGCGCCATGGGCGACTGGCCGAATGACGGCAAGCTGTCAGCGCTCAACATCCGCCGCGCGTGCGAGGCGTCGCTGCGGCGGCTGCGCACCGACTACATCGACCTGTACCAGATGCACCACGTGGACCGCGACACTCCGTGGGACGAGATCTGGCAGGCGATGGAGGTGCTCGTCACCCAGGGCAAGATTGTCTACGTCGGCTCGTCCAACTTCGCGGCGTGGCACATCGTGCAGGCCAACGACACCGCCGCCGCTCGCGGGTTCCTGGGCCTGGTGAGCGAGCAGAGCATCTACAACCTCATGACCCGCTGGATCGAGCTGGAGGTACTGCCAGCGGCCCTCGAGTACGGGGTCGGCATCATCCCGTGGTCGCCGCTGGAGGGCGGCCTGCTCGGCGGGGTGCTCCGCAAGGAGCGGGAGGGCCGGCGCCGCGCCGCGGGGCGGGCGCGCGAGGCGGTCCAGCGCAACCGGGAGCAGATCGAGTCCTACGAAGCGTTCTGCGACGAACTCGGCGAGGAACCGGGCGCGGTGGCACTGGCCTGGCTGTTGCACCAGGACGGCGTGACGGCGCCGATCGTCGGGCCGCGGACCCGCGGCCACCTCGATGACGCGGTGCGAGCGCTGACCCTGCCGCTGGACGAGGACGCGCTCAAGCGACTCGACGCGATCTTCCCCGGCTTCAAGCCAGCCCCCGAGCACTACGCCTGGTGACACGCGGGGCGTAAGACCGGGCGTTACGCCTCGTGACCCAGGCGGCGGAGGTGCTCGGCGACGTGCTCGTCGGCCGCCGCCTGGTCGGGGGCAGGCTTGGAGATCTCGAAGGCGTACGAGGTGTCCATGTACTCCTTCAGGAACGTCACGTACGCACCGTCGATCTGGGCGAACCACGCGTAGGAGTTCTCGTAGGCGTTCCCGTTCCGCAGGCTGCCCCTGGCGATGGTCTGCGCCGCGACCCAGTCTCCGTCGCTCACCATGCGCACGACCTCGATCTTCGGATCGCCCGGCTCGAACAGCCCGTCCCTGACCGGCCGGAGGAAGTCCTCGATGATCGCCCGGCGGCCGCGCGCGCCGGGATGGCCGGCCGCGACGTTGTTGACCTCCCAGACCGAGTCGGCTGTGAAGAACTCACCGATGGCGTCGTAGTCCCCCGTGCTCAGCGTCGCGAAGAACCGCCGCAGCACGTCCCTGGGGTCGGGTGCGTCCGGCATCCTGCTCCTCCTCCCGGGTCGCGGGCCCTGCGAGCGCCATGCTCGCACGGTCTGTGCGTTCCGGCCACCCGGCCCATCCCTGACGGCGCAATCGCCGGCGACACGGCCCAGTGGGACGGCATCATCTTCGAGATCGCCGAGGCGCTGGAGCCGGGCTGTCCAGAGCGCCGGGGCGGCACGCCCGCCGCTAGCGCATCGCGGGGCCAAGGCTGCGCGTCCATGGTCCCTGCCGGTCACGAGAGTGGCTTACGATCTCGGGCATGGCAGCTTTCTCCCTGGCGGACCGGATGACCAAGCTCGGCACCGAGTCAGCGTTCGAGGTACTCGCCCGCGCCAGGGCCATGGAGGCCACCGGGGCGCGGGTCATCCACCTGGAGATCGGCGAGCCGGATTTCCCGACCGCTCCGCACATCGTCGATGCGGCGGTCGAGGCCCTGCGGGCCGGCCAGACCCACTACGTGCCCGCGCCCGGCATCCCGCCGCTCCGCGAGGCCGTGACCAGTTTCCTGGAGCGCACCGGCCGGATGCGGACGTCGCCCGACCGCGTGATCGTCACGCCGGGCGCCAAGCCCATCATGTTCTTCACCATCATGGCCCTCTGCGGCGAGGGCGACGAGGTGCTCTACCCCGATCCCGGCTTTCCCATGTACGAGTCGATCACCGCCTTCGCCGGCGCGGTGGGCGTCCCGATCCCGCTGCGCGAGGAGAACGGCTTCCGCATCGACACCGCCGAACTGGAGCGACTGGTCACCGACCGGTCCAAGCTGCTCATCATCAACTCGCCGCACAACCCGTGCGGCAGCGCGCTGACCCGGGCGGACTGCGAGGCCATCGCGGACATCGCGCAGCGGCACGACCTGACCGTGCTCAGCGACGAGGTGTACTGGGCGATCCGGTACGGCGCGGAGCCGCACGCGAGCGTGCTCGACGTCGACGGCATGGCAGACCGCACGATCCTGCTCGACGGCTGGTCGAAGACGTTCGCGATGACGGGCTGGCGCCTCGGGTTTGGCGTTTTCCCGCCGGCGCTTGTCGAGCCGGTAACGCGGCTGGTGATCAACTCGGTCTCCTGCACGTCGGCGTTCAGCCAGTACGCGGCCATCGCGGCGCTCGAGGGTCCCTGGGCGCCGGTCGAGGAGATGGTCGCGGAGTTCGCCCGGCGCCGCGACGTCATCGTCGCGGGGCTGAACGCCATTCCTGGCATGCGGTGCGTCGAACCGCGGGGCGCCTTCTACGCCTTCCCCAGCATCGCCGGAACCGGGCTGACCGCCGGCCAGCTCCAGGCCAGACTGCTCGCCGACGCTGGCGTCGCAGCCCTGGCCGGGACCGCGTTCGGCGCGTTCGGCGAGGGGTTCCTGCGGTTCTCCTACGCCAATTCGGTCGAGAACATCCGGGCCGCGCTGGACGCCATCACGACGGCCCTCGCGGCGGCCGACGTGGCCTGAGCCGTCCCCGGTGAGATGGCTGCGCCGGGCGTTCGGAACCCGGCTAGGCATTGGGTGCAGGCCTGATGTCGTCATCAGGTGCGCCCTTCGGCTCCCGCCGCGTCAGTACGTGGACATCGATGCCCGCGTCGCCAGCCGCCCGGATGATCCGGGCCATGTTCGATCCGCCGCCAACCAGCCGCCGCCAGCGGCCACCGCGGCCGGCTCCGATGACGATCTGGGTGATCTGGTGCTGGCGGGCAAACCGGGCGATAGCACGCGGCGGATCGTCGTGCATGTCCCCGTCGTGCCAGCGCGCCCCGACATCCGCCGCCACCGCGCGCAGCGCACCGAGCGTGTCCCGGCCGGATGACGTGCCATCGGTGCCGGTATCCAGGTGCAGCACATCGAGTTCGCCGCGCACCCGCGCTGCGAGCCGGGCCGCCCGGCGGATCACCGCGTCGTCGCCTGGCGCCCCCGTCACCGCCACCATGATCCGCTCTGCGGTCTCCCACACCCGCGCCGCGTTGTGCCGGCGCAGGTGGTCAAGCAGCTCCTCTTCGGTCTCGTCGGCGAGGAAGCGCAGCGCGAGCTCCCGCAGCGCAATCAGGTTGTCGGTGCGGAAGAAGTGCGTCAGCGCTTGCTGCACGCGCTCCGGGGGATAGATATTGCCGTGAATCATCCGGCGGCGCAGCTGCTCGGGCGAGGAGTCGACGAGCTCGATCTGGTCTGCCTTGCGCACAACCCAGTCGGGCACGCGCTCGCGTACGGGGACGCCGGTCATGCGCTCGACCTCGTCGGCGATGCTCTCCAGGTGCTGGATGTTGACGGTGGTGATCACGTCGATCCCCGCGGCGAGGATCTCCAGCACGTCCTCCCAGCGCTTCTCGTGCGGCCCGGAACCCGGAACGTTCGTGTGGGCGAGCTCGTCGACGAGGGCTATCTGCGGCCGCCTGCGCAGCACGGCGGCGGTGTCCATTTCCTCCAGCACGCAGCCCCGGTAGTCGACCACGGTGCGCGGGACGACCTCCAAGCCGGCGACCAGGTCCTCGGTGAGCCGCCGGCCGTGGCTCTCCACGTAGCCGATGACCACGTCGGCCCCCCGATCGTGCCGGCGGTGGCCCTCGCCGAGCATCGCGTAGGTCTTGCCGACACCTGCGGCCGCACCCAGATAAATCCGAAAATGACCGGCGGCCTCCACCACGTCGTCAAGGTCTGCCTGGGCAGCGATCTGCTCCACCGCACGAGCGTGCCACAACGTCGGCGAAGGCGGTGAGGGGGCCTCATGACCCCGATTGAGATAATCCTCCTCGTCCTGGCCGTGGGGGTATTCGGCTACCTGGGCGTCGCCATGTTCAAGCCCGAGTGGTTCTAGGTCACCCGCTGCGCAGCGCATGAGTTCGGGAGACGCCGCTAGGCATCCGTGCGGGCCCGTCTGGGCACCGGCCGCGAGCGCGTGACGGCGGAGACACCTGCCATTCCGAGCCGAGGCAGCGCGGCCCGCGGGAACGGAAGGGAGAACCGATGACCGACGTACTCGTCGTGGTCATCATCGTCGCGTTCTTCGCCGCCACCGCCCTGCTGGTGCCCGCGCTGAGCCGGCTGATCGCCGACTCCGGCGAGGCGGACGATCTCGAATCTGATGCCGACGAGCAGCCGCTCGCGGCCGATCCCGACCGGACCAGCCGGGGACGATCATGACCGGCCCGGCCACACCTGGCGGCGGGCCCGTCGTCGCCCCGGCACCGGAAACCCGGCCGCCTAAGGTCCGCATCCGCCCGGCCAGGTCGCTGGCCGAGCCGGCGATCCTTAAGCGCGCCGCGCTCCAAGCCGTGGTCAAGCTTGATCCGCGCCACATGATCAAGGTGCCGGTCATGTTCGTGGTCGAGATCGGCAGCGTCGTCACCACCGTCGAGTTCGCCGCGAGTCCCAGCGTGTTCGTCGGGCTCATCGCGCTGTGGCTGTGGGCCACCGTCCTGTTCGCCAACTTCGCCGAGGCGGTGGCCGAGGGCAGGGGCAAGGCGCAGGCGGACACGCTGCGCCGCAGCCGCCGCGAGACGGTCGCGTACCGGCGCCAGTCAGACGGTTCCATCCAGGTGATACCGGCGACCCAGCTGCGCGCCGGGGATATCTGCGAGGTCACCGCCGGGCAGGTCATTCCCGGCGACGGCGACGTGATCGAGGGCGTGGCAGTCGTCGACGAGTCCGCGGTGACCGGGGAGTCGGCGCCGGTGATCCGTGAGTCGGGCGGCGACCGGAGCGCGGTGACCGGCGGCACGGTGGTGCTGTCCGACCGGATCGTCGTCGAGATCACCTCCAATCCCGGTGAGACGTTCCTCGACCGGATGATCGGGCTGGTGGAGGGCGCGAGCCGGCAGAAGACCCCGAACGAGGTCGCCCTCGACATCCTGATCGCGGGGCTGACGCTGATCCTGCTTGTCGCCGTCGTCACCCTGCAGCCGATGGCGATCTACTCCAGGGCCATCCAGTCCACCGCCGTGCTGGTGGCGCTGTTCGTCTGCCTCGCTCCGACCACGATCGGCGGCCTGCTCTCCGCCATCGGAATCGCTGGCATGGACCGCATGGTGCAGCGGAACGTGCTGGCCATGTCCGGGCGGGCCGTCGAGGCGGCCGGTGACTGCTCAACGCTGCTGCTGGACAAGACCGGGACGATCACCTACGGCAATCGCAGGGCGGCCGGGTTCCTGCCCGTCAGCGGCGCCAGCGAAGGCGAGCTCGCCGAGGCCGCGCTGGTCTCCAGCCTGGCCGACGAGACCCCGGAGGGCCGGTCCATCGTCGAGTTCGCCCGCGGCCGGTACCACCTGGACCAGCCAGACCTCACCAGCTGCACCATGGTGCCCTTCTCCGCCGAAACCAGGATGAGCGGCGTCGACCTCGCCGGCCGGCAGGTGCGCAAGGGCGCGGCCGACTCGGTGCGGCGGTGGGTCGGCGAGCAGGGCGGGGCGATACCGAACGACCTCGGGCCCGTCGTCGAGCGCATCGCCAGCGAAGGCGCCACCCCGCTGGTCGTCGCCGACGGTCCCCGGGTGCTCGGCGTGATCGAGCTCAAGGACACCGTGAAGCAGGGCATGATCGAGCGCTTCAGAGAGCTCAGGAACATGGGCATCCGCACCATCATGATCACCGGAGATAACCCGCTGACCGCGGCGGCCATTGCCAGGGAGGCGGGCGTCGACGACTTCCTGGCCGAGGCCACACCAGAGCAAAAGGTCGCGCTGATCCGGCGCGAGCAGCGCGGCGGACACCTGGTGGCGATGACCGGGGACGGCACCAACGACGCTCCCGCGCTCGCCCAGGCCGACGTCGGCCTCGCGATGAACACCGGTACTCAGGCCGCCAAGGAGGCCGCCAACATGGTGGACCTGGACTCGAACCCGACCAAATTGATCGAGGTCGTCGAGGTCGCCAAGCAGCTGCTCATCACCCGTGGCTCGCTCACGACGTTTTCCATCGCCAACGACGTGGCGAAGTACTTCGCGATCATCCCCGCGATGTTCATCGCCGTGTACCCCGCGCTGAGCGTGCTGAACGTGACACATCTGCACAACGCGCACACGGCCGTGCTGTCCGCGGTGATCTACAACGCGCTCATCATCCCGGCGCTCATCCCGCTGGCGCTGCGCGGGGTGAAGTTCCGGCCGCTCGACGGCGCCGCCATCCTCCGGCGCAACGGCCTGCTGTACGGCTTGGGCGGGATCCTCGCCCCGTTCGTGTTCATCAAGCTCATCGACCTGGTGCTGACCGCGATCGGACTGCACTGACATGCGACGTCATCTGTTCGCCAGCATCGTGATGCTGATCGGCGTCACGGTGCTGCTCGGCTTCGGCTATCCGCTGCTGATCACCGGGCTCTCCCAGGTGTTCTTCCGGCATCAGGCCGACGGGTCGCTGATCTACGCCCGCAACGGCACGCTGGTCGGCTCCGCGCTGCTCGGCCAGAGCTTCACCGACAGCAAGGGAAACCCGCTGCCCGACTACTTTCAGCCGCGGCCGTCGGACGCCGGCTCCGGCTACGACGGCAGCGACTCCGGCGCCAGTAACCTAGGCCCGTCCAACCCGCTGCTCATCGGGTTCGTGGCCGGGGTCAACACGGTCGGCCTGGACGGCAAGCCGTCGAAGACCAACCCGTTCGCGACCACGTCCGACCCGGCTTGCGTCCCCGTCAGCCCGCGGGGGACTCCGGTGACGAGTCCCGCACCCGGCCAGCGGTACGCCAGGAGCTCGGACGGGTCGTACGTCTGTGACCCCGATACCGTGCCCGAGCGCGCCATCGCCTATCGCAAGTTCAACGGAATGGCACCCGGCGCGCCGGTGCCCGTCGACGCGGTCACCGCCTCGGCTTCGGGACTAGACCCCGACATCTCGGTGCAGAACGCCCAGGACCAGGCACCGCGCGTGGCCCGCGTCCGGCACCTGCCCCTCAGCCGCGTGCTCGGCCTCGTGCACCGCTACACCAGCGGCCGTGAGCTGGGCTTCCTCGGCGAGCCCACCGTCAACGTGCTCGAACTCAACCTCGCGCTGGACCGGCTCAGATGACCCTCGCCGGATGGGAGCAGCTGCTGTTCGTCGCCGCGGTGACGGTGGTGACCGCGCCGCTGCTCGGCCGCTACCTGGCGGCGACGTTCCGGGGCGGCAAGGCGCCCGGCGACCGGGTGTTCCTGCCGCTCGAGCGACCCGTCTACCGGGCCCTGCGGATCGACCCGGAGAGCAGCTGGTCCTGGCGCGGCTACGCGCTGGCCGTGCTCGCGTTCGGCCTCGTTTCGACCCTGCTGCTGTACCTGATCCTGCGGCTGCAGGGCCACCTGCCGCTGAACCCCACGCACGCGCCGGACATGCCGCCGCTGCTGTCGTTCAACACCGCGGCCAGCTTCATCACCGGCACCAACTGGCAGGCGTACGAGGGCGAGACTGCGGCCAGCTACCTCGCCCAGATGGCGGGCCTGGTGGTGGCGCAGTTCACCGCGGGCGCGGTCGGCCTGGCCGTCGCGCTCGCCGTCATCCGGGGCTTCACCGGGTCGGCGCGCACCGTCGGCAACTTCTGGGTCGACCTGACCCGCAGCCTGGTCCGGGTCTTCGTGCCGCTGTCGATACTCGGCGCGCTCGTGCTGGTGGGCCAGGGCGCGGTGCAGAATCTCAGCGGCTTCCGCACGGCCGACACGCTGGCCGGCGGCACGCAGCAGATTCCCGGCGGACCCGTGTCCTCGATGGAGGTCATCAAGCTGCTCGGCACCAACGGCGGCAGCTTCTACGGCGTCGGCGGCGCGCATCCGTTCGAGAATCCCACCGGCTTCACGAACATGTTCGAACTGCTGCTGGTGATCGTGCTGCCCTTCGCGATCGTCGTGATGTTCGGGCGCCTCACCGGCAGGCCACGGCAGGCCTACGCGATCATCGCGGTCATGGCCGTGATCTTCCTCGGCCACACGGTGGTCTCGATGCAGGCCGAGGTCCACGGCAATCACCTGTTGCCGGCCTCGGTGTCCCAGGTCGTCAGCGGCACCAACCCAGGCGGCAACATGGAGGGCAAGGAAACCCGCTTCGGCCCCGAGGCGTCTGCGCTGATGACGGTCGGAACCATGGGGACGACCGCCGGAGCCACCGACTCCGCACTGGACAGCTACACCCCCGTCGGCGGCGCGGGCGCCTTCGTCGGGATCCTGCTCGGGGAGATCAGTCCCGGCGGTGACGGCGGCGGCCTGTACGGCATCCTCGTGCTCGCGCTGCTGGCGGTCTTCGTCGCCGGGCTCATGGTCGGCCGGACGCCGGAGTTCTTCGGCAAGAAGATCCGCGGGCCGCAGATGAAGCTGGTCGTCGCCTACACCCTGACGATCCCGGTCGTGGTCCTGGTGCTCGGGAGCACCGCCCTCGTCATCGAGCCTGGTTACTCGTCCATCCTCAACCCCGGCATGCACGGCCTGAGTGAGGTCATGTACGCGTACGCGTCGTCGGCCAACAACAACGGGTCGGCGTTCGCCGGGCTGTCGGCCGACACGACCTGGTACAACCTCACCCTCGGCCTGGTCATGCTGGTGGGCCGGTTCGTGCCGATCGTGCTGGTCCTGGCCATCGCGGGCTCGCTGGCCGGGGCGCGCGTGCACGCGCGGACCAGGGCCACGCTGGACACCACGGGACCGACGTTCGCGGCATTCCTGCTGGGCGTGATCGTCATCGTCGGCGGACTGATCTACTTCCCGATGCTCATCCTCGGCCCGATCGGCGAGCGATTCGTCACCTGAGCCGTCAGCTCGCGGCGACCGCTAGGACGACACCGACGACGAGCAGCACCCCCCCGAGCGCGAGGAACACCCGGTCCGACCACCGGCTGTCAGAGCCGTAGACGAGGACGTCACCGGGATCGGCCGGGTCGTACCAGACGAGCACGCGCTGCCCGGGCTGCAGCGCCGGACCGCGGGCCGGTCCGTGCGTCCGCTCGATGACCCGCCCGTCATCGAGGACAAACTGCACAGAAACCCCGGACGGGCCGTGCCGATCCTCCTCGGGTGCGGCCGGCGTCGGCAGCACCATCGCCCAGGCCGTCCGCCCGCGGCTGCGCAGCCGGCGGCGTCGCCGTGCCCCGGCGAGACCCGCCAGGCACGCGATCGCGCCCGCGAGCGCGAGCCAGGCTCCGAACACCACCATGGAGCGTCCTTCTCCGCGCCGACGGCCGTCAGGACCGGGCGGTTGCGCGCGCCGGCGCGCCGTCTTCGGTCAGCAGCCGTCCGCGGACCCGTTCCAGGCTCTGCCGGCGCCGCAGCTCGATCTCGGCCCCGCCGCGCAGGCTCGGCGATATCGACGAGCTCGCCTGGCACCAGCTCTCTAGCAATCGCATCGACCGGTCCGGCGGGCCGCTGAGCTGGAGCAGCAGCGTTACCGCCGGGGTGTCGTGGTACGGCCGGTCGACGAGGAGCAGCACGGTAGCCGGCTCATCGGGCTGCTGGACGACGGCGCGGACCGCAAGCTCAGGCCAGTCTGCGGGCGAGGCCGGATACGGCGTGGCGAGCTTGGCCGCGAGGCCTAGCGCGTCGAGATTGCCAATGTGCACAA
>JASHPF010000100.1 GCA_030038295.1 Streptosporangiaceae bacterium
CTCACCATCTCGGTCGTGGTCTCGCGGGGCACGTAATCATGATCGCATGCGACTGCGCCGGCGGCGGCCCGCCGCAGACCCTGACCGGGCAGGTCAGCCGCGGATGTAGACGGGGGTGCCTGGCGTCGGGACGAGCGTATAGAAGAATTGGGCGATGTCCATGGGAATGCGCACGCAGCCATGCGAAACCGGCTGCAGCGGTACATAGGTGTCGCCGTGGATCGCGAACGCCGTATCGATGAAGAAGACGGGGTTGTACATCTCGCCGAGCGGGACGGTCACCCAGCCCGGCATGAAGACAGTCGTCTGGAAGTTCCCGGTGGGCGTGATCGCGTAAGCGCAGCCGCCGCCTGGTGAGCAGTAGTAGTAGCCGCCGCCAGTCGACACGTGGCTGATCAGCGCTATCTGGCCGCCCCGGTACAGCACGAGCACCTCGTCGGCGAGGTTGATCTCGACCCTGGTGGCGCCGCCGTCCGGGACCAGCACGGCCGGGCTTTGCGGGTCTGCCAGGGCGGCGGACGTGGCCGGGCCGACGGTGCCCGTTACCGGGAGACCCTGAGCCTCCTGGAAGGCCCACACGGCCTCGAGCGTGTCGGGGCCGAAGCTGCCGTCGGTGGGGCCCGGATAGTAGTTGAGCGCCGCCAGTCGCTGCTGCAACGCGAGCACGGCTGGACCGGTCATGCCCGTCGAGAGCGTCGCCGGGGCCGACTGGGTCGGTGCCGGGGTCGGGGCGGGCGACGACGGCGCGGGCGACGACGGCGCGGGCGACGCCGTCCGGCTCGGCGCTGGCGCGCTGACCGCTGGCGGGCTGCTCGGCCGCGGCCGCGCGGACACGGCAGCCGAGCCGCAGCCGGCCGCGAACAGGGCAGTCCCTACTCCGAGCGCCGCTACCGCCCGCGACCATCCGTTCATCGGAGCCTCTGCAAGCCGTCCCGTGGGATTCCAGTCTGTTCTTCCAGCATGTGCGCCTTCCCGGGCAGGCGCTAGGGCCGAACGTCTCCGATGCCGGGCCGTTGGGCCCCGCAGCAGGACCGAAGGTCCGGCCAGACGAGGGAGCTTCGGCCCTGTAATGGAGCACCGACGACCCGCGATAGTGGAAGCATGTCGATTACCGATCACCCTAGCTACCGCGGCCGTCTCAGCCGACTCGCGAAGGCCACGGCCGAGCAGCAGGCGGAGGAGCCGCTCGATGGCTCCGCGCCAGCCCAGCGCTACGCCGATCGTGCCTGCTGCTGCTCGGCAGCACCGGCCGTCATGGTGATCATGCCGCCCGCGCACGGCCGGCAGGTCGACACCGAACTCTTGCTGTGCGGCCATCACTACCGCGCGTCGAAGGCGGCCCTTGCCAGCACGCAGGCGACGGTCCTTGACATGACGGGTCACCCGGTGACCGGGTACGCGTGGCCCGACCCCGTGTAGACATGCGCTGACGCGCCGACGGCCCCCGAATCCGGGACGTTCGGCCGAGTCCTTAGACCCTGCCGAGCCTGCCTCCTCTGATGACCAATTAGGACTGGAGGGAGGCGCAGGGTGATTACCTACGGTGAAGTAGAAAAGCTGCGCAGTTGCTGCGCGCCTGACGCGTCGGTGCTGTCGCTCTACCTGTGCGTTCCGTCGGACCAGGCAGAGCTGCGCGAACTGCCGGCCCGCGCCGCCAGCCTGATCGCGGCCGCGACCGCTGACTCGCCGGGCGAGCTACAGCCCGAGGACGAGCAGGCAGCGTGCCGGGCGGTGGCCGCGCACGCGCGCGACAGGCTCGGCGACACGCTCGGGATCTTCGTATCCGGTCGGCTCGGGCTGCTGGAGGTAGTGCCACTGCCCGGAAAATTCCCGGAGCGCGCGGTGCTCGGGGTTCGACCGCACGTGCGCCCGCTGCTAGCGGAGCTGCAGCGGCGGCCTGATCACCGCGTGGTGATCATCGACCACCAGCACGCCTGGCTGCTCGCGGTCACTGCGGACCGCGTCGAGGTGGTCGCCCGAGTCCCGGCCGAGGACGCGCCGAGCCCCGGCTTCGGCGGCTGGTACCTGGAGCCGTCGCACATCCTGCAGCGGGTCACCGCGAGCGCAGGCCACCTCTACCAGGAGGCGGCCGCAATCCTCGACCGCCAGACCGTGGGCGGCGGCGCACAGCCGGTCGTGATCGGCGGCTACGCCGACAGCATCACGCACCTGCTGGCGCTGCTGCCGCGTGCGGTACGCGACGAGTACGCGGGCGGCTTCGCCGCCGATCCGCACGAGCTGACGCTGGCCAAAGCGCGGGCGCTCGCCGAGCCGGTCATCGCGCACTGGGCGCAGCGGCGCGAAGACCAGCTGGTCCAGGCCGTTACGGCGCCGGCGCCTGGCGTCGCGACGGCAATCGGACTCGACGACTCGCTGAGCGCGGTCAATGCCGACGGCGCCGACCTGCTGCTCGTCGACGATCGCGCCGTCATCCCCGGCTTCCACTGCGAGCGCTGCGACGTGCTGAGCGTCAGCAGCGACGGCTGCAGCGACTGGGGCGCGGCCGCCTGGCCTGTGCCTGACCTGCTGGAGGAGATGACCTGGCGCACCCTGCACGGCGGCGGGCAAGTCGTGTCGGTCCGGATGCTGCCGTGCACGGTCGCCGCGCGCCCGCGCTAGCGGCGCTCGGTTGTTGGCGGGCCGACTCGGTCCGCATCACAGTGACACACAGGGAGGTGCGTGATGGCAGTCCACGAGGCCGGACTCGTGCAGGTGCACACGACCGGCGCAGTCCCGGCGGGTAGCTCAGAGCTGGCCGAGCGCCGGGTGGCGGCGCTGCTACGGCACGTGGGCGAACCGGTGCTGTTCGCGCGTGTGATGCTGGCGATATCGCCCGACCCTGCGGTGGAGCAGCCCGCGACCGCGTGGGCGACGGTCAGCGTCAACGGCAGGCAAGCCCGAGCCCACGCCACCGGCGAAACCATGTCCGCGGCCATCGGCCTGCTCACCGACCGGCTGCGCGTCCGGCTCGACCGAGTCTGGCCTGAGCAGCGGCCGCGCCCACACCGGGGACAGCCGGGCCTACGGAGGTTGCGGAATCGGCCCTGATCCGGCTCCGCGCGGACGGGCGGCCTGCGGCGGCGCGACGCCACCGGCCGCGGACTGGCGGTAACCCTCGTCAGTTCTGGGCGTTGACGCTCGGACCAGCCGGGAAGTTAAAGGATCCCCGGCTCGACTGGATCGACGTCAGGTCGACGATGCTGGCCGCGGTCGCCGTGCCACCGGAGACCGTCGCCGTGAGCTCGACCGTGTCGCCGTCCTTGACCGTGCCGATCCCCGCAGCCTGCGCGTTCACCTCGGTGGAACTGATCACGGCGTAGGTCGCGGTGTATCCGTCGGCGCTCTTCACCGTGATCGACGACGAGCTCACCGCGGTGACCGTGCCGCGCTGCACGTCCACGGTCTGGTAGCCACCGCCCGACTTCGGCTCGGTGACCTGGCCGTGGATCACGCCGCCGAGGCCACCCAGGCCGAAGCCGCCGCCGAACCCGCCGAACCGGCCGAACCCGCCGTGCCGGCCGCCGTACCCCGGCGACGTGGACGGGCTGGGGGCGGGCGACGCCGCCGCGCCTGACGAGGCAACGGTGCTGGCGTTTCCCGCTGAATGCGTGGCGACGTACGCGATACCGCCACCGGCCGCGAGCGCGAGCACCGCGACCGCTGCCACGCCGAGCAGATGCGGCCGACGGCGCGGGGAATAGTCGCGCGAGTCGAGGATCTCGGTCTGCTGCGGCTCGTAGCTCTCGTCGGGGTAATCAGGTCCGCCGGGGTACTCAGGTCCAGAATTCATTCGACGCGTCTCCTTGCCCGTGGGCAGGCGCTGGCACAGATGCTAGCGACGAACCATACCCGGCAAAGTTGAAGCGAGCCTGAGCGGGAGCCCAGAGGTTCATCAAGCTGGTCACGATCACGTGCCCGGAGGGGCTGCCAGCTTGGTGTGATCCCACGAGATCACGCGGCGTGGCTCGACGAGGTAAGCGTGGCGCTTTCTGGCGGCGTTCGCCACGTACTCGTTGATCGCGCCCTCCGGCAGCGCCGAGCCCGAGCCGGCCCGGCCGCCGCCGACGACGTCACCGATGGCCAGGCCGATCTCGTACACCTCGGCGGGGTCGGTGATCGTCTGCACGACACCCTGCACGAGGACGCCGCGCAGATCGAAGTACGCCTCGCCGGTCTCCACCAGGCAGCTGATCCGCGGGTCACGGGACAGGTTCAGCGCCTTCTGCGACGTCCGGTACGTCCAGAACGCGATCTTGCCGTCGCGCAGCGTGTAGTACATCGTCACCAGGTGCGGGTAGCCGTCCGGGCTGATGGTGGCGAGCTGCACCTTCCGGCAGCCGGCCAGCATCTCGCCGACCTCGGCCGGCGTCATCTGCACCCGGTCGCGCTGCTTGGGCATCACCGGCCTCCGGCGGGGCGGAAGCCGATCGTCTCGGTCGCCAGCGCCATGGTGTCCTCGCACGCGAAGCCCGCTCCCGACGGACCGGTCTCGAAGTGAGCCAGCGCGCTGGCGATGGTCTCGAGCGTCCACATCCCGTCCGGGGACCCGTGCTCATCAGCGCGGAACGTCTGCTTGATCGTCGGCGGTGCCATGACCGCCGCGACGCCGCCGTGCACGACGAACACCTCTCCGTTGATGCCGGCGGCGGCCGGGCTGGCGAGGTAGGTCACGAGCGGCGCTACGTACCGGGGGTCCATCGGGTCCGGCCCGTCCTCGGGCGCCGGCTCCATCAGGCCGGCGGTCATCGCGGTCCGGCCGCGCGGGCAGATCGCGTTGGCGCGCACGCCGTACCGGGCGCAGCTGCGCGCGGTCACCACCGTCAGCGCCGCGATTCCGGCTTTGGCCGCCGCATAGTTCGGCTGGCCGGGCGAGCCCAGCAGGAACGCCTCGGATGCGGTGTTGACGATCCGCGCGTACACCTCGGCCCCGGTCTGCTTGCTCTGCGCGCGCCAGTACTCTGTCACGACCCTGCTGGTCAGGAAGTGCCCGCGCAGGTGGGTGCGCAGCACCAGATCCCACTCCTCCGGGGACATCGAGAAGATCATCCGGTCCCGCAGCACGCCCGCGTTGTTGACCAGGATGTCCAGCTGGCCGAACTCGCTCACCGCCGTGTCCAGCAGGGACCGCGCGGTCGCGTACTCGCCGATGTCCCCGGCGACGATTCTGACCCTGGCGCCCGCGGCCGCGATCTCGGCCGCGACCGAATCGAGCCCGTTCCCTGGCAGGTCATTGACAATGACGCGGGCGCCCGCGGCCGCGAGCGCCAGTGCCTCGGCGCGGCCGAGTCCCTGCCCTGCGCCGGTCACGATCGCGACCCGGCCCCGCAGGTCCACCTCGTCGTGGGTCCCGTGGGATCGTTCCTCCCAGGCAGCCGCTGCAGCCATCTGCGGTCCTCCCTCAGTAACCGGGCCCGGACAGCATGCCGCCGTCCACCACGAACTCGCTGCCGGTGCAGTAGGACGACTCGTCCGACGCGAGGTAGACCACGAGCGGCGACACCTCGGCGGACCTCGCGAACCGCGGGATCGGCAGCGAGCGCAGGAATCCCTCGCCATCGGTGCTGCCGCTGAACGACTCGAACGCCGTCGCGGTCATCGTGGTCATGATGCCGCCGGGGTGCACCGAGTTCACCCGGATGCCGAGCTTGCCGAGCTCTTGCGCCGCTGACCGGGTGATCCCCCGGACGCCGAACTTGCTGGCGCTGTAGGCCGACAGTCCCGCGGCGCCCGCGAAGCCCTCTACCGAGCTGATGTTGATGATGGAGCCGCCGCCTGCCGCGGTCATCGGCCCGATGACCGACTTCACGCCGAGCCACTCGCCGACCAGGTTCACGTCGATGACCTCGCGGAACTCGGCCAGCGTCATGTCCG
>JASHPF010000101.1 GCA_030038295.1 Streptosporangiaceae bacterium
CCTGTCCGGCCGCCGCGGTGCCAGGCTGCGGCCGGACATCGTGCTGGCCAGGGCCGGGACGGCCGCCGACGGGGGCGCCGGCCATGCCGGGCCGCTGTGCGGTCGACAGGGCTGGCTGGCCGTCCGGCTGGCCGACCCCGCCCGCGTGCCTGCCCTCGCCCGGCCCTCCGGTCCGGCCATTACCCGCAGGCCTGCCCGGCTGGCCTTCGCCGTTGACCGCGCCCGCCACGATCCGCGCGACCTCGTCCTCAAGCGAGCCCCGGTCGGCCTCGCCTGCGACCAGCGTCGTGACGACGTCGCGGATCTCGGTCAATCGGCGCATGGTCTCGGTGTGCCGGGACATCAGCAGGTTCAGCCGGCGCTCGGCGCCGTCGTGGATCGCGGTGGCGCGCGCGGTCGCCTCGTCGACTTGCTGCTTGGCCTGGCTCTTGGCGGTGGCGACAGCGGTCTCGGCCTGCTTGGTCGCGTCGGAGATGACCTGCTGCGCCTCGGTGACGGCGCTCTTGCGGGTGGTGTCGGCCTCGGCCTTGGCGGTGGCGACGGTGGTCTCGGCCTGCTCCTGCGCCGCGCTCAGCATCCGCTCGGCCTGCTCCTGGGCCTCGGCCCGGCTCCGGTCGGTCTCCGCCTTGGCGTCGGTACGCAGCTTGGTGGTATCGGCCTGCGCGTCGGAGCGCAGCTTGGCGATCTCGTCGTCCGCCTTGGCGCGCTGCGACTTGGCCTCGTCGTCGGCCAGCTTGAGGATCTGCCCGATCCGCTCGCTGATCTCCTCGTGCGGCGGCCGGCCCGAGGACCGCGCGGCCGACAGGTCCAGCTTGAGGCGCTCGATCTCATCGAGCGCCTGGGACAGCCGATCCTCGAGGTCCCGCCTGCTGTCCTGCAGGCCCCGCGACTCAAGCCTCATCTGGGCGATGGCCTCGTCAACCTGCATCCGGCTGTAGCCGCGCCGCTCAAGGGCGAACTGGCCCTCGTGACCGGGCTCGGCGGAGAGGTGGCTGTGCTCGCTCATGTTTCACCCATCACGTCATAGCCGCGGCCGACAGTACCGAGGGTGTCCGGCCGCGGGAGACTGCTCTAGTTACACCTCTGGCGCGCCCCTGCTCGCGCAGCCGGACGCGCGTAACGTGCGGAGATACCGGGCTTGACTCTGTCCCCAACTCCCCGGTACCGCAACCGAAACGTTGTTTTCTGGTTATTTATCTCGTTTGCCGTGCGAATCGTGGTCATGATGGCGGAAGCCGACTGCCGCTGCGGCTCCGGACTCGTGGTGCGACAATCGGCTGGCGCGCCAGGGGCGCGCTCCGCGCCGGGAGATGATCGCCAGTCGTGCACGCGAGACAGTTGGTGGGGACGCTGGGTGCAGACGCGCCGTTGGTGCACCCGGATGCCTGGGTAGCGCCGGGCGCCGTGGTCATCGGGCGCGTGACGCTGGGCCGCGCGTCCTCGGTCTGGTACGGATCAGTGCTGCGCGCCGATGACGACGAGATCGTCGTCGGCGCCGAGTGCAATATTCAGGACCTGTGCTGTCTGCACGTCGACCAGGGCGAGCCCGCGGTGCTCGAAGACCGGGTGAGCCTGGGCCACCACGCGACCGTGCACGGCGCGTACATCGAAACCGGCGCGCTGGTTGGCATCGGGGCGATCGTGCTGGGCCGCGCCAGGGTCGGCGCGGGCACGCTGGTCGCCGCCGGAACCGTGGTCCCGCCTGGCAGGCGGCTGCCAGCCGGCGTGCTGGTGGCGGGCGTACCGTCGCGAGTGATTCGCGACCTCACCGACGCAGACCGGCAGTCGTTCGCGCAGACGGCCGCGCACTACGTGCAGCGAGCCGGCCGGCATCGCGACGCGGTGTGGGCCGATCCGGGCTAGCGCCCGTCAGACCGAACGCGCCCGCGGGGACGGAGGGCTTGCGGCGCGGGACGATGGGGCGGCAGCGCGGTAGCCCTGCTGGGTAGTCCCGGAAATGGCCCTGTTGAGTCATGCGCGCGGCTATCGGTGGCCATTAGCCTGCTTGTTACGGGGAAGTTACACGTTCGGGCCATGAACCAGCTCGGCACCGGGGAGGTGCGCGCGTGCGAGAGGACGTCGACCTCCGTTTCCACGACGTGGTGGCGCTCGAGGAGATCGAGCTCTATACCGAGGTGCTGAGTGCCGTCGCCGCCGCCGACCGTCCGCTGACGACGGAGCAGATCGACGAGGTGCTCGGCCTGCGCGAGCGGGCCGGCGCGGAAGCCGCCGCCTGCTGAGCCGCGCGGTCAGCGGGCCGGCTCGCGGCCCCCGCGGGAGAACATCACGTCGGTAGCGGTGTGAGCAAAGCCAAGCGAGCTGTACAGGCCGATCGCGGCCGTGTTCGTCTCGTCTACGTAGAGCATCACCTCGGATAGCCCCGCCGCGCGCAGGTGATGCAGGCCGATCAGGGTCAGCGCCCGGCCGAGCCCGGTGCCCTGCTCGTCGGGGTCGACCCCGACGACATAGACCTCGCCGATCGGGTCCTGGCCGGGCGCGCCCACCGCGGCCGCGTCCGCGGCGGGCCCGCCGTCGTGGCTGTCCGGCGCCGTGCCGGAGGACCGACCGTCGTGCACCTTGGTCCAGTGGAAGCCCGCGAGCCGGCCAGCCCGCTCGGCGAGGAAGAACCCGTCCGGGTCGAACCACGGCTCGCGCTCACGGACCTCGAGGTCCGCCCTGGTCCAGCCGCCCTGTTCCGGGTGCCGGGCGAAGGCCCGGCGGTTGAGCGCGAGCCACGCGTCCTCATCCCGGCCGACCCGGAACGTGCGGATCGAGATCCCGTGAGGCAGCCGCGGCTCGACCAGGCTGGTCCGCAGCGACCTGCGCATCTGCCACAGCGCCCGGGAGCGGTGAAAGCCGACCGCCGCCGCCAGCCTGGCCGCGGCCGGCAGATCGCCGTGCGCCCACAGCTGCACCCCGGCACCACCGGCCGAGGTGACGAGCGCCTGGCCGAGCGCGCGCCCGAGCCCGTGCCGGCGCGCGGTCGGCCGGATGACCATCTCACCCGCGGGCCCCTCGACCCGGTCGGTGGGATCTAGGTGCCCGTAGCCGGCGAGCGTGCCCTCGTACCACAGCAGGACGTCGTGCGCCCCCGAGTCGCCGCCGTGCCGTAGGTGCAGCATGACGTGCTCGGACAGCGGGCTGACGCCGTCGACGTCCGCGGCCGCGGCGACGAGTTCCAGCACCGCGGCCGCTTCGGCCGTCGACAGCTTGCCGCCGGTCTGGATCCGGATCTGGCCGACGTCCCCGTCCGGCTGGCCAGCGCGACCGCCGTCTGCCGTCATGCCTGCCATCCGTGGGCCAGCTCGGCCTGGCTAGGCCTCGGCATGGGCTACCGACGGCTGCGCCGTGCGGGCGGCCGCGCGGAGGGCCCCTGGTCCGCCGAAGCTCGCCCCGATGCTCCCGCGACCGCTCAGCAGCCCGCCGTCGGCCAGCTTCGTGCCCGGCTCTCCCGGCTCGCCCGGCTCGCCCGCCTCACGCGGTTCACCCGGACCCTCATCGTCGTCGGCATCCGCGTCCGCGGCGGCCTCGGCGCCTGGCCCGCCGGCCTTCACCGGCACGAACCGGTAGCCCACGTTGCGGACGGTGCCGATCAGCGCCTCGTTCTCCGCCCCGAGCTTGGCCCGCAGGCGCCGCACGTGCACGTCCACGGTCCTGGTGCCGCCGAAGTAGTCGTAACCCCAGACCTCCTGCAGCAGCTGAGCCCTGGTGAAGACCCGGCCCGGGTGCTGGGCCAGGAACTTGAGCAGCTCGAATTCCTTGAAGGTCAGATCCAGCGAGCGGCCATTCATCCGCGCGGAATACGTGGCCTCGTTGACGACCAGCCCGCCCGACCGGATCTCGTCCGGGCGCTGTGCCGCTACCTGCGCCCGCCGTCCGATCGCCAGCCGGAGCCTCGCCTCGACCTCTCCCGGCCCCGCCGTGTGCAGCAGCAGGTCGTCGGCGCCCCAGTCGGCGGAGACCGCCGCCCAGCCGCCGTCGCTGACGATCGCGATCACCGGGACCGCGGTCCCGGACGCGCGCAGCGCGAGCAGCACGCGCCTGGCCAGCACGAGGTCACGCCGAGCGTCGACCAGAACGGCATCCGGCGCCGGGCCCGCCAGCACGTGCTCGGCCGCGGCGGGCGCAACCCGCACGGTATGGGGCAGCAGGCTCAGCGACGGCAGGATGTCGGCGGGCGGCTCTCGCCCGCTGGTGAGCACCAAGACGTTGCTCAACAGCCGCACCTCCGGACCCGGCGACATCCGCCGGTACGCGAAACCCCAAGTAACGCCGTACCTACACCCGGGTCGTCGTCGTCCAGGGCCGCTATAGGCGAGGATAGCTGACATGGCGATCGTGACCATGCGCTACTGGGCAGCGGCGAAGGACGCTGCCGGGGTGCCCGAGCAGCGGGTGACCGCGGACACCCTCGCTGCGGCGCTGGCGGCGGTCACGGGATCGGAGGACCGGGCCCGGCTGCGAGCCGTCGTCGCCCGGTCCTCATTCCTCATCGACGGGACACCGGTGGGCCGCCAGGCGGCGGATGCCGTCCAGCTTCTCGACGGCAACGTGATCGAGGTGCTCCCTCCGTTCGCCGGCGGTTAGCTGCCGGACCGCCGCTGGGCCCAGCCCCCGGGTATTACTGGCGGGAAACCTTGCGCTGCCCGGTGTGAACCGGCGGGGCACCTGGCACGTACTAACGGGTATGGCAGGCCCTGGCAGCGCCGGCGCCGGCAACTCTCGCCGGGTGGCTTCCGACGAGGAGCTTGTCCGCGCGCTCTACGCCGAACACGCAGGCCCGCTGCTCAGGTACGCGGTCCACCTGATGAGCGGCGACCGCCAGCGGGCCGAGGACATCGTTCAGGAGACGCTGCTGCGGGCCTGGCAGCACCCAGAAGCCATCGCCGATCGGCCCGCCCGGCCGTGGCTGTTCGCCGTTGCGCGTAACCTCGCTATTGACTCGTACCGGGCTCGCCGCGCCCGCCCGCAAGAGGTTGGCGAGGCTGCCCTCGAGGTGCGACCCGCACCCGACGAAGCGGAGCGAGCACTGGAATCCTGGGCGGTCGCCGACGCGCTGCTCTCCCTGCAGCCCGAACACAAACGTGTGCTGCTGGAGACCTACTACCGCGGCAAGTCGGTCGCCGAGGCGGCCGCCGCGCTTGGCGTGCCGGCCGGCACGGTCAAGTCACGTACGTTCTACGCGCTGCGAGCGCTTCGACTGGCCCTGGAGGAGCGGGGGCTCGCGCCATGACGATGAAAGACAGCAACGGCACCGCCTGCCGGGAGATCCGGCAACTGCTGGGCGTCTATGTCGTCGGTGCGATCGATCCGGCCGAGCGCTCGGTCGTGGACGAGCACCTGGCGGGCTGCCAGGCCTGCCGCGACGAGCTAGCCGGGCTCGCCGGCCTGCCCGCCATGCTGAGCCGGGTGCCCGCCCCTGACGTGGCGCGGCTCAGCCTGCCGCCGGGTGAGGCCGGCGACGAACCGCCACCCGGCGAGCTGTTGAACTCGCTGCTCCGGCAGGTGTCGGTGCGGCGCCGCAGCCGGCTCTGGCGAGGCGCCATCACGGTGGCGGCCGCCGCCGCGGTCGCTGCCGCCGGCGCCACCGCAGCCGTGGAACTAGCCCGGCCGACCGCGCAGTCGACGCGCACGAGCGTGGCGAGCGGCGCCAGCAGCAGCGGCGTGGCCGCCGTGGTCGACTACGCCCGGACGCCATGGGGCAGCACGACTATGCGGGTGCAGGTCAGCGGCATCCAGCCAGGCACCACGTGCGAGTTCTGGGTCGTCGGCACGAACGGCAAGTCGTACGCGGGCACCTGGACGGTCCAGCCCAGTTACGGGCGGCAGCTGTGGTACTCGGCTGCGTCGCAGGCGGCGCCCGGGTCGGTGCACGACTTCCAGATCACGGCGAGCGGCAAGGTGCTGCTGACGATCCCGGCCGGCTGAGCCGGGAATGCCGCGGCCGGGCCGCGCGCTAATAGCGGCGTGTCCCCTGGTTTTGTCGCGCTGCTGGCCGCGATCGTCGTCGCGATCGGCGGCGGAGCCATCTGGCGGCTGACCAACGGCCTGATGCGCGTGCCACGAGGCCGTGATCGTGGCGATGAGAAAGAGGGGAACGGGCTCGTAGTGGTTGCGGCCGCGCCCGCTCGCTCGCCCGCGGGGTCGTCGCGGCTGACCAGCGAGCAACTCGGCCAGTCTCTCGGCGAGCGGGCGACCCTGGTGCAGTTCTCGACGGCGTTCTGCGCGCCGTGCCGCGCGACCCGCCGGATCCTGGCGGATGTCGCCGGGATGACCGACGGTGTTGCGCACGTGGAGATCGACGCCGAGTCCCGGCTCGATCTGGTTCGCGAGCTCAATGTGCTGCGGACGCCCACGGTGCTGATCCTGGCGGCGGACGGCAGCATCGTGCGGCGGGCCAGCGGCCAGCCCAGGAAGCCGGATGTCATCGCGGCGATCGGTGCCGCGGTGGGGTTGCCATGAGCCCGCGAATATCCCTATATAATGGATCGACAAAACAGATAGTGACAGGGGCGGCGTCCCCGCATACCATCGGCTACGTGCCTGCACAGATGCGCAGCGGTGGCCGGGCTCGGCGCCCCGAGGTCGCGCTGACCAAGCGCCGCGCGGTGGACTTCTGCCGCGTCGCCACGGCCATCTGTCCGGTCGCGCCGCAGCGAATGCGCTGAACCGGCGGCCGTCGGTACGGCCCGGGTCGGCGCAGGCGGGAGAGCCGGCGACCGACCGCGGGGCCAGGTCAGCCCGTTCCCTTACCCGTCAGAGCCAGGGCGAGGCGCGGCCATCACCAGAGCCTCAGGTCCAGCAGTCACGAGCACAGGGAGAGTCGTAGTGCAGATCGACCCGCGAGGGCCGCGATTCGGCGCCCTCATCACCATGGCGATGTTCACGGCGGCGCTGATCACGGGCAATGTCTGGGTGCTCACCTTCCAGGCGGTGATGTTCGCCGCGGGCACGTTCCTCGGCCTGCCCAGGGCCCCGTACGGGTTGCTCTACCGATGGCTGGTCAGGCCCAGGCTCGGCCCGCCAGCCGAGCTCGAGGCCGCGGCGCCGCCGCGGTTCGCCCAGGCGGTCGGCCTCGTCATCACTGCCATCGCCATCGTCGGGTATGCCACCGGCGTGACGCCGCTCGGCATGGCGGCCGCGGCTGCCGGGCTGGTCGCGGCCGTGCTCAACGGGGTATTCGGGCTCTGCCTGGGCTGCGAGCTGTACCTGCTGATCAGGCGCACGTGGCCCGCTGGGGCAGCGGCTCGGACATAACGGACACACATCCATAACGACAGGCCTGGCTCACCGCGAGCCCGGCCCGCACTCAAGGAGGAATGCGAGCATGAGCCGTTCCGACGTCCTCGTGGACGCTGACTGGGTCGAGGCACACCGCGACGACCCCGGCGTCGTGCTGGTGGAGGTGGACGAGGACACCAGCGCGTACGACAAGGGTCACATCAGGGGCGCCGTCAAGATCGACTGGAAGAAGGACCTGCAGGACCCGGTGCGCAGGGACTTCGTCGACCGGGCCGGCTTCGAGAAGCTGCTGTCCGAGCGCGGCATTTCCAATGACGACACAGTGATCTTGTACGGCGGCAACAACAACTGGTTCGCCGCGTATGCGTACTGGTACTTCCGGCTCTACGGGCACCGGAACGTCAAGCTGCTCGACGGCGGCCGGAAGAAGTGGGAACTGGAGTCGCGTGAGCTGGTCACCGACGTGCCGCGGCGCCCGGCCACCAGCTACAAGGCACAGGAGCAGGACACTGCCATCCGTGCCTTCCGTGACGAGGTCGTGGCCGCCATCGGCAACCTCAATCTCGTCGACGTGCGGTCGCCCGATGAGTTCGCCGGGCGCCTGCTGGCGCCCGCGCACCTGCCGCAGGAGCAGGCGCAGCGGGGCGGGCACGTGCCCACCGCCAAGAACGTGCCCTGGTCCAAGGCCGCCGAGGACGACGGGACGTTCAAGTCCGACGACGCACTGCGGACGCTCTACGGCGAGGCCGGGGTCGACTTCGGCAGGGACACGATCGCGTACTGCCGGATCGGCGAGCGCTCGGCGCACACCTGGTTCGTCCTGCACGAACTGCTCGGCCAGCCCAACGTCAAGAACTACGACGGGTCGTGGACCGAGTACGGCTCGCTCGTCGGGGTGCCGATCACCGTCGGTGACGCGTCCTGATGGGGGTCGAGGAGACCGCCGCCCCGCCGGTGCAGGCGGCCGCCGGCGGGTGTGGGGCACCCGCGGGCGGTGCGGCCATCAAGGACGCCGGTAACCAGGCCATCGTCCAGGGCAAGGTGACCAGGGCCGGCGCCCCGGTGCAGGTTGGGTACGCGCGGCTGCTGAACGCCGGCGGGGACTTCGTCGCCGAGGTCCCGCTGGGTGAGGACGGCGGCTTCCGGTTTTTCGCCGCCCCGGGCGACTGGACGCTGCGGGTGCTCGCCCCCGGCGGGATCCGCACCGACCGGGCCGTGACCGCCGCAACCGGCGAGATCCGAGAGTTCGAGGTAGCCGTCTAGCCGCTGCGGCGTCGAGTCGGCATGGCGGCCGTGCGGGCGGGTGTGACCGTCCGCACGGCCGCTTACGCAACTTGCCTAAGGTCGGACGCCTGAGCGTCCTCTGGTGTTCAGATTCCGTTAACTTCTCGCCCCTAAAAAGGACAGGGCCGGTCGGCGGGCGCTAGGGCTTCTGGCCGAGTTCGGCCGGATCGCGCCCGGCCTGGACATCCAACCGTGAGGGGCAAGTCAGCGGAATGTCAACCCAGTCTGATCCGGCGCTGCCCGGAGACGGTTATACGGCTACGGCCGCCGAGATTACGGTGGTGGCGCCCGTGCCGGCCTCGAGCGCGGCGCCGGCGGCCGACCATGGCATCGCCCTCCGGGCAGTCGACCTGACCCTGAGCTTCGGCTCGCGGCCCGTCCTGACCGGCATCACCACCGAGATCAGGAAAGGCGCGGTCACCGCGCTGATCGGGCCGACCGGGTCGGGCAAGACCACCCTGCTGCGCACCTTCAACCGGATGAACGACAAGGTCAGCACGTACCGGCACGCTGGCGACGTGCTGCTGGACGGCCGCAGCATCTGGCACTCAGGCGTTGACCTGATGTCGTTGCGCCGCCGGGTCGGCATGCTGTTCCAGCGCCCGAACCCGTTCCCCATGTCGATCATGGAGAACGTCGTGGCCGGCACCAGGGCGCACCGGATGGTCAGCCGTCAGGGCATGCGGCAGGTGGCCGAGGAGCAGCTGACCGCCGTGGGCCTGTGGGGGGCGGTCAAGGACCGGCTGAAGGACTCGCCGTTCCGGCTGTCCGGCGGCCAGCAGCAGCTGCTCTGCCTGGCCAGGGCGCTGGCTATCAAACCGGAGATCCTGCTGCTGGACGAGCCGACCTCGGCCCTGGACCCGAACGCCACTGAGTCCATCGAGGCGCTGATCCGGAAGCTGGTTCCGGACATCACCGTCATCATCGTGACGCACAACATGCAGCAGGCCGCGAGGGTTTCCGACCGCACCATGTTCCTGAACAAGGGTCGCCTGGTGGAGCACGGCGAGACCAGGCAGGTCTTTGAGCATCCTGTCGAAGAGGAAACGGCTAGCTACGTGCAGGGCCGGTTCGGCTGACAAAGACCACCCGCACGGGAGGACAGCACTCCTCCCGCGCGGGCGCAGTGCCGCGCAGACGCGCGGACCACCGTCGCACGCATCCGCGTGCGAGTCCTACCACGCACGCGCAAGCGTGCAGAAGTGAAGGAGTATTCCCAGGTGGCCAAGAGAATCCGCTTGGTATGCAGTGCGGCCGCCCTCGTCCCGCTCGCGGTGCTGGCGGCGGCGTGCAGCTCTAGCCCCGCGAAGCCGACGACGTCGGCACCGCCCGCGAACGCCAACGGCAGCACTATCAGCGAGACCGGCAGCACGCTGCTCTTCCCGCTCTTCGGCTCGTGGCAGAACGCGTACTCGTCCGCGAACCCGAAGGTCACCATCACATCGGGCTCCACCGGCTCGGGCACCGGCATCGCCGACGCCAGCCAGGGCCTGGTCAACATCGGCGCGTCGGATGCGTACCTGTCGTCGACGGACGTTGCCCAGTACCCGGGTCTGCTGAACATCCCGCTGACCGTTGCCGCCGTGGACGTCAACTACAACGTGCCGGGCCTGTCGGCGCCGCTGAACCTGAACGGCACCGTGCTGACCGAGATCTACACCGGCAAGATCACCAGCTGGAATGACCCGGCGATCGCCGCGCTGAACCCTGGCGTGTCGCTGCCGGATCTGAAGATCGTGACGCTGCATCGCGCTGACAGCTCGGGCAGCACGTTCCTGTTCACGTCGTACCTGAACGCGCAGGACCCGTCTGCCTGGCCGTCGTCGAATGTGGACACGACGATCACGTGGCCGACGGTACCGGGCGCACTGGCCGAGACCGGCAGCGGCGGCATGGTGTCGGGCTGCGGCTCGACCAAGGGCTGCATCGCCTACATCGGCATCAGCTACCAGACCAAGGCGGCGGCAGCTGGCCTCAGCGCGGCCGACCTGGCCAACAAGGCCGGCTCGTTCCAGCCGGCCAACGCGACGACGATCGCGGCGGCGCTGGCCAGCTTCCCGGCGGTACCGGCGAGCGGGGCGGAGTCCCTGATCAACACGTCGGCGTCTGGCGGCTACCCCATCATCAACTACGAGTACGCCATCGTGAAGAAGACCCAGCCGAGCGCGGCCGAGGCCGCTGCGATCAAGGCGTTCCTCAGCTGGATCGTCACCACCGGCAACACCTCGACCTACCTGGGGACGGTGGACTTCCAGCCGCTGCCGGCTGGCACCCTGTCCGTGTCACAGACGCTGATCAGCTCGATCAGCGGGTGATCCGGTGACCGCTTCAGCACCAACCGTGCAGCCGAGCGGGGGGGCGGCGAGACCGTCCCCCCGCCGGCTGGGCGGGCCGGCCGGCACGTGGTTCAAGAACGGCGGAGTGTTCCGCTGGCTCGGCCGCGGCGGTGCGGTAATTCCGCTGCTCATGCTGCTCTTCGTGCTGACGTTGCTCGTCGTCAAGGCGATCCCGGCGGCGCGGTTCAGCGGCTTGAGCTTCATCACCGGGACGAAGTGGAACTTCGGCTCGCCGTACGGCGCCCCGCAAACGTCGTACGGCATCCTGCACAACTCTGGCGAGTCGTTCGGCGCGCTCCCGGAGATTCTGGGCACGCTCGCGACGTCGGCCATCGCGCTCATCGTCGCGATTCCCGTGTCGATCGGCGCGGCGCTCGTGATCGTCGAGCGGCTGCCGCGTCGGCTCGCCAACGTAATGGGACTCTTCCTTGAGCTTCTGGCTGGCGTGCCGAGCGTCATCGTCGGGCTGTGGGGAGCGCTGACGTTCGGCCCGCTCATCGCGCACGACGTGGCGCCGATTCTCGCGGATCACGTGCCGAGCTGGCTCGGCTTTCTTGGCGGCGACACCGGTAACGGCCAGGGCCTGCTGACCTCGGGCCTGGTACTGGCGGTCATGATCATCCCCATCATCGCCGCGACGTCGCGCGACCTGATCCGCGGCGTACCCATCCTCCCGCGCGAGGGCGCGGTCGCCCTCGGGATGTCCGACTTCGAGTGCGCCACCAAGGTGACGCTGCCGTGGGTCGGCGCCGGGATCATCGGCGCCGTCGTGCTCGGTCTGGGCCGCGCGCTCGGCGAGACGATCGCCGTGGCCATGGTCTGCGGCGTCGCGCTCGGCTCGCTGCCGACCAACCTCTACGGCGCCATGATCACCATCGCGGCCAACCTGGTCCAGAACATCGACACCGCCATCCTGGACAAGATGGACATCTCGGCCTTCGCGCTGCTGGCGCTCGTGCTGATGGTGATCACGCTGCTGGCCAACGTGGCGGCGCGGCTGCTCGTCCGGCGGGTTACCGGGACCGCCCTCCCGGTGGGCAGGGGGCTGTAGGCACATGACCAGTACAGGCGGCGCGCCACCGGGCCAGCCGGCCGCCGCGACCGCGAACCCGGCGAGCGAGCCCTGGCCGGCCGTGCCGGTGGGGCGCAAGATATCCAACCGGGTGTTCTGGGTCGTGTGCTTCGTGGCGCTGGCCGCGGTCGTGGCACCCACCGTCTGGCTGGTGGGCGGCGTGCTGGTGCGCGCGCTACCCAACTTCCAGTGGAGCGTGCTGACCACCAACACTGCTGCGGCCGCGGGCGGTGTCGGGGGCGGTCTCAGGCAGGCGATCCTCGGCACCTTGCTCATTACCCTGGGCGTGCTCATCATCGGCGGCACCGTGAGCATCCTCACCGGCCTGTATCTGTCGGAGTACGCGGTCGGACGGCATCGCGGCGTGCTGCGCGGGGCGTACGAGGTACTGGCCGGCATCCCGTCGATCGTGCTCGGCCTGGTCGGCTACCTGGCGCTCGTCATCGGCCTGCACTGGGGGTTCGGCCTGCTGCCCGCGGCGCTTGTGGTGTCCGTCATCACCATCCCCTACATCACGAAGGCGACCGAGACGTCGCTGACGCAGGTGCCGACGGGCTACCGGGAGGGTGCCGATGCGCTGGGCATCCCGCCTGGCTGGGCGCTGCGCAAGATCATCTTCAAGGCTGCCATTCCCGGCATCGTCACCGGCCTGCTGGTAGCCATCGCGATCTCGGTCGGCGAGACCGCACCGCTGTTGCTGACCGCCGGGTGGAGCGAGCTGAACCCAACCATGACGCTGACCAATCACCCCGTCGGGTTCCTTACCTACGCCGTCTGGAACTTCTGGGACCTCGGCGGGCAGGCGCGCGTACTGTCCTACGACGCGGCGCTCATCCTGCTCGTGCTCGTGCTGGTGCTGATCCTGATCGGCCGGGCGATCGTGGCTTACTCTCGCCGCCACGCCGAGTGACTGGCTATGACTGCCCCGTACGTCGGCTGGCCGGTCGCGGCTGGCGATGACGAGACCGCGCGCACGGCGAACGCGGCGGGAGCCGCGGCACGGCCGGCGCACGGACTGACGAGCGCCGGCGAGGGGGGCAGACGGCAGCAGGCCGGGCGATCGCAGCCGGCGCGAGGGCCGGGGCAGGCGGTGAGCGTGCTCGCCGATCGGCTCGCGGCGGCCCTGGTGCATCACGAGCCGGGCTGGCGACTACCCCGGCACTCGGCGCTCGCGCGGCGGTACAACGTCAGCACGGGGGAGATCGACGCGGCGGTGGCCGAGCTGGTCGGCAGGCACCTGGTCCGCCGGCTGGCGGACGGCCAGCTCTACCGTGCGAGTCCGGCTGACTACGTCATCGGCCTGGAGGGCGTGCCTGGCCTCACGACCTACGTCGACAGTATGGGCGCCCAGTTCACCTGCCGAAGTCGGCAGGTGACCTGGCGGCTGCCGCCCGAGGACATCGCGTGGGCCCTCGGCACACCGCCCGACCAGCAGGTGTGCATGGTCAGATTCCTCTGGACCGCCGGCGGCGAGCCGGCCGCGCTCTGCACCACGTACGTGCCTGGCGACCTGGCCGCCGCGGCGAGCGTCGGCGCCGCGGCCGGGCTGCCGACCGCCTTCAACCTGCTCCAGGTCACGACCGTCGCCGACATCCCGGCGCAGCCCGCGATCGACGGCGAGCCGGTGCCACTGGACGGCGCCCCATCCGCACTGCACATCGAGCAGCAGGCCCCGCCCCCCTCGGTGGCGCGCAGCTTGCGGCTCGCGGCCGGCCAGCCCGCGCTGATGATCACGGTGCGGTTCGCCGATCCGAACGACCGGCCGGTGGCGCTGACCATCGCGGTGCTGCGACCCGACATGTTCCGCCTGATCGTGCAGACGCCCCGGCCACCCCTGCCCGTGACAGATGCGGGCGGTTCGCCAGTTTCCTGGGCACACATAGCCGAGGGCTGGGACTCTTGACCCGGCATGCGCAGCACAGCGGCCGGGGTGGCGCGGCGCAGCCCGCGGCGCTCGCAGCCGCCTGACCCGGTCTTCCGGTTCCGACGCGGCGAGCTGCCTGCTGCGCTCGCGACCGTCACGCTGATCGCGGAGCTGCTCCTCACCCCCGCGGTGGTGGTCGTCACGCTGACTCTCGCGGCGGTCGGCTGTGCCGCTCGCTGGCGCCCGCACTGGCTCGCGCTGCCGCTCGGGACCGGGGCGTGCTGGCTGGCCGCGGCCGGGCCATCCGCGGCCACGGCAGCGCTGGC
>JASHPF010000102.1 GCA_030038295.1 Streptosporangiaceae bacterium
AGCAGGGCCGCCGCCAGCACCGGGAAGGCGAGCAGGACCAGCATCGAGGTCAGCAGGATGTTCCAGGTGAAGATCGGCATCCGGAACATGGTCATGCCGGGCGCCCGCATGCACAGGATCGTGGTCACGAAGTTGACGCCGCCGAGGATGGTGCTCAGGCCGGACAGCGTCAGGCCCATGATCCACATGTCGGCGCCGAGACCCGGCGAGTACTGCGCGCTGGTCAGCGGCGAGTAGGCGTACCAGCCGAACGCGGCCGCGCCGCCCGGCGTCAGGAAGCTCAGCAGCAAGATCGTGCCGCCGAAGGTGAACATGTAGTAGCTCAGCAGGTTCAGCCGCGGGAACGCCACGTCCGGCGCGCCGATCTGCAGCGGCATGATCTCGTTGGCGAACCCGACGAACAGCGGAGTGGCGAACAGCAGCAGCATGATCGTGCCGTGCATGGTGAACAGCTCGTTGTACTGCTGGTCGGACACGATGCTGTTGTCCGGGCCCATCAGCTGCGCGCGCATGATCATCGCCATGGCGCCGCCGATCAGGAAGAACACGAACGAGGTGATCAGGTACAGGTGACCGATGACCTTGTGATCGGTCGACGACAGCCAGTCCGCGAGCAGAGAGCCCTTCCGGTACGGCCGGGCAGTCATCGTCCCCGGCTGCGCCAACGGCTGCTGGTACGTGGTCACTGCGCCCCCCCAGATGCGTTCTCCAGCCTCTGCTGCGCTGTGATCCAGGCCGTGAACTGGGCCGGAGTCACGATCTTGATCCGGAAGAGCATCCGGCTGTGGTAGAGGCCGCACAGCTCCGAGCAGCGCCCGATGCTGTCCGGACCGCCGTACAGCGTCCCGGTCGGATAGACCTCGAAGTGGTTCGGGTGATCGGGCAGCACGTCCCGCTTGAAGTCAAATGGCAGCACCCAGAACGAGTGGACGACGTCGTTCGAGGTGAGGTTGAAGCGAACTGTCTCGTGGTCAGGGATCTCCAGCAGCGGCAGCTGACTCTCGTTTGCGCCCGCACCCAGCTCGCCGTTCCACATGGCACCGATCTCGGTCACGCCGTGCGCCGAGTTCTTGACGGGGTACTGCGGGTACTGGAACTCCCAGCTCCACTGGAAGCCCGTCACGTCCACGACCACGTTGGGGTGAGCGGACAGCGAGTCGAACCGGTTCTCGTCCCTGGCGGTGAAGTAGAACAGCACACCGATCATGATGAACGGGACGACGGTGTAGAGGATCTCGATCGGCAGGTTGTACCGCACCTGGTGCGGGATCTGGTCGCCACGCTTGCGATGGAAGATGATCGTCCACAGGATGCCGCCCCACACGACCGCGCCCACGCAGAGGGCCGCGATCCAGGCGCCCTGCCACAGGTCGACGATCAGCTTGGCCTGCGTAGTGAGCGGGGCGCGCAGCCCTAGTCGCTCCACGGTGCTGGCGTCACAGCCGCTCGTCAGGAAGACGAGCCCCGCGGCCAGGACGGCGCACGACAGCCAGCGCCGGGTCACCCGCGCCCGCGCCCGGGGAGGCGGGGCGCCGTCCCCGGCGGCCCGGTGATTGGGACTCACAGATGGCCTTCCCAGCAGCTAACTCCCGGCTCCGGCGGCCGGATGGGTTCGACGTCCTACAGCCTGTCGTGGAAAACAGTACAACGCCGACGAGTCGTCGTAGGGGGTACCCCCGGCCTGGTCTCGCCGCGCCCACACCGCCCGGTGCGAGCCGGCCGCCGGCTCGGCTGACTAGAGTCAGCACCGTGGCAGCAACAGCGCCGACCGCGACCGTGCGCGCGGGCAGCGGCTACCTCGACGCGGCCTCTGCCGAGCCGTTGCATCCGAGCGCGCGCGAGGCCCTGCTCACCGCCCTGCACGACGGCTGGGCCGACCCCGCTCGGCTGCATCGCGAGGGCCGGCGGGCGCGGCTGCTGCTCGACCAGGCCAGGGAGTCGGTCGCGGCCGAGCTGGGCGCCCGGCCGGACGAGGTGTCGTTCACCAGCTCAGGGACTCAGGCGGTGCACCTGGCCGTGCTCGGCGCGGTCCAGGCCCGGCAGTCCGCCAGCCGCGGCCCCGGCCACCTCGTCGCGAGCGCGGTGGAGCACTCGGCGGTGCTCAATGCGGCCGACTGGCTGCACCGGGTCAGCGGAACGGCGGTCACCATCATCGGCGTGGACCGGGTGGGACGGGCTGACGCGACCGAGTTCGCGGCCGCTGTCGGGCGCGACCGCACCCTGCTCGCCTGCCTGCAGTCGGCGAACCACGAGGTCGGCACCGTCCAGCCGGTGGCGGCGGCCGCGGCCGAGTGTGAGCGAGCCCGCGTGCCGCTGCTCGTCGACGCCGGGGCATCGGCGGGACGCCTGCCGATCCCGGCGGGCTGGGCGCTGCTGGCCGCGAGCGCGCGCAAGTGGGGCGGCCCAGCAGGCGTGGGCGTTCTCGTGGTGCGGCGCGCCACGCGCTGGCGCGAGCCGTTCCCGGCCGACGACCGCGAGGGCCGGCGCGTCCCCGGCTTCCCGAACGTGCCGGAGATCCTCGCTGCCGCGGCGTCGCTCAGCGCCATGGGGAGGGAACGGGCTGCGCTGGACGGCGCGCTGCGCGCGCTCGTGGGCCGTATCCGCGCGGCCGTGCCGGAGCGGGTGCCGGACGCCGTCGTGTACGGCGACCCGGCTGACCGGCTGCCGCACATCGTGACGTTTTCCTGTTTGTATGTGGACGGCGAGGCGCTCGTGACGGAGCTGGACCGGGCCGGGTTCTCGGTGTCGTCCGGCAGCGCCTGCGTAGCGGACACCCGGCAGCCGAGCCACGTGCTCGCTGCCATGGGCGCGCTCACCCACGGCAACGTGCGCGTGTCGCTGCCCCGCGGCGCGGGCGAGGACGCGGTCACCGCGTTCCTGGACGCGCTGCCGCCGATCGTCGCCAGGATCCGGCAGACCGTCGCGGCCGGCACCGCGACCGACACCGCCGGAGTAACGCCGTGACCCAGAGGCAGCGCCGCACCCGGCGGGCGTCCCCGGCCCGGCCTGAGGACGCGGCGGGCCCGGCCGCCGTGGCGGGCGGTCCGCCGCCGTCCCTCACGCTGGACGCGCTGGGCCGCAAGTGCCCGATCCCCATCATCATGCTCGCGGACCGGATCAGGGACGTGGCCATCGGCCAGATCATCGAGGTACTCGCGGACGATCCCGCTGCCAAGACCGACCTGCCCGCCTGGTGCGCGCTGAAGTCGCACGAGTTTGTCCGAGCCGCGGACCTGCCCGTCGGCTGGTCCTTCCTGGTCCGCCGCAGCTACTGAGCTGCTCGTCCCAGGCGCCCCTAGTCGGGGTCGTCGAGGGCGCGGAATCGGTCCGAGAACCGCCGGTCGGACTCCCACCATGGCCGCTGCATCGGCGGCTGGCTCACCTCAGCCGTCACGGCGGCCTCGCTGGCACCACCGAGAACTCCGGACGGCGCAGCCGCGACCTCCTGGGCGTCGAGCTCGGCGTCGATGGCCCTGGCGTCGGCCTCGTCCTCGTGCATCATCTGGATCAGCTGGGCCGCGAGGAACGGCAGGCCCACGATGTCGCCGAGGATCCACAGCACTCCGCCGCCGAGCACCTGTGACGTGGCCAGCGTCGGGCCCCACGGGTAGGCCACGGCGTGATAATGCGGGCCGGCCAGCAGGCTGGTGTCGGCGATGACGGCGATGCCGAGGACCGCGTCGCCGACCACCTCGGCGGCAGTGATCCACAGCGTGAGGATGTACGGGTAGGCCCGTGGCACCGGATCGACGCGCAGCAGCGTCCAGAAGAACACGAAGCCGGGCGCGAGCAGCGCGAGGTGCGTGAGCTGGGCAACCAGCCCGGAGCCGAACCCCGCTGCGTACCAGGCCGTGAAGTAGATCAGGAACGGGGTCAGCACCAGCACGAACGTGGTGACCGGCGGGAAGGTGAGCAGCTGCGCGGTGCGGCTGCCGATCGCCGCCTGCAGCCGCTGCCCCGCCCGCGGGCGGACGACGATGAAGAGCGACAACGGCCTGCCGAGGGCCACGAACAGCGGCACGACGAGCAGCAGCAGCACGGTCTGGACCGACCGGACGTAGAACAGCACGGGCTGATAGACGCCGACGAACGACATCGTGGCGATGGCGCCGAAGCCGAGGCCGAGGCCGCAAAACAGGACGACCCGGCCGGCCGGCCATCGCTCCCCACGGCGGCGAACCGCGACCACGCCGGCCACGTACAGCCCGCCGAGGATCACGATCGCGGCGAGCGACCACGGATCGAGCGTCCACGACGTGAACGCGCTCGCGAAGGTGAGCTTGGCCGGGCCGTGATAGGACGCGCCCGAAGCCAGAGCCAGCATGGCACTCACGCTACCGCGTGTAGTACTGGCCCGCTGACGGCGGCCGCGCCCGGCCCCGGCAGACCGGCACAGGGCCGAACGGCCAGGATCGGCTAGCCGAGATGGGCGGCCAGCTCGTCCGCAGCGGCGTCCCCGTACGAGGTCGTACAGCGCGCGACCAGGTCGGCCGGCCGGAGCGCGTACTCCTGCGGCCCGGTGGTCTCGAGGGCCCGGATCGCCATGAGGTTGCCTAGCTGGGCGGCCCGCTCGAGGTCGAGACCCCAGGCAACGGCGGCCAGGAACCCCGCGCGGAACGCGTCGCCGGTACCGGTCGGGTCGACCGTGGTCACGTCCTTGACCGGACCGACGACGATGGGCTGCTCTCCGTCACGGTCCACCCGCACCCCGTCCGGGCCGAGCGTGGTCACCCGGGTGCCGACCTGCGCGACCAGCTCGTCGGCCGTCCAGCCGGTCTTGTGCTCGGTCAGCGAGGCCTCGTACTCGTTGCTGAACAGATAGCTGGCACCGCCGACCAGCTGCCGGATCTGGTCACCTTCGAGCACGGCCAGCTGCTGGGAGGTGTCGGCGGCAAACGGGATCTGCAGGTCACGGCATTGCTGCGTCAGGCTCAGCATGGCCGCCGGGTCGCCCGCTCCGATGAGGACGAGATCGGCGTGGCCGACCAGGACGGTCAGGTCGAGACCCGCGTCCTCGCTCATCGCGCCGGGGTAGAACGACGCGATCTGGTTGAGGTCGACGTCGGTCGTGCACACAAACCGCGCGGTGTGGAATCGCTCGGACGTCCGCACCAGGCTGGTATCGACGCCGTGCTCATCGAGCCACTGCCGGTACTCGCCGAAGTCGTCGCCGACCGTGCCGACCAGCAGCGGCCGCAGACCCAGGCAGCCGAGCCCGAACGCGATGTTGGCGGCTACTCCCCCGCGCCGGATCTCGAGGCCGTTGACCAGGAACGACAGAGAGATCTTGGACAGTTTGTCGGCGAGGAACTGCTCGGCGAACCGGCCAGGGAAGGTCATGAGGTTGTCGGTGGCGATCGAGCCGGTGACAGCAATTCGCATGGTGAGGGACTCCGGTCTTGTCCGCGTGGGTCCGCGGCCCACAGGCTACACGCCAGCCGAAGCCGGGCGGGTTATGCCCGGCCACCAGATCCGCCTGCCGCTGCTGGCACCACCCACGGGTCCGCTCCTCCGTGAGCCGCCGCCGCGCCTCGTCCCGAGCGCGCCGGCCAACCAAAACTGCCGCCGGCTGCGCCGTGATGGCGGGCCGGCGGCAGTTGCCGCGCGGTGCTGCTTAGTGGAATGAGTCGCCGCAGGCGCATGAGCCCGTGGCGTTCGGGTTGTCGATGGTGAAGCCCTGCTTCTCGATCGTGTCCACGAAGTCGATGGTGGCCCCGCCGAGGTAGGGGAAGCTCATCCGGTCGGTCACGACCTGGACCGAGCCGAACTGGCTGACCACGTCGCCGTCCATCTCCCGCTCGTCGAAGTACAGCTGGTAGCGCAGGCCCGAACAGCCGCCAGGCTGAACAGCAATACGCAGCCGCAGGTCGTCGCGGCCCTCCTGCTGAAGGAGGCTGCCCACCTTAGTCGCCGCCGCGTCGGTGAGAAGGACGCCCTTGGTGGTCGCCTCGTCCTGAACTGTCATCTGCATTCGCTCCTGAGTCCGGTAGACCGGCAATCGCCGGGCGGCCGCCGTCCTGTCGGCGGCCCCGTCCTGCTGTCACAACGATACTGCCGGCCCGCTCATTCCGGTGCAGCTGGGCCTTGCGTCACCGGCTACCGGCCCAGGCCCTGGCCCGGCCGTCGGCTCCATGCGCCGTTAGTCCGGTATTCACGACATCGTCACCTGGCCGCACGATCCGCTATCACCCGGACCGGCCGACGCCGCCCTTCCCCCCGGGGACTACGATAGTATCGTCACTTGGACGATAAGTCGCGGTGATGGGAGCCCCCATGACGATGCCAGCACGGACCATCCAGGCCGAGCCCGCCGCCCGCGCAGCGTCCCAGACTCGCCGGTCGCTGCCCCTGCTCGTGCTCGGCGCGGGAGAAGATCCGGCGTCCGAGCGAGGCGTCGAGTGCCCCGGCGAGCTGCCGCCGGCCAGCGACCCCGGACTGGTCGCGAGGGCACGGGCCGCACGGGCTGCGCTCGGCGACCGCGCCTTCGTGCTCGGCCATCACTATCAGCGGGACGAGGTCATCCAGTTCGCCGACATTACCGGCGACTCGTTCAAGCTGGCGAGGGAGGCGGCTGCCCGGCCCGGCGCCGAGTTCGTCGTGTTCTGCGGCGTCCACTTCATGGCCGAGTCGGCGGACATCCTCACCTCCGCCGACCAGAAGGTCGTGCTTCCGGACCTGGCAGCCGGCTGCTCGATGGCCGACATGGCCACCTACAACCAGGTCGAGCAGTGCTGGGATGCGCTCGAAGACCTCGGCCTGGCCGAGCAGGTAGTCCCCGTCACCTACATGAACTCCTCGGCCGACATCAAGGCGTTCACCGGTCGCCACGGCGGCACGGTGTGTACATCGTCGAACGCGCGCCGGGCCCTGACCTGGGCGCTCGGCCGTGGCAGCAAGGTGCTGTTCCTGCCCGACCAGCACCTCGGCCGCAACACCGCGGTCCTCGAACTGGGGCTGAGCCTGGACGACTGCGTGGTGTGGGACCCGCACGCGCCCGGTGACACGGGCGGGCTGACGGCCGACCAGCTGCGCGCGGCCACGATAATCCTCTGGCGCGGTCACTGCTCCGTGCACGGCCGGTTCTCGCCGGCCTGCGTCGCGGACGTGCGGGCCCGCATCCCCGGCGTGAACGTCCTGGTCCACCCGGAGTGTCAGCACGAGGTTGTCCTCGGGGCGGACCACATCGGCTCGACCGAGAAGATCATCGCAACCATCGAGGACGCTCCGGCCGGGTCCGCCTGGGCCGTGGGCACCGAGCTCAATCTCGTGCAGCGGCTGGCCGCCAGCAATCCGGACAAGACCGTGGTCTTTCTGGACAAGACCGTGTGCTACTGCTCCACCATGAACCGGATCGACCTGCCGCATCTGGTCTGGACGCTGGAGTCGCTCGCCGACGGCAGGCTGGTCAACCAGATCACGGTTGACGACCAGACCGCCGGGGAGGCCAGGGCCGCGTTGGATCAGATGCTCGCGCTGCCGTAGCCCACGGCGATGCGGGGCGCGGCCGGACGGCCTACAGGCCGGGCGCGCCCCAGATGGCCATCCACCGGCCGAGGTCGGGCTCGATCTTCAGGTCGTCGGCGAGCGTGCCGCGCATCTGCAGTTCCAGCGCGTTGTCCCTGCGCTCCCCTGACAGCGGCGCGAACGGGTAGAACGTGCCGCGCTTGTACAGGTAAACGAGGCCGAGCGGCCGCCCGCCGGAGTCCTTGAACGCCATGATCGTGCACAGCAGCTGCGGGCCGAAGCCGCCGGACTCGAGCGAGGAGTTCACCGCGTGCAGGTCGGTGACCAGGCCTTCCGGATCGTCCGGCGAGTGCCGGCAGACCAGCCAGGTGAACCCGTAGGTGTCCTTCGATACCTCCACCGGCTTGCTGCCGGCGTCCATGTTCAGCAGCTCGCGGACCTCGTTCTCGATGTCGCTGAACGCCCGGCCCTCGGCGGCCCGGAAGCACACCGAACCCGACCCTGTCGGCCGGAAGTCGGTGGCCGCCTGC
>JASHPF010000103.1 GCA_030038295.1 Streptosporangiaceae bacterium
TCCAGCACGCCCGCCTGCTGGAGAATCTCCAGCGTGCCTGGCTGTAGCGCGGTGGCGCGGGCCTGGTGGTGCGGTCGCGGCTCGCGCTCGATCACCCTCGCTCGTACCCCGTGTCGGGCCAGCTCGACGGCGGCGAACAGGCCGGATGGGCCCGCTCCGATGATCAGCACAGCATTCCCAGCCGAGTCCCCCATGCGCTTCCCACTACCCGACGGCAGCTCGCTTTAGCCCGCCAGCCCGAGCCCAGCTACGGCTTGCGCCCCCGGACGAGGGAGTGCAGCGGCGAGGTCGACCGGCAGTCGATGTCGACGAAGCCGGCCTCGGTGAGCAGCGACTCCAGCTGACCGAAGGTGAACTGCTGCCCCTGGGTGCTGGCCGCCATCAGCACGGAGAACGCGGCCGCCGTCCGCGGGCCCGCGCCGTCGTCGTCCAGCAGCATCTCGTGCACGTTGATCGTGCCACCCGCAGGCAGCACCCCAAAGGCGCTCCGGGCGAGCGCGAGGCAGGTGGCGGGCCGCCAGTCGTGGAAGATGTTGGACAGGAACACCGCGTCGTAGCCGTGCGGCCAGGGGTCGCGGAACATGTCGGCGGCGTAAGTGTCGATCCGGTCTGCTAGCCCGCGCTCCTTGACGTAGTCCGGGGTGAGCTCGCAGACCGCCGGGAGGTCCATGATCGTGCAGCTGAGCCCGGGGTGGCGCTCGGCGAGCACGATCGAGAACACGCCCGAGCAGCCGCCGACGTCCAGCAGCCGGCGGGTCGAGGCGAACAGGTCGGTGTGCGCCACGGCGACCGCGGCTGCGGCTGAGTGGCTGTGCATGTACTTCGTCATGGACGCCGCCGCCTCGGGACTGAGGGTGCCGCTCGCCCATCCGTCCACGCTGCGGTCGCCGTTACCCCGCGGGATCGCCTCGGCTGGATCCGGGGTGATCAGCGCGGTGCGCAGCTGGGTGTACAGCGGGCTGCCCTGGCGCATCTGGGCCCACACCCCGCCCCAGTGGAAGGGGCTCGACGGCAGCAGGTGATGGCGGGCCGCGTCGGTGACGTGGAAACGGCCCTGGCGCGGCACCAGGTAGCCGAGCGACGCGAGCAGGGCCAGCACCGAGCCCAGGGCGCGGCCGTTGAGCCCGAGCCTGGCCGACACCTCAGCGACGGAGCCGGGCTCGTCCGCGATCGACGCCAGGACGCCTAGCTCGTCCGCGGCGAGCAGGGCCGGCATCCAGGTGGGCGAGAGGTAGATCTCCCACACGTCCCGGGTGTCCGAGCCCGGCACCGGCAGGTGGGTCACGGCGGCTCCTCCCTCGGCCGGATCCGCGTGCGCCGCGGCGATCCGGGCCTGTCTGAGAGCACGATAACTGCGAACCCGTCACCCGGCCCAGGCCTCGAGCGCAACTACCGGCCGACCTGTCCGTCGATCAGCTCGCGGAGAATATCCGCGTGCCCGACGTGCCGGGCCGTCTCCGCGAGCAGGTGCATGAGCACCCACCGCAGGCTCACCGGCGGGTCGGCGTCGGACCGGCGGCACAGCTGATCAAGCGGCGTAGCGGCGAACGCCACCGCGTCAACCCCCGCCCACGTCGACCGGTAGAAGGCGACCGCGTCCGCGAGCCGCTCTCCCGGCCGCGGCGTGTCGTCGGGAATCACGACGTCCTGCCCGGCGAAGCGGAAGAGCACCCAGGTGATCTCCGCGCGCGCCATGTGCTTGATGAGCCACAGCAGGCTGGTGCCGCTGCCGACGGGGGAGCGGGCCGCAATCGTGTCGTCGATGTCGGCGACCTTCCTGGCCAGCGACTCTCGCTGGTATTGCAGTAAGGCGCGCAGTGTGTCGGCTTCTTGGCCGGCCATCCGAGGCGGCTTTCGGTCAGGCACGAGTCCTCCCGCGAGCCCCCGCAGGCGTGGACCCGGCGGCGTCCGGTGAGCCCGGCAGCAGACGGTCGAGCACGCGGGCGTCGCCGCGGATCTGCAGGCCCAGGTCCGCGGCCTGGGCCGGGGATAGACCGCCGGCGAACAGGCGAAGGATAAGCTGCGGTGCGCCGGCCAGCGTGAGGTCGGCGTCGGCTGCGGTGCCGGGCCGGGTGCACACCGTCCCGCCGGACACCTCGATGACCGCCGGGCTGTCGGCGGCCCGCAGCTCGATCAGCAGCGGCGGCCCGCCAGGATCGCGGTCGCGCAGGAACAACGACGCCGGGAAGGCGAACCACTGACCACGGAACTGGTCACCATCGGCGGGCTCGATCATGTACCGGACACCCCACCTGCCGAGGGCGTCGAGGACCGGCCGGAGCTCTGCGCCGGCCTCCGTCAGGTGAAACAGTGTCGTGGCGACGGGCGGTGGCGCGTCTTCCCGGCGGACCAGGCCCGCCGACTCCAGCTCGCGGATTCGGTCCGACAGCAGGTTCGTCGCGATTCCCGGCAGCCCGTCCTTCAGGTCGGTGTACCGGCAGCCGCCGCGGATAAGTAGCTCTCGGACGATGAGCAGGCTCCACCGGTCGCCGATGACGTCTAGCGCCTTGGCGATCGAGCAGTACTCGCCGTAACTCCGCATACGCGCAGCTTAGCCGTCGCCTAGTTGAATTCCAAGTCGCTTAGATTGACTTTATCAAGTCAGAGTTAGAGTATTTCAACTAGAGGAGGTGGTCCGCATGTCAGAGCAGATCGTCAAGGACCGTACCGTCGAGGCGCTGAAGGCGGCGGCGGCCTGGCCCGGCGCCGATCGGGCGACGCTGGTCACCCTCGCGACCGTGCTGGCCGCGACGGGAGCCGATGAGGACGGGTACCGCTACTTCGAGGCGCTCGCCGCCAGCCAGCCGGATCAGGTGCTGCCGCTGGCCCTGGCCGGCTATTTCCAGGTCCGAGCGGGCGCCGACATCGCGACCGGCGTAGCACGGCTGGACGACGCGGCCAGCAGGGACCTGGGCCCGGCCCAGTACTATCGCGGGCTCGCCCTGGCCGGGCTGCCAGCCGACGCCGGATACGCCGAGCGAGCGATCGCCGACCTGGAGTTCGTGCTGGCCGTCCGCGACCAGTTCCCGAGCCCCATGATCCGCGCCGTCTACCACGGGCTGGCCGCGGCCTACGCCGCGGCTGGCAAGGACGAGCCGGCAGCCCTGGCCGCGGCCAGCTCGGGCATGTCGTCTGCCCCGACCGACGCGCGGCTGGAGTTCAACGGCGGCTGGATGACCGCGGCCGACGGTTTCCACATGATGTCCCCCAGAATCGCCGAGGTGGCGCCCGGGGTCGTGGTGGCGCAGGGCTACGACTTCGCCGACTTTGCCTTCGTCCGCACCGCCGCGGGCATCGTGGCGATCGACGCCGGGACGGCCGAGCACCGTGTCCGGGCGGCGCTGGCAGACGTCGGCATCGACGGTCGTGACGTCAGCCACCTGATCTTGACGCACGCGCACTTCGACCACGTCGGAGGCGTCGGTGCGGTCACTGGGGCGTCGACCCAGGTGATCGCGCAGGCAGGATTCGCGGCCGAGCGGCAGCGTCAGCGCGGGAATGTCTTCCCGTTCCGTTACTTCACCGGGAACGGGGTCCGCTTCGGCAGCAGTGACGCGCCGGCCGCGCCCGTCGCGATAGCTGTAGACCAGCCAGTTGCGACCGTCACGTCGCTGTCGGTCGGCGGGACCGAATTCGTGCTGTACCCCGTGACCGGCGGGGAGACGAGCGATGCGCTGATGGTGTACCTGCCAGCCAGCGGCGTGCTGTTCACCGGCGACGTGATGATGCCGTATCTGGGCGCGCCGTTCTTTGCCGAGGGATCCCCGGACGGACTGCTTGACGTGCTGCGGCTCATCGAGGAGCTCGGCCCGCGCGTGCTGGTGCACGGACATCCCCTGCTCACCGAGCTGGTCACCGTGGAGACCGTGGCAGGGCTGCTCGCCGCGCTCACCGACCTGCGGGACGCTGGGCTGGCCGCGATCCGCCGCGGACAGACCCTGACCGACATGCTGGACGCCAGCGTGCTGCCCGAGACGCTGCGGGCGCACCAGGTTGCGGTCGGCCCGTACCTGGCTATCCGCGAGCACTTCTTGCAGCGGCTGTACCACCAGCACTCCGGCTACTGGCAGCCAGACGGGCAGGGCCTGGAGCCGGTCGGCCCGGCAGACCGCGCCGCCGCGCTTGACCTGCTGGCCGACGGCAAGGCCGAGAAGTTCGCCGCGGTCGCGCGGATCCTCCTCGCGCAGCGCGACGCGGCTCTCGCCCTCGAGATCGCCACGGCTGGCCTCGCCCGGCACCCTGGACACGCCGAGCTCGGCCGGCTGCGCACGCAGGCGCTCTACCGGCTCATGGAGCGCCACCAGCTCCAGGATCCGTTCCGCTTCCTCATCTACGCCGAGCTCGCAGGCGTCGAGCTCGGCCCGGTGGCTGCGGGAAGCTAGCGGGCGCAGGAAGGCGCCCGCAGGCTGCCGCTCGCCGGTCAGCCGCGGTCGCGAAGTCAGCAACGGCGGCCCGCGCTCGCGGCGGAGTCCGCTGTGGCCGACCAGCGACTCTCAAGGAGAGGACGTTCGCCCCTCGCCGGCTCGCGTCGACCGGACGCAACGTGAGACTGACTGAGGTTTACGGAGGATGCCATGCAAACGCTGATTGCGGTCCTCGTCGTCGTCGCGGTGCTGGTGCTGGTCGGACTCGCGATGGCAATACGGCTCGTCTGGCAGTACGAGGAGGGCGTGCTGTTCCGGCTCGGCCGGCTGCGCGGCTGCCGTGCACCCGGACTCCGGCTGATCATTCCGTTCGTCGACCAGCTGCGCAAGGTGTCGCTGCGTATCGTGACGATGCCGATCCAGTCCCAGGGCATCATCACCCGCGACAACGTCAGTGTGGACGTGTCGGCGGTCGCCTACTTCCGCGTGGTCGACGCGGTGAAGTCGGTGGTGGCGATCGAGAACGTCCATGCTGCGATCAACCAGATCGCCCAGACAACACTGCGCAAGGTCGTCGGCCAACACACGCTGGACCAGACGCTGGCCGAGACCGACACCATCAATCTGGACATCCGCAAGATCCTCGACGCCACGACGGCCGACTGGGGCGTGGAGGTTACGCTCGTGGAGCTGAAGGACATTCAGCTGCCCGAGACCATGAAGCGGGCCATGGCCAGGCAGGCCGAGGCCGAGCGGGAGAAGCGCGCGAAGATTATCAACGCGGAGGGCGAGTCGCTGGCAGCTGCCGCGCTCGGCCAGGCCTCGGACACGATGATGGCGCACCCCCTCGCGCTGCAGCTACGCAACCTGCAGAGCCTGGTCGAGATCGGCGTGGACAAGAACACCACGGTGGTGTT